>CABULX010000116.1 GCA_902492545.1 uncultured Collinsella sp. | reverse complement strand
ACAGCTCTCCGTTGACAAAGTTGGCACAACGACCCAGGCACAAGGCCAGCGGCGCGCCTATGACGGCAAGGTCTGCCAAAGTCCATGCATCGAGCTTATACATGCGGCACACGAGCACGCCGCCGATGATGCCGCCCACCAGGCCGCCATGGAAACTCATGCCGCCTTCGTTGGTGGCAAAGATCTCGAGCGGATGCGCCCAGTAGTAGCCGTCGCCGTAAAAGATGACGTAGAACAGGCGGGCGCCAATGATAAGGCCAAAGACCACACCGACCACGACACTCGTCAGGTCGTCAATCGTGATGTTAAAGCCCCAGCGACGCTGCGTGCGGTACATGACGACCGCCGTGAGCAGGGCGCCGACCACGTAGGCCAGGCCGTACCAGTAGATGGTGATGGGGCCCGCCGAGATCGCGACGGGATCAAGCATATGGTAGAAGTCGTTGAGCATGTCGACCCTCCTACTCCCTACATACAAATGCGGCCGCGGGCCTTGCGCTCGCAGCCGCATATTTGGGCGTAACGTCTATGCGGAGTATGCCGTCCGCAGCTTTCGCATCTTAGAACGGCGCGTACTCGTCGTACAGGTCCTCGGCCTCGCCGGAAGCATTGACCTGCTCAACGCGGGTAACGCCGGGCACATGCTCCTTCAGGATACGCTCAATGCCCATGGACAGGGTCAGCGAGCTCATGGGGCAGCCGGCGCAGGCGCCCTGCAGTTCCAGTTTGACGACGCCCTCATCGTCGACGCCCACATACTCCATATCGCCGCCGTCGGCCTGCAGGTTGGGGCGGATCTCTTCAAGAACCTTCTTAAGCAGCTCTTCGTTAACAGCCACAGGGGCTCCTTTCTCACAATAGCGCGGGCACGCCCGCGGACAGGGGCTATGTTACTACAGCCATGTACCCGCTTAGGCGCCAGCCATGCGTGCGGACACGACTTTCACGAGCGGTCAATTTGGGACGGGACTCTTTGAGCTGCGTTCGTCGTCAGATAGCGACAACGCATGATTACTGTCGAGCCTGTCCCCCGGTACCAATCTGAACATCGACGATGACCTGGCGGTAGCTGATGCCGCAAGAGTCAAGAATGCGGCGGCTGATACGGCCATCATCGGTGTCGGCGTACTTGTTGTCCAGGTAGACAACCTCGCCCACGCCCACCTGCGCCAAAATCTTGGCGCAGTCGTGGCACGGAAACAGCGTGACGTAGACCGTGGAACCCTCGAGGTCCTTGAGCGAACCACGGTAGTTGAGCACGGCGTTGGCCTCGGCGTGGACCACGTAGTTGTGCTTGTCCTGCAGCGGGTCGTCGCTCGTACCCCACGGAAAAAAGTCGTCGTTGAGCGCCGAGGGTGTACCGTTGTAGCCCACCGAAAGGATGCGGTGGTTGGTGTTGGCGATGCACGCGCCCACCTGCGTGTTGGGGTCCTTACTGCGGCGCTGCGCGGCGATGGCCACGCTCATAAAGAACTCATCCCAGCTAATGACGTCCAGGCGCTTGCCCGACGCGGTTTGATGAAGATCGTCCGACATGGCAGACACCTCCGAAATCGCAATAGTTTGACCCATTGTAGCAGGTGAAAGGTAGGGGCGCTTATCCCACCAGCCCCCGTCCTACGCGCGTCGGGGCTTTTGGTTGATGTGGTAGAGCTCGGCGAGACCCCGCAACGTCAGCGCATCGTCGACCGTCAGGCTATGGCCAACCAACGCCGCAAGCGCCTCGGCATCGTCGCCGGTAATGACGATGGGCACATCGCCCTCCCCCGCGGCCTTGGTCGCGCGCATCTCGGCGAGCACCATGTCGAGCATGCCGTCGATGCGGGCCACCTCGCCCAGAACCACGCCCGAGCGCATGGCCTCGCGCGTGTTGCGACCGATGACGCGCGCCGGTGCCGAGGGCTCGACCTGCGGCAGGCGCGCCGCAGCGGCCGAAAGCGAGCGGGCGCCAAGTGCCAGGCCCGGCGCGATGACGCCGCCGACAAAGGTTCCGTGCGTATCGATGACCTCGATATTGGTCGTAGTGCCCAGGTCGATCACAATGCACGGAGAGCCGTAGACGGCACGAGCCGCCACGGCATCGGCGATGCGGTCGGGGCCGATCTCGGCGGGGTCGTCGTAGTGGACGGGCATGCCAGTCTTAAGTCCCGGTCCCACCGTGAGCACGCGTCCCGTGCAGGTACGGGAAAGCGCCACCTTCCACGGGCGCTCGAGCGCCGGCACCACGCAGCTCAGCACTGCGGCCGCGGGAACGAGCGCGCCGGGCATGCCCGCATCGGCCGCCAGCGCGCCCATGACCTGCGCGAGCCTCATGCGCGCTTCGTCGGCTGTAATGCTCGACGGCGTCGTGATCTCGCACGTCGCAAGCGGGCATTCCTGCGCCGCGGCCGAATCCTCTGCAAACAGGCCAAAGCGAATGAACGTGTTGCCCACGTCGACCGTCAATATATATGCGCACCCATTAAGCATCGTCGGCGCTCCTTTCGTCTGCCCAGCAGTATATCGCCTACCTAAACCAGTCATCCCAAAATGACTAGCTTGCGGCTATACTGATGCGCGGTCGTACGCGAGCTCACGCATCGGCCCTTGGTAACCCGACTTCCCGCGCCGTATCCGTAGCGGCGCTCCCGGGGGAAGCGGATATACGCAAAGGAGTTCTATATGAGCAATCCCTCGAACCGCACCTCGATGCGCGGTCAACTCACGCTGCGCGGCGTCGTCATCGGCGCCCTTGGCTGCGTGATCATCACGGCAAGCTCGGCCTATACCGCCCTCAAGATGGGCGCCCTCCCCTGGCCGATCATTTTCGCTGCCGTCATTTCGCTGTTCTTCCTTAAGCTCATGGGCAACGCCAGCCTCAACGAGGCCAACGTCACCCACACCATCATGTCTGCGGGCGCCATGGTCGCCGGCGGCCTGGCGTTTACCATCCCGGGCGCCTGGATGTTGGGCTATGCCGACCAGATCAGCTGGCTCGACATGTTTATCGTGGCGCTCGCCGGCACCATCTTGGGCCTTCTAGCGACAGCGCTCATCCACCGTCACTTTATCGTGGACGCCGCGCTGGAGTTCCCCACCGGCAACGCCGCTGCCCAGACCCTACGTGCTACCGAGGCCGGCGGCAAGACCGGTAAGCAGCTCTTTGGCTCCATGGCCATCGCAGGCATCTACAGCGTGCTGCGCGACGCCCTGGGCGTGGTGCCCAGTATGCTGTGCACGCTCAATATCCCCGGCGTGACCTTTGCCATCTACAACTCGCCCATGCTGCTGTCCATCGGCTTCCTCGTGGGCTTCGCCCCCGTCGCCTTCTGGTTTGCCGGCGCGCTGCTGGGCAACTTTGGCATCATCGTTGGCGGCACCGCTGCTGGCCTGTTCGATATTGTGACCGCGCAGGGTATCGTCAAATCCCTCGGTATGGGTCTTATGATGGGCTTTGGCGTCGCCGTCGTCCTCAAGGACATCCTGCCGCAGGTCGCCGGTATCGTCCGCGGTCTTGCCGCCGACAGCTCCACCGACACCGACGAGCAGTCGCTTATCTCGGGCTCTCTTAAGCTCGACGCCGGCATCATCGGCCTGGGCGCTGCCGCCATCGCCGTAATCGTTGCCATCGCGCTCGACCTTGGCCCCGTTCCGGCCGTCATCGTCACGTTGTTCACCTTTGTCACCACCATCATGAGCGCGCAGAGCTGCGGCCAGACGGGTATCGACCCCATGGAAATCTTTGGCCTCATCGTTATGCTCATCGTGGCTGCCTTCGCACAGATCGCTCAGGTCAAGCTGTTCTTTATCGCCGGCATCGTTGCCGTGGCGTGCGGCCTTGCGGGCGACGTCATGAACGACTTTAAGGCCGGCGCCGTGCTGGGCACCAACCCGCGTGCGCAATGGATCGGCCAAGCCATCGGCGGCATCGTGGGCGCCCTGGTCGCCGCAGCCGTCATGGTCGCGCTCGTCACCGCCTATGGCCCGGACGCCTTTGGCCCCGACAAGAGCTTTGTTGCCGCGCAGGCAAGCGTCGTCGCCACCATGGTCTCGGGCATCCCGAGCGTGCCGTGGTTCGTTGGCGGCTTTATCGCCGGCATCGTCATGTACTGGCTCGGCATTCCGGCCATGATGATCGGCCTGGGCGTGTACCTGCCGTTCTACATGTCACTCACGGCATTCCTGGGCTCCTGCGTCAAGCTCGCCTACGACAAGTGGTCCGCCCACCGCGACGCCACCGCTGGTCTTTCCGACGAGGAGAGAGCTGCCAAGGACGCCGCCTTCCAGGAACAGGGTCTGGTCGTTGCCAGCGGCCTGCTCGGCGGCGAGTCCATCGTCGGCGTTATCCTGGCGTTTGTCTCTGTTGGCCTGAGCCTGCTGGGCTAAACCAAACAACAACGCACCCGTGCAGAGCGCGGGGTCGGAGACCATCCGGCCCCGCGCTTTTTTGTATCTGCCGAAACCCTCAGCAGTACTCGCATGTGGCGTGTCTTCCTTTGCCTGCTCGCCTAAGTTCCCTGTCAAGATGACCGCCCCGCCCGTCACGGTGTAGAGTACATGCTGCGAACGCACCCGCGTTCCTACGGCAATACGAGGTGGACATGGAACTCGATAAACAACAGCTCAAGCGACTGCGCGAGCGCCATCATCGGCGCCATGGCATCCGCCCCGCCCACAGCGAGGCCATGGAGAACGCAAGCCGCTTTCTAAAGCGGGCATTCAACATTCGCGAGGGCCGTGCGCCCTACCACGTGATTCGCAAGCGCTTTGTAAACGGGGCACGCCTGACCGGCTCTCACCTGTGCATCCTCATCATCGCTATGCTCATCGCGAGCATCGGCCTCGATATCGACTCGGACATTGCCATCGTGGGCGCCATGCTCATCTGCCCGCTCATGGGCTCGGTCCTTGCCATGGCATACGGCATCGCCACGCTCGACCGCGAGATTACCCTTGAGGCCGTCGCGAGCTTGGCTCTGCAGATGGCCTTTTGCCTGGTCACGTCCACGTTGTACTTTAAGCTCTCGCCCCTTGGCACCACCACGGCCGCCATCATCGACAATTCGACACCGACTGTGTGGGACCTTGCCGTCGCGCTCGCGGGCGGCTTTGCGGGTGGCCTGGGCAACTCGCGCGACCAGGAACCCGCCACGCTCATCGCCGGGGTGGCTGTGGCGACCGCACTCATGCCGCCCCTGTGCGCGGCGGGCTATGGCATCGCCATCGCAAGCGGGTCATTGTTTCTCTCGGCGCTTTATGAGTTTGGCGTCAACGTGGTCTTTATCGCGCTGGCTGCCGAAGCCGTGCTGCTTCTATTACGCGTGCCGCTCAAGCGCGACCTCAACGGCGACGGCATTGTGACTGCCGAGGAAGATGCCGAGGTCGACGAGCTATCACGCAAGGTGCGCCGCCGCATCATTGTGGGCACGGTAGTCTTTGCCATCCCCTGCATCGTCATGACGGCGGGGTATATTGGCTCGGCGCAGTCCGGCGTGCAGGACGGCTACGGCGTCACCGAAACCACGCGCGAGCTTGCGGCGGTGCTACCGGGCTTTAAGGACTACACCGTCGCCGTCGAAACCTCGGCTACCGAAGGCGAGGAAGAGGGCATCGTCGAGCGCGAGATTGTCGCCCATGTGACGACAGGCGAGGCGCTTGGGGCACACGACCGTCACGTCGCCCGCAAGCTCATCGACCTCAATGTGCCCGAACTCGATCGCGTGGAGTTCGATGTGAAGTGATACCGGCGCGGGATGAATGCGCGCACGGACGCAAGTTACGACGAGACGCAGACGCGATACGGACACGAGCAAACAGCGGGGTGCAGTTCACCCGCGCCCCGCTCGCTGTTTTATTGCCGTGAATCAGACGTCCGCATCGACATCGCCAGATTCCACTGTAAACGCCGGATCGGTGCTCACCAGATAAAATCGGGTCACCTTAGTATTTCTAATTAGGTAAATCTGCCCCTGATTGCGTCGGCGCGATATATACGCAACGTGAATCGTGCCGAATTCTTCGCCGTTTTCCTTCTTTAATATCAGGATGTTGGGGTCATCCGTACGCTTAAACTGCCCGTCTGTGCAGATTCCGTCTTGATCGACCAGCTGCCATCGACAGTTGTCCTCCTCAAGAAAAGCCAGGGTTTCCCGACTCGTTTTGTCATCCCGATAGTAACCATCAATGGCAAACCCTTCGGAAGCGCATTCCTGCATATAGGACGTTTCTCGGCTTATAGCAAACAGCCCTGTAGCGCCCAGGAGCACAGCCAGGCAGACCACTGCAAGGGTTATCGAAATAGCACGGCGACCCATGTTAGCCCAACCGATAGTTGTTTAACGGAGCGCGAAACATACCTGGAACCTCCGATATCAGGGGGAACGTCGCCAGCGGCCCGCCGGCAACTATGTGTTTCTAACATTAAACACTATGGCTACGACTCGTTGGAGATAGGTTCCATAAACGGACAGTGATATACATCCCTTGATTCTCATTTTCATTGCAACAGCCTCAGGACTCAGCGCAACGCGTTGCGC
>CABULX010000115.1 GCA_902492545.1 uncultured Collinsella sp. | reverse complement strand
GGATTTGCAGCGACGGACCTCAGGACGCTCTTACACCACGTCTGCGCGCGCGACCATCGCCACTATCGAGAATCCGACGAATTCAAGGTAAACCGTCAGAAAATACAAAATAGTGCTGAAGTTCGACAGAAAAACGAACGTCATATAAAGCAAAACCGTACGGTTTTTCATGCTCCGCCCTCCAAGAGTCAGCAATCTAAATCGAAATCTTGGAAAAGCATGAGGGCAAAGCTGTCAGCTATGTGTTGCAGGGCGTCAACATTCACTTGACGACACGAGGCCAAATGGCCTCACGAAGCGAGATGACGCAATAGGTGAAGAAATACCGTCTGGTGTCGATCGGTCCAGGCATTTTGTCGATAGCAAAAGTAGATGGGCAAGGCTACGTCATGTGAGGCTTCAATGGAGCACTCGCTCACTTCCGATCCACCCGATGCGAGAGAAGAGCCAGAAAAACTCAATATCAATCCCCCGGCTTGAAGAAACTCAGCCTGCGCCCTGTTTCCGTATTCGACATCGCGAAAGCGGAAATTAACCAGCTGAGCTTCGGGACATTGATTGATTGCATTGAGACAGGGTGACAAATTAATGGGAACAGCGAGCCTGCCGCCCAGTAACTCACGAATGGTCATAGCGTCAACAGATTGATGACCAGCTGGACATGAAAGAACCCTGAGCTCCTTTTCACCCATATATTTTGAAGAAAGGACGCTGTCCCGTGGTTCCTCAAACGAGATAGCCGCGTCCGAAATTCCAAGTATAAGTGATTCAAAGCATGTTGCCGTTGGCTGATGCCACACATCAAGATGAATCTGAGGGTGCGAGCTTTCAAACGAGTCGTACCAGTTTTCGGAAAAAAGGCGCCCCCGCCCATGAAGGCAGGGGGCGTAAAGACGAAAGTGGCCATCGGGCGAGACGCCGTCGTCCCTTGATTGAGCGTACTTTTTGAGATCGTCGACTTGTGCCAGAATCACGCGTGCACGACGCGCAAATTCTCTGCCCGCCGGAGACAAAACAGCCTCCCCCGCCGATCGGTCGAGCAAAACAATCTGATACTCAGATTCCAACTTTTTTATTGCCGACGAAACGGCCTGCGGACTCACGTGAACAGCGCGAGCTGCTTTGCGCACGCCGCCATAGTTCGCTACCGCTTGAAGGTATTCGAGTTGAGAAAGCTGCATAGATTACTCCAAAGGCAGCCAAGTCGACGGCCTACGCGCCCTCAGATGAGGTTCTCGCCCAGGTTCTTGCCACCGAGAACGTGCATGTGGAAGTGCATGACGGTCTGGCCGGCGTTGACGCCCTTGTTGGAGATGACGCGGAAACCGTCCTCCAAGCCCTTGGCCTTAGCGACCTCCTGGATGGCGTGAGCCATGGCGCCCATGGTCTCGGCAGGTACGTTGTCGGCGATGTCACTGTAGTGCTTCTTGGGGATCACGAGCGTATGGACCGGCGCCTGGGGATTGAGGTCGTCGAAGGCGATGACCTGGTCGTCCTCATAGACAACGGTCGAGGGGATCTCGTGGTTGGCAATTTTGCAGAAGATGCAATCGCACATGGTTGGTTCCTTTCTTGCAGACCAAGGTAATTATATTTGTCGGGATGGTTAGAACGAGAGGTTGTCGTCGGTGTTGGCGGCCTCGCCGTCGGCGAGCACGTCGTTGCCGTCGACGTCCTTAAGGAGCACCGAGACCTTCTGCTCGGCATCGGACAGGCGGGTGCGCAGGCTCTTGAGGAGCTCGACGCCGCGGGTATAGCTCTCGAGCGACTCCTCGAGCTCCATATCGCCCGACTCCAGGCTGCGGATGATGAGCTCCAACTCCTGCGAGGCCTGCTTGTACGTAAGCTGCTCGACCGGGGTCTTCTCTGTCATATCTGTTTCCTTTCCTAAAGGTTTATCGCTATGAAACGCGGTTTACTCGACCGTATCGACCGTTGCCGCCACGTTGCCGTCTGCCATGCGCACGCGGATGGCGTCACCAGGCTTAAAGGTCTTGGCACTCGTAGCCACCCCATCATCGCTGTACGCGATGGAATAGCCGCGGGCAAGCACCTTGAGCGGCGACAGGGCATCGAGCGAAGCGGCGGCTCGGCCAAGGTCGGACGCGGGTTTGCTGAGCATCGTACGCCCCTGATGCTCCAGACGGGAACTCGCAAGCGTGAGCGTATGGCGCTTGCCATCGAGCCCCGAGGTGCTTGCAGCCAGACGCTCGGGCAGGCGCTCAAAGTTGGAGCGGAATGTCCCGACCGAACGCGTTATGGCGCCGGACAGACGATCGGCCGTCAGGGCAAGCTCGGACTCGCGACGCTCGACCACAAACGTTGGGTCGTTGAGGCACGGGCGGCACGCGGCTGCATCGAGCGCGTCGCCCAGACGAGCCGTATAGGTGTCCCAAGCACGACGACCGCGCTGGTCGAGCATTTCCAGATCAACCTGATCCGACCCGATCATCGAAGCCATCGCGGCACCCAGACGCTGATGGCGCGTCTCGAGCACGTCGGCCAACTCCGTCATGGCCGGCGCCACCGATTCGGCCGCCGCCGTGGGCGTGGAAGCGCGACGGTCGCTCACCATGTCGCAGATCGAGGTATCGGGCTCATGCCCAATGCCCGTCACCACGGGCACGGGACAGGCTGCCACCGCACGGGCAAGCTCCTCGTCGTTAAAGGTCATGAGGTCCTCGAAGGAACCGCCGCCACGCACGAGCAAAATGCAATCGGGCGCCGGCGTAATGGCAGCGGCGCGGCGCAAGCCTTCAATAAGCTCTGCCGGCGCGCCCTCGCCCTGGACCTTTGCGCCCACGCAGACAAGCTCGACGAGCGGGTTGCGACGGCGCAATGTGCGCTTAACGTCGTCGATTACGGCACCCGAAAGCGAGGTGACGACCGCCACACGCGAGCAAAACACCGGAATGCGGCGTTTGCGCGCTTCGTCCATCAGGCCCTCGCGACGCAGCTTTTCGGCCAACTGAGCCACTTGTTGACGCAGCAGGCCCTCCCCCGCCAGCGAAAACGAGCGGGCGACGAAGCTCATGCGACCCGTAGGCTTGTAGAGATTGAAGCCGCCCTTAAAGCTTACCTGCATGCCGTCGCGCAAGTCGAAGGTGCGCTTGAGATAGGCGCCCTTCCAAATGATGCAGTCGACGGCCGCCGAGTCGTCCTTGATTTGGAAGTAGCAGTGGCCGCTTCGGGCATTGGGACCACGAAAACCCGTGACCTCACCCAGAACGCTCAGCTGCGGAATGGCATCGAGTGCGCCGGCGGCGATCTCCACCGCTTGGCTCACGCTGAGCTCTTTGCGCTCCTGCTCGTCCGATCCGTCGAACTCGGCGGAAACGGTATTGCCGGTCAGATTCCAGCCTGCCACGCAGCCTCCTTTCGTTATCGCGCACAGAGGCTCCGGCCCCGTGCAAATTTAAGTCCAACACATAGTACAGCGCCGCGAGGACACGAATCCCCGCGGCGCCTGCCTGTCCTATTTGTTATCGGTTGGAGTTTCTGTTGTAGCGAGCCATCAGGTAGAGCAGTTGAATGATCGAGGTGAGCGCTGCGGCCACATAGGTAAGCGCGGCTGCCGTCAGCACCTTCTTGGCGCCGTTGACCTGCTTGGAACTCATGCCCGACTGCTCGATATACGCCACGGCGCGGCGACTGGCATCGATCTCGACCGGCAGCGTAACCAGCTGGAACAACACGCTAAACGAGAAGAAGACCAGCGCGAGGGTCGTGAGCCCCGCGATGTTCATGAACAGGCCCATGAGCAGCACGATCGTCCAGGTGTTCTGGGTAAAGTTGACGACGGGGACCAAAGCGGTGCGTACCTTCATCATGGCGTAGCCGCTTTGACGCTGGGCGGCATGCCCCGCCTCGTGGCAGGCGACGGCAACGCTTGCGACCGACCCGCCCGAACGGTTGGCATCCGACAGATACAGGTTGTTATCCTGCGGGTTGTAATGATCGGTTAGCTCGCCGGCGACGCCCTTGATACCCACGGCATTGCAGCCGTTTGCATCGAGCATGCGGCGCGCGACCGTAGCACCCGTATCGCCGTCCGAGCGAACCTTAGACCACGTCTTGTACGTCGAGTTGATATAGCTCTGCGCGGCAAGGCCAAGCACCGTGCAGACAAGAACAACCAGCAGGTACAGCGGGTCAATGCCAAAGCCGTATCCATAGTAATAAGGCATGCGAATTCCTCCGAATCGAGTTACACGTTGGAGGCATTCTACCCACTCAGCCGGCTAGGCTTCCCTACAGGAGCTCGATTTTGCCGTCCTTCACGGTGAGTCCCATGTTGCCCGAGAGCAGATCGTCCAAGCGCGAGCCCACGAGCTCAAAACGCCAGCCTTCGCGCAGGGGACTCTGCTCGGGATGCTCAATATAGTCGGCCAGGTCATCGCGCGAGGCAATGACCGAGGTCGCCACGCCCGAGCGCTCGGCAACCAGGCGAATGAGCGCATACATCAGGTCCGTCACGCTCTCCAGCTCCGGCGAAATCTGACGGTGCCCGCGCACCATGAGCGGCAGGCGATCGTGCGGGCAGCTCGCACCGCGCTTAATGGCCATGAGCGCGCCGTCCACGTCGCGCTCCCCCAGCTGATCGGTGCCGCGGATGCTGCGGAACTCCTCAACACGAACGGGATTACGTTTAACCAGGGCCAGCAGCGTATCGTCGGACATGACCCACTTGCGCGGGATGTTGCGGCGCTCGGCGCGGTCCTCGCGCCAAGCGGCAAGCTCACGCGCGATGCCCAACTGGTGGCGGCTACAGGAGTTGATGCGCTTGACCTTGCGGAATGCCTCGTGACGATCGGCGCGGTAGTGCGACTCGTCGGCCAGCGGGCGCAGCTCGTCGAGCACCCAGTCCACCCGGCCCAGCTCGCGCAGGCGACTCATCATCTCGGTATAGGCGACGATCAGGTACTTGACGTCATCGATCGCGTACTCGATCTGCTTATCGGTCAACGGGCGGCGCGACCAGTCGGTCAGTGACTCGGTCTTGGGCAATGAGACGCCGCAAAACGTCTGCACGAGCGCGCCGTAGGAAATCTGCTGGCGCTCGCCCAAAAAGGCGGCGGCCACCTGCGTGTCAAAAATGGGACGCGGCAGCACGCCCACGGTATGGAGTATAACCTCCATATCCTGCGAGCACGCGTGGAAGACCTTGGTCACGCTCTCATCGCCCATAAGCTCGGCCAGCGGCGACAGGTCGTCGATCACCAGAGGATCGACCGCGACGCTCTCGGCAGGGGTGGCAATCTGGACCAAGCACAGGCGCGGGTGGAACGTGCGCTCGCGCAAAAACTCGGTATCGACGGCAATCGCGTCGAACTCGCGGGCGCGCTGGCAAAAGTCGAGCAGAGCCTGATGTGTGGAAATGTACATATCAACCCATCGAATAAGGTTAGGCCCGAAAAACACGGGTAGGATATCGGCATTGCCTTACAACTATACTCGGTTAGTCACAGAACGGGAACGTAAGTATGCGCTGCCTTATCATCCACAACCCGGCATCGGGCCCCAGCTCAGATGAAATCTACGCGTTCACGCACGCCCTCGCGCAGGGCGGCGACGAGGTCGTGATGCGCTTTATCGGCGATGGCATGGAACCCGAGGACGCCGTGGCAGACGTGCGCGAGTTTGATCGCGTGGTCGTTTCGGGCGGCGACGGCACCGTCTCCAACGTGCTCGACCAAATGCGCGGGTGCGGTGTCCCCACGCTCGTCTTCCCCTCCGGCACAGCCTGCCTGTTCTTTAACAACATCGGTAATGCCCCCGAGGCAGCGGCGCTTGCCAAGGCTTGCCGCGCCGGTCGCACGGTCAAAGTGGACATGGGCGAGCTCTTTTGGCTCGACGAGAACGGCAACGAGAAGCGCCACGGCTTTATCATCATCGCCGGCTCGGGCTTCGACGCCGAGATCATGATGAAGGCCGCCCCCGCCAAAAACGACATCGGCGAGATCGCCTATTTCCTGTCGGCGCTCGCCACACCCAACCCCACGGTGGCGCATTTTACGATTGAGCATGACGGCATTGTCGAGGAGCTCGATGGCATCTGCTGCATGGCCGGCAACACCTCGGTCATTCAAAACGATATCAACCTGTTCCCCGATTGCCGCATGAACGACGGCATGGTCGACATCGCGGTCATCGAGCCCGTAAAAACCGTCCAGCTCCTGCCCACCGTGATCACCGCCGCGCTCGACCCCGCCGGCAAGGTGCTCGGCCGTCCGCAGTTCAAGATCATCCAGACCAAGGAAGCCAAAATCACCTGCACGCCGTCGCTGGGCATGCAGTTCGATGGCGAGATCATCTCCAGCAACTCGGGCGTCTTTGGAGCCCGCGCGCTTCCGCAATGCCTCGACCTCATCGTCGACGAATTCTCCCCGCTCGGAAAATAGGAGGACCCCATGAACGACAACCCCCTGATTGGCTTTATCGTCATCGTTTTGGCCATGCTCGTCGGCTATGCGATTAACGTGATCCACCGCCGGAAGAAGTAATTCCACATTGGTATGATATTCATCCAATTATC
>CABULX010000114.1 GCA_902492545.1 uncultured Collinsella sp. | reverse complement strand
CGCGCATCTCGCCCGAAAGCTCAGCGACGGTCGGCAGGGTATTGTGGGACATGGTCACTCCATTACGTAGAAGGGGCTTCTGGTCTTAGGCGGCGTACGCCGCAAGGGTGCGCTTGAGAATCGAACCGTCGCGCTCGCAAGGCTCGGGTCCGTTCTTGCGCAGCATGCGCTCTTCCTCGCCCTTACCGGTCACGATGACCACGGCGGGACGGACGGTTTCGCGCACGGCAGTCTCGATAGCGGCAACGCGATCAGTCACGATTTGCCAGTTATCATTTCCCTGCGCTTGAACGTTGCGCGCGATCTCGGCGCAAATATCCTCGACGTTCTCGGGGCCGGGGTCGTCCTCGGTAATCACGATTCGGTCGGCATACTTGCCAGCGGCGATGCCCATCGTGGTGCGTCGGTCGACACCCTTACCGCCCGTAGCGCCAAATACAACCGCCAGCTCGCGCTCGGGATAGTTCTCGCGCAGGTCACGCAGGAGTGTCTCGAGGCTCATGCCGTTATGTGCAAAATCGACGACGCCCAAGATTTTGCCCGATACGGACGGATAGAGCTCCATACGGCCGGGAACGAAGACGCCCTCAAAGCCATGGACGATACCCTCTTCGGAAATGCCCAGGGCCTCGGCGCAGGCAATAGCGGCAAGCGCGTTGGACACATTGAACTTAACCGGCGTGGGAATCACAATGTCGCGCGTAAAGCGGGGCGTGCGCACCGTTGCCACCACGCCGCAGTCGCCATTACGAATCGCCAGCGCAAGCACGTCGGCACGCTCGTCGGTCAGGGAGAACGTCACCGTGCGCTCGCAACGAGATGCCGCCTCGAGCACACGATCGACCTTATCCATATCGAGATTGACCACGGCAAAACGGCTCTGCGAGAAGATTTTGAGCTTGCTGGCAAAGTAATCCTCGAGTGTCGGATGCTCAATCGGCGAAATGTGATCCTCGCCGATATTGGTAAAGGCGCCGACTTCAAAGGCGATCTTGCCTGTGCGCTCGTATTTGAGGCCCTGGCTCGATGCCTCCATAACCAGCCACGGGGCACCCGCCTCCGCAGCATGCGCGATGCGAGACTGCAGCAGGAAGGATTCGGGAGTCGTCAGTTTGGAAGGGCCTGCCTCGATGCCGTCGTCGAACTCAATGCCCGTATTAAGAGCGGGTCGATGACAACCAGTAAGCTTGGCCTCGTTGGCGAGAATGCCACGCAGATAAAAGCTGCAGGTCGACTTGCCCTTGGTGCCTGTAAAGGCGCAGACCTTCACCTTACCCGACGGGTGCCCATAAAAGGCATCTGCCACCACAGCGAGCGTGCGACGAATATCACTCACAATCACCGCGGGAACATCGACATCGTAATCGACCTCGGAAACGTAGGCCACGGCGCCATCGGCGATTGCCGAAAGCAGGTACTCGCGCTTAAACGCGCGGCCCTTGCAGACAAACAACGTGCCCGGACGCACCTGGCGCGAGTCATCAGTCGCAAACTCAATGCGCTGGTCGCACGAAGCGCTCAGTCTGGAAACAACAAGGTCATCTTCCTCGAGCAACTCTATATAGCGCATCAGAGTTAGCTTCTCTTGTGTCGGACTCGACATACAAAGACCTCTCTCGCTAAATTCAGCCTTAAAGGGCAAAAGACGTCCCGCGGCAGAAACGATGAAACATTCTGTATTATCAACCATCCTAATATGCCACCTGACCTTGCGCGCACTGCAGCCTTCTAAAAAATTGCATGGACTGTGCCGTGGATTAATAAATGACAACAGTGTTGCCCCGCGTAAAAACAAGGAAATCTGGGTGCTATTCTTTATCCAAATGTCTTGATGTGCCTCATTGACCCGCAATGCCGACCCATCATGCCAAAGCAAAGGATTCCAGATGAAACGACACTTCGAACGTCGCCACCACTCGACACGTGTCCAGTTGACCCGGCACATCGTCTGCGCCTTCGCGACGGTCATTGTGGCCCTTGCCACCATCATCGGCGCGAGCGGCTGTTCGTCCTCCCAGAACGCCTCGAGCACCTACACACTCGTCGAGAATGGCAAGCTCACCGTCGCAAGTGACTTGGCCACGCCCCCGTTTGAATACGTCAACGATTCCGGCGAAGACCAGGGCTTTACCTATGAACTCATGGGCATGATCGCAGACGAACTCGGTCTGGAGCTCAACTACTTGCCGGCGCAAAAGTTCGACGGCATTATCCCCATGGTCAAGCAGGGTGTAAAGACCGATGTCGGCGCATGTAACATCACGATTACCGACGAGCGCAAGGAAGAGGTCGACTTCACCGATCCCTATATCGACTCCAACCAGGGCGTCGCAGTTGCAAAGAACACTGGATACGACACGGTCGATAGCCTCAACGCACCGGGCGTCAAAATTGCCGTGCAGTCGGGTACCACGTCCGAGGAGTGGGCAATCGAAAACCTGCCGCAGGCAACCACCGTCAACTTTGACGACTGGACGGCAGCCTTCACCGCCGTCATGAGTGGTCAGTGCCAGGCGGTCGTATGCGATCTGCCCGTTGAGCAGTGGATGGTTTCGAACTCCTTTACCGGTATGGAGATCATCAAAGAGGTTCCGACGGGCGAGCAGTTTGGCATTGCCGTCTCTAAAGACAACCCCGAGCTGACACAGGCCATCAACGATGCCCTCGCCAAGATCAAGAGCTCCGGCGCCTATGACAAACTGTACGAGAAGTGGTTTGGCATGGCACCCACGAGCGGGTCCGATAACGAGGATGCCTCGAGCTCAGACGACGCGACGGGCACTTCACTCGCCGTCACCTCGGCGACCGCCAAGTCAAACGAAGACGGCGGCAACGGCGTGCTCGGCGGCATCGCAACCCGCCTGACCTGGGAAGCGACAACGGGTAGCGACGAGGGCGACGTTTCGCAAATTGAGCTTGAGTTGCCCGAGGGCGGGTCATTTGAAAGCACCGATGTTAAGGTCACGCTGCTCGACGGGCTGAACCAGACGGGTGTCAAGGCATCGTGCTCGCTGGACGGCTCAAAGCTCGTCATTAAGTTCGCCGATCCCGTCGCCGCCGGCTCACAGATTCGCGTTGTCGTCCCCGACGTCGTATTCCCGAGCAACGCGGGTGCCTATGCCGTCACCGGCAGCTATGTCGCCGTCGGCGACAAGCGAGATCTTCCCGAGAGCCCCACCATCAGCGTCTCGGAGAGCACCATGGTGCAAGAAATCGTCGCCTGGCTCGATGCCCAGCCTTGGGTTGCCGCGTGGAACTCCAACCCGTTTTTGGGCATGTTCTGCAAGCCGCAGATTATCGTCACCTCAATCGTCTCGCTCTTTAAGGGCTGGGGCATAGCACTTGCCGTGACCGCTATCGGTTTTCCGCTCGCCATCCCCATCGGCTTGCTGTTTGCCTTTATGAAAATCAGTCATAGTCGTATGCTGCGCGGCATCGCCGTAACATACATCAACGTCCTGCGCGGAACCCCGCTCTTCCTGCAGATCTACATTGCGTTCTTTGGGTTCCCTATGATCGGTCTCAACGTGCCCAATCTGCCGCTCGGCGTTGGCGTCCTAGCCATCAACTGCTCGGCCTATCTTGCCGAGATTTTCCGCGCCGGCATCGAGAGCGTACCGCATGGTCAAGCGGAAGCTGCCTACTCGCTTGGCATGACTTGGTCCCAAGTTATGTCGCGCATCGTGATCCCGCAAGCCGTACGTTACGTTATACCGACTATGACCAGCGAGTTCGTTATGCTGTACAAGGACACGTCACTGCTTTCGAGCGTTGGCGTCATGGAGCTCATGCTGTTCTCCAAAAACCTCACGGCCACCACGGGCAACATTACGCCCTACATTTGCGCCGCACTTTACTATCTGGTCGTGACGATTCCGCTCATCCACATCGTCACCAAGGTGGAGCACCGTCTCGCCGAGCGCAGCAAGCGTTAACCGCTCATACATAGCATTCGCAACCACGGCCCGACGCTTCGTCTGAAGATCGGGCGTGGTTTTTTCGGTTCGCTCGGCGCTTATGCCCTATCACGAAACAAAAGATTGGCATGATAGTAAAGATTATTTGACATCAGCTGCCACAATCCTTGCGGCAGTACACCTGAGCCGTCAGCAGAAAGGATCTTGCATGTGCGGTTTTGTCGGTTTTACCGGTACAGATGAACAGAGTGAGCTGGTTCTCACGGCTATGATGAATCGCATCATCCACCGTGGTCCCGATATGGGCGGCCAGCATATCGTCAACAACGTTGCCCTTGGCTTCCGTCGTCTTTCGATTCTTGATCTTTCCGAAGCTGGAGCTCAGCCCATGTCGAGCGACGACGGCAAGGTCACGATTGTCTTCAACGGAGAGATCTACAATTTCCAGGAGCTTCGCGCCGAGCTGGAGGCAGCCGGCTACGCCTTCCACTGCAACGCCGATACCGAGGTCCTGGTACACGGTTACGAGGAGTGGGGCGAGGACCTGGTCAACCGCCTGCGCGGCATGTACGCGTTCGTGATTCACGACCAGAACAAGAACAAACTCTTTGGCGCTCGTGACATCTTTGGTATCAAGCCGTTCTATTACTACCAGGCATCCGATGGCTCGCTGCTGTTTGGCTCCGAGATCAAGAGCTTCCTGGACCATCCCAAGTTTGAGAAGGCCGTCAACCACGACGCGCTGCGCCCCTACCTGACGCTGCAATTCCCCGCCACGGAGGAGACCTTCTTTAAGGGCGTGTTCAAGCTTGCCCCGGCGCATTGCTTTACGTATGACCTGACGACCAACACCATGGACATCAAGCGTTACTGGAGCTGTGACTTCACCGACGACAACTCCAAGACCTTCGAGGAGTACGTGGACGAGTGCGACAAGGTCGTGCACGAAAGCGTCGCTGCACACCGAATTGCCGATGTTAAGGTGGGCTCGTTTCTTTCTGGCGGCGTGGACTCCAGCTACATTGCCGCCTGTCTTATGCCCGACACCACGTATTCTGTCGGCTTCGATTACAAGAACTTCAACGAGACCAACTACGCTGCCGAGCTTTCCGACAAGCTGGGCATCAAGAACGTGCGCAAGATGATTACCGCCGACGAGTTCTTCGATGCACTGCCCGATATCCAGTATCACATGGACGAGCCGCAATCGAACCTGTCCAGCGTGCCGCTGTACTATCTGGCGCAGATGGCTTCCGAGGAGGTCACCGTCGTCCTTTCGGGCGAGGGTGCCGACGAGCTGTTTGCCGGCTACGAGTGGTACGAGGACACCCCCGAGATGCGCTCCTTTAAGAAGCGCGTGCCGCTCGGCGTACGTCGCGCCCTGGGCTCGCTCGTTCAGCATCTCCCCTACTTTAAGGGCCACAACTTCCTGACGAAATGCGCCGAGGTTCCCGAGCGCTGGTATGTGGGTCAGGCAAAGGTGTTCGATCCCTCCGAGGTCGACGAGGTGCTCAAGCCCGCTTATGACACCGGCAAGAACGCCGCCGAGATGTGCGCCGAGTACTACAAGCAGGTTCCCAACTGCTGCGAGCTTTCCAAGAAACAGTATCTGGATATGAACATGTGGCTACCAGGCGACATCCTGCTCAAGGCAGACAAGATGTGCATGGCGCATTCTCTGGAGCTTCGCGTCCCGTTCCTGGACAAGAAGGTCATGGAGTTTGCCGAGCACATTCCCGCCAACTACCGTGTTAACGAAGAAGGCTGCAAGCTCGTTCTGCGTCACGCTGCCAACCGTACGCTGCCCGACGAGTGGGCAACGCGCAAGAAGGTGGGCTTCCCCGTACCGGTCAAGTTCTGGCTGCGCGAGCAAAAGTACTACGACTACGTAAAGGAATACTTCACCGCACCATGGGCTGCCGATTTCTTTGACACCGATGCGCTCATGAAACTGCTTGACGATCACTTTGAGGGTCGCGCGCTCAACCAGCGCAAGATCTATACCACGCTGACGTTCCTCATCTGGTACAAGCGCTTCTTTATCGATGAGGACAAGGGCGCCGAACTCGCCGCGTAAGTTTCGTTATGAATTAGCGGTGAACAGCACGGGGTTTCCGCTATACTCAATCCCTGCGGGCGATTGGCGCAACGGTTAGCGCAGGTGCTTTACACGCACAAGGCTGGGGGTTCGAATCCCTCATCGCCCACCACTTGATTGAAAAGGCTCCCAGCGATGGGGGCCTTTCCTTTTTGGGCCCCGTGCAGAGGGATTCGAACCCGCAAGGGTGCGGAGCTGAGGAAACGCGTAAGCGTTTTCCAGCGCAGCACGCGAGGAGCGAAGCGACGAAGCGGGGCGCGGGCGGCGCCAGCCGCACGCGGACACCCCTCATCGCCCACCACTTGATTGAAAAGGCTCCCAGCGATGGGGGCCTTTCCTTTTTGGGCCCAGCGCATGGGATTCGAACCCGCCAGCACGTCTGCCACAAAGGCCGTGGCCAAAAAATGGCAAAAATGAGTACTGCTACTTTGTTTGCAACATATAATAAGATAGTATTTGCCTAAGTTACGCAACATGTGTCCATTATAAGGACTAACAGTTGGATTAAAATCGTGTATTCATCGCCATTTCGTCGGTCGCGCGCGCAGACGTGGTGTAAGAGCGTCCTGAGGTCCGTCGCTGCAAATC
>CABULX010000113.1 GCA_902492545.1 uncultured Collinsella sp. | reverse complement strand
AAGACTTTGAGGGCGGCGATTTGTTCCAGGCCTGCCAGCCTGCCGAGGAAGTTGCGCGCACCGGCAAGGACGCCATTCGCTTTGGCGCCATGAAGCCCGTCGGCCTCACCGACCCGCGTACCGGACGTCGCCCCTGGGCGGCGATTCAGCTGCGTGCCGAGAACAAGGAGAAGACCGCCTATAACCTGGTGGGCTTCCAGACCAACTTGACCTTTGGCGAGCAGAAGCGCGTCTTCCATATGGTGCCGGGCCTGGAGAACGCTGAGTTCTTCCGCTACGGTGTCATGCACCGCAATACCTTTGTCGACGCCCCGCACGTGCTCGATGGCACCTTTGCCGTGCCCGGTACCGGCGTGCGTCTGGCCGGTCAGATCACCGGTACCGAGGGATACATGGAAGCCGTGGCGACAGGTCTGCTCGCGGCGCTCAACACCTATGCCGAGGCTATCGGTGCCGCGGGCGTCGAGTTGCCGCGTGTGGGTGCCCTGGGTGCGCTCGTGGGCTATGCGACCGATCCTGCCACCGTGGGCTATCAGCCCATGCATGTCAACTTTGGCCTGGTGCCGCCGCTCGAGGACGGTAAGCGCCGCAGCAAGCGCGACCGCTATCAGGCCTATGCGGACCGTGCGCTCGAGGCCCTCGATGCCTACTTGGCCACGCGTTCCGACTTGTTTGGAGGCGACCGGTCATAGCCTTTGACCTGTACGACACCGTCGACTCTTTTATCGCCTATATCGCACGCGTTGAGGGGCTTTCTCCCAACACGGTGACGGCCTATGGCTCGAGGCTAGAGCGCTTTGCTGCCTGGTGCGAGCGCGAGGATATTGATGCTTTCGCTGCCGACGTGCGCACCATTCGTCGCTATCTTGCCGAGCTTTCGCGTGAGCAGGTGGCTCCCCGAACGCTTGCGGCGCACCTGTCGGCTATTCGATCTCTCTATCGCTGGATGGCTGCCGAGGGCATTGTCGAGGGCGATGCGGTCTCGGCGATCGCGTCGCCCAAGCTGCCGCGTGACCTGCCGGGCGTCCTTACGACCCAGCAGGTCGAGGCGCTGCTCAAGACGCCTGATAACTCGACGCCCGCGGGACTGCGCGATGCGGCGATGCTCGAGTTGCTCTATGCCTCGGGTGCCCGCATCTCAGAGCTTGCGGCGCTCAATGTGGAATCCATCTCATGGTCCGAGCGCACGCTGCGCCTGTGGGGCAAGGGAAGCAAGGAGCGCATCGTTCCTCTGTATCGTCGTGCGCTCGATGTGACGCGTCTCTATATTGAAGAGGGGAGGCCGGAGTTGCTCGCTCGGGCAAAGCGCCGCGACCTCGCTACCGGGCCGCATCCGCTGCTTATATCGGCGCGCGGCAATCGCATGAGCGCCGCGATGCTCCGGCGGCGGTTCCATACGCTGGCGACGCTCGCCGGCATTCCGGCTGACATCGCCCCGCATGCGATGCGCCATACCTTTGCGACCGACTTGCTCGAGGGCGGTGCGGACCTGCGCTCGGTTCAAGAGCTGCTAGGTCATGCGAGCCTGTCCACGACGCAGATCTACACGCATCTCACACCCGATCGGCTTAAGCGGGCTGTGGCTCAAGCCCATCCCCGCGGCGAATAGTGGCTGGCACGTCCCGCGCCGCACTCAGGTGTGTGGTTTTGATTGCGGGTTGGCAGGAAGAGGCATTCCTGCTATCATTCATCGGGTTGCTTCACGGCAACATGTTTTTATCACGCACGCGCGGCTACTTCATACCGTGGTGCCCGGGCTTTGGTAGCACATGTCCGGGTTGGTTTTGGAGGATGACCCCGCGCGGAGGCAAACCACAGGAGGTTTAACATGGCTACCAAGATTAATATCCGCACCCTGCTCGAGGCCGGCTGCCACTTCGGTCACCAGACCCGTCGCTGGAACCCCAAGATGAAGCCGTTCATCTTCGGTGAGCGCAACGGCATCTACATCCTCGACCTCAAGCAGACCATCCTCGACGCCGACCAGGCCTACACCTTCGTCAAGAACGTCGCCAAGGGTGGCAACGTGCTGTTCGTCGGCACCAAGAAGCAGGCTCAGGAGGCCGTCAAGAACGCTGCTGAGCGCGCCAACATGCCTTACATCAACCAGCGTTGGCTCGGCGGTATGCTGACCAACTTCGTCACCATCCGCTCCCGTATCAACCGCATGGAGGAGCTCGAGGCCATGGTCGAGGACGGCCGCATGGCTGTTCTGCCCAAGAAGGAGCAGGCTGTTCTCGGCAAGGAGCTCACTAAGCTCCAGACCAACCTCGGTGGCGCCCGCGACATGAAGGGTCTGCCCCAGGCTCTCTTCGTCATCGACACCAAGCGCGAGGAGAACGCCATCAAGGAGGCCCAGCGCCTGAACATCCCCGTCGTCGCCCTGATCGACACCAACTCCGATCCCGACGAGGTCGAGTACGGCATCCCCTGCAACGATGACGCTATCTCCGCTGTCACCCTTATGTGCGAGCTCATGGCTGACGCCTGCCTCGCTGGCTCCGGCAAGGAGCAGGTCTCCGAGGCCGAGATGGCCGCTGAGCCCAAGGCCGAGTAAATCAGTCTTAGTTAATTCTTTTTCATCTCTTTGAAAGGAACCACAATGGCCCAGATTACCGCCGCTATGGTCAAGCAGCTCCGCGAGATGACCGACTCCCCGATGATGGAGTGCAAGAAGGCTCTCGTCGAGGCTGACGGCGACATGGACGCCGCTGTCGACGTTCTGCGTAAGAACGGCCTTGCCAAGGCTGCCAAGAAGGCTGGCCGTGAGACCAACGAGGGCGCTGTCGCCGCGTTCGTCTCTGAGGATGGCAAGACCGGCGCTCTGCTCGAGCTCTCCTGCGAGACCGACTTCGTTGGCTCTAACGCCAAGTTCACCGGCTTTGCTTCCAAGGTCGCCGAGGTTGTCGCCACCACCGAGCCTGCTGACGTCGACGCTCTGCTCGAGAAGCCGATGGGCGAGGAGACCGTTTCCTCCGAGCTCACCGAGATGATTCACATCATGGGCGAGAACATGAAGATCTCCCGCTTCGCTGCCCGCAAGGCTGAGAACGGCGCGCTCGCTTCTTACATCCACATGGGTGGTAAGATCGGCGTCCTCGTCGAGTTCGCCTTCGAGAAGGCCGAGACCGCTCAGGCTGAGTCCTTCAAGACCTTCGCTCACGACGTTGCCCTTCAGGTTGCCGCCGTCGCCCCGATCTGCGCTACCCGCGATCAGGTTCCGGCCGAGACCGTCGAGCACGAGAAGCAGATCTACATGGCCCAGGCTGCCGAGTCCGGCAAGCCCGAGGCTATTCAGGAGAAGATGGCTGTCGGCCGTCTGGAGAAGTTCTACAAGCAGTCCGTGCTCACCGAGCAGGAGTTCATCAAGGACAGCTCCCTCACCATCAAGAAGTACGCTGAGCAGGTCTCCAAGGAGCTCGGCGACACCATTACCGTCGTTGCCTTTGACCGTCTGGTCCGTGGCGAGTAAATAAGCTCTTGTAGCTGGTAATGAGCAGGCTGTGGGTTTTACTCACAGCCTGCTTTTTCATGGCTCTTATGAGAGCCTTTGATATCATATTGAGAGTCTAATTAAAGGAGGATCGCTTTGTCCGACATCCGATATAAACGCGTGCTTCTTAAGCTTTCCGGCGAAGCACTCATGGGCGACGGCCAATATGGCATCGACCCCAAGGTTACCGACCATCTTGCCAAGCAGGTCAAGGAGCTGCTCGCCGTTGGCCATGAGGTCGGCGTCGTTGTCGGCGGCGGTAATATTTTCCGCGGCATGGCCGGCGCTGCCGGTGGCATGGAGCGTGCTCAGGCCGACTACATGGGCATGCTGGCAACCGTTATGAACGCGCTCGCCCTGCAGGATGCCTTCGAGCACAACGATGTTCCCTGCCGCGTTATGAGCGCTATCCAGATGAACGAGATCTGCGAGCCCTATATTCGCCGTCGCGCCATCAACCACCTTTCCAAGGGCAACGTTGTTATTTTTGCCGCCGGTTCGGGCAATCCGTACTTTACGACCGACACCGCCGCGGCTCTTCGTGCGTGCGAGATCGGCGCCGAGATTCTGATTAAAGCCACCAAGGTTGACGGCATCTACGACAAGGATCCCGTCAAGTGCGCCGATGCCGTCCGTTTTGACAAGATTACCTATCACGAGGTTCTCGTCCGCGGTCTGCAGGTTATGGATTCCACGGCTACGGCACTGTGCCAGGATAACCGTATGCCGATTTTGGTCCTCAACATCGATGGCGAGGACACCGTCAAGCGCGCGCTCGCGGGTGAGCCCGTCGGCACGCTCGTCTATCAGGAGGATTAAGCATGGCAGAGAACATCACCGCCCATATGGACAAGTCGCTCGAGTCCCTCAAGCATAACTTCTCCAAGGTCCGTACCGGCCGCGCCAATGCCAACATTCTGTCCGACATCACCGTCGATTATTACGGTGTTCCCACGCCGGTCACGCAGGTTGCCGCCGTCAAGACCCCCGAGGCCCACATGCTGCTCATCGAGCCGTGGGACAAGGCACTCATCAATGCTATCGTCAAGGCCATCGGCGCTTCCGATCTGGGTATTACCCCCAACTCCGATGGCACCGTCGTTCGTCTTCCGTTCCCGGCTCCCACCGAGGAGCGCCGTCGCGAGCTCGTCAAGGAGTGCCGCGAGTACGCCGAGCAGGCCAAGGTGTCTATCCGTAACATTCGCCGCGACTTCAACAACAAGCTCGAGCGCGATGAGGAGCTCACCGAGGACGATGTCCGTCGCGAGCAGGCCAAGGTCCAGAAGCACACTGATGAGTATGTCGCCAAGGTCGAGGAGCTTCTGAAGGAAAAAGAAGCCGAGGTCATGGAGATCTAAGGTGCAATACGACGAGCATAAACTGGTCGAGTACTTTGCCGACGCCCCTGCGGGCGTCGGTTTTTCAGACCTTGACCTCAATAACATTCCGAACCATATCTCATGCATCATGGACGGCAACGGTCGTTGGGCCACGTCGCGCGGTCTTGCACGCACTGAGGGCCACAAGGCGGGTATCGTCTCGCTGCGCGAGATCATTACCGCCTGCGTGCGCCTGGGCGTCGACGTGCTTTCGGCCTATGCGTTTTCTACCGAAAACTGGAACCGCCCGCAGCATGAGGTCAACGTCTTGATGCACCTGTTTGCCAAGACGTTCATCGACGAGTTGCCGCTTCTGAAGCGCGAAAACGTGCGCGTTGTCTTTTTGGGTGATATTTCCGCGCTGCCCAAGAAGACCCGCGACGTTTTTGAACGCGGTCTTGCCGAGTGCGCCGATCACACCGGTATGACGCTGGCGCTTGCCGTCAACTACGGCGCGCGTGCCGAGATTGCTCGCGCTGTCCGTCAGATCGCACTCGACGTTGCCGCCGGTAAGATCGACCCTGCCGCAATTGATGACGACATGGTGGCTTCCCACCTCTATACCGCCGGTCTTCCCGATCCTGAGCTTGTGATTCGCACCTCTGGTGAGCTGCGCCTTTCGAACTATCTGCTGTGGCAGGTGGCTTATTCCGAGTTCTACGTCACCGATACCTATTGGCCCGACTTTGATCGTTGGGGCCTTGTCGACGCCATTTTGGCCTATCAGGGCCGTGACCGTAGGTTTGGTGGACTGAGCAAGACCGAGGAGGCTTAATCGTGTCCGATCGTCCCAAGGCATCTTCTCCCAAGACGCCTGCGCGCAAAGCTGCCACTTCGGGAGCGCCTGCAGCGAAGAGCGGCACCGGTTCGTGGCTGGCGGGCTTTATTACCCGTGCCGCCGCCGGTATCGTCTACGCCGTTGTCTTTATCCTGTGCCTGGTTTTGGGTATTGTGCCCACGGCCATCTTTGTTTCTGTCATGAGCGGTCTGTGCTGCTATGAGTTTTTCCGTATGACAAGGCTCGATGGCAAGATGGCTAACGAGCGCATGGGTATCGCTGCCGCCGTACTCTTTCCGCTGTCGGCGTTGGGCGATTCGATGTTGCTGAATGCCCTGCTTTTTGCCCTGATGCTCGCTGTGGGCATTTGGTATGTCTGGTCGCCGCGTACCCGCATCTCTGATGTGGCCGTGACGCTCATGGGTCCCATCTACACTGGCTTTATGCTGTCGGCTATCGTGCTGCTGCGCGATGCCGTGCCCGGTTTTGCCGGCGCCCTGCTTTCGGTGGGCGTTTGTGCGTCCCTTTGGGTCTCCGATTCGTTTGCCTACATCGTGGGCAGCCGTATCGGTAAACACAAGATGGTCCCCAAGATCTCTCCCAAAAAGAGCTGGGAGGGGTTTGTTGGCGGCATTCTTGGCTCGGTTTTGATTTGGCTCATCCTGTGGGCGACGCACTTCTACAAGCTCAGCCTGCCCTATGCGCTGCTGTGCGGCGTGGTCGTGTCCGTCCTGGGCGTTATCGGCGACCTCATCGAGTCGCGCATCAAGCGCGGTGTGGGCGTCAAGGATTCCGGCAACCTTATCCCGGGCCATGGCGGCATGCTCGATCGTAGCGATTCGCTTATCTTTGGCTGCATTACCGCGCAGCTGCTTTTGATGATCGGAGGCGTGCTGTAATGTCCTTCCAGACGACGTATGGCCCCGATGGACGTCTCCGTGTTGCCATCCTGGGTTGTACGGGCTCCATCGGCACCCAGGCGCTCGATGTGTGCCGCCAGCATGCCGATCGCCTGCAGGTGACGGCGCTGTCCGTTAACTCCAGTACCTCCGAGCTCGTTGCCGCTGCCCGCGAGTTCTCGGTTCCGGCGGTTGCCGTGGCCGATGTCGCTCATGGCGATGACGCCGTGCTGCAGGAGTTGCCCGAGGGAACGAAGCTCGGCGTTGGCGCGCAGGCGGTTTGCGAGCTCGCGTGTCGCGACGATGTCGACTGCGTACTCGTCGCTATTGTGGGCGCCGCCGGTCTCGAGGCGAGCCATGCGGCCTTGACCTCGAATAAGCGTCTTGCCCTTGCCAACAAGGAGTCCCTCGTCGTCGGCGGCGACTTGCTTATGCCGTTGGCGCAACC
>CABULX010000112.1 GCA_902492545.1 uncultured Collinsella sp. | reverse complement strand
GGGTCAGCCCGTGGGAGGCCAGGGCGCCGCTGACCGGTGGACGGCACCGAGCCGTCATCGAGCTTAGAAGGGGGAGGCCTCGCGGCCTCCCCCTTTTTGCGTTTGCGGGCTTTTGTCTCACATAGTAGCTGTGTTTTATAACCCTCGTTTGTCGCATCTTCTGTGAACGGGCTACAATAACTTAGTCTGTGCGATATGGAGGTGAACATGGCTGAAGCTGGTATCGGCGTTGATATCGTCGAGATTTCCCGCATGAAATCAATTCTTGAAAAGACGCCGTCGTTTGCTCGGCGTGTGTTTACCGAAGAAGAGCGTGCTTATTGCGATGCATCATCGCGTCCCGCTGCTCACTATGCCAGCCGCTTTGCTTCGCGCGAGGCGGTGCTTAAAGCTCTCGGCACGGGTTTTAGTCAAGGCGTGGGTCGCAAGGATGTTTCGGTAACGCGTGATAAACTCGGCAAACCGAAGGCGCTGCTTTCGGGCCGTGCACTCGAGATCGCTCAAGAGCTGGGTGTTGTTGAGGTCGCTCTTTCCATTACGCTTACAGGAGACTTAGCCGTTGCGAATGCCATCGCGATTACCGAAGATGCTCGACCTAAGCCTAAGGAAGAAAAGGTGAGCACCAAGGAACGCGTAGCGCAGACATTTAAAGAGGCTCGCTCTGTTTTAGATGAGCTTGAGCAGCTGCAGAATTCAGCATTGACGGAGCACCTGGGCGATGCTTCGCAAGATACGCTAGGAGCATAGATGAAACCGGTTTTGAGTACCGAAGAAGTCGTTCGTCTCGAGGACATCATCGAACGCGAAGGGACTTCGAAGGCCGAGCTTATGGAGCTAGCGGGTGAGTTTGCCGCCAACGAGGTCTTGAAGCTCAATCCCGATCGGGTTCTCGTTCTGGTCGGTTTTGGTAATAATGGCGGCGACGGTTGGGTTGCCGCCGATATTCTGAGCCATAAGGGTGTGGACGTCGATATCGTTTCTCCGGTTGAGCCGGATGAGATTCCTGCTGCTCTGGCACGTCATGTTGCTCGTCGTACTGCCGGCCGCGATGTGCACGTTTGTGTCGGCCCCTCGCGTGACGAACTCGAGGTTTTGATCGATAAGGCCGATGTTGTTGTTGATGCCATTTTTGGTACCGGTTTCCACGGGAATCTGCGTGCGCCGTTCTCCATCTGGATTCCTACGGTCAATGAATGCGCCGATTGTGTCGTATCCATTGATGTCCCCTCGGGCCTGAATGCCGAGACGGGCGTTGTTGATGACGACTGCATTCGTGCCGAGCATACGGTGACGATGATTGCGCCCAAGATTGGTCTGTATAGCGCTGATGGCCCTGAGTATGCTGGCGATTTGATCTGCGGCAATCTTTACGACCGTCTTGACGAGGTCATCGATGATGTCGACCACGCCGCCGAGATTGTCGAGCCCGGTGACTTAGTTGATTACTTTGCTCCACTACCTACGAATATCGATAAGTATTCCCGTGGCTCTGTGCTTATTGTCGCCGGATCTGCGCAATATCCTGGTGCTGCCATTATGGCGGCCAAGTCTGCAGCTCGCGCGGGTGCTGGTTACGTGGCAGTCGCGGCTCCTGACGCCTGCGCCAATCTTATTCGCATGGCACTTCCTTCGATTCCCGTCTTTGCTATTCCGTCTGATTCCCGCGGCTCCTTTGGCGCCGCTGCGCGCATGACTGTGTGCGAGATTGCAAAGAAGTACAGCTGTGTACTGTGCGGTCCCGGTATGACGACATCTGCCGGCGCTATGCAGGTGGTTTCGGGCTTGCTCGAGCTTGATGTGCCGCTTATTTTGGACGCCGATGCACTCAACTGCCTTGCTAAGATTGCCATTGACGGTATTGATAGTAATCCCGAGATGTATCGTCGCGAGCAGCCGTTGGTTATGACGCCGCACTATCGTGAGCTTTCGCGTCTGGTTGCCGGTGACGAGGTGAACGACCTTGGTACCGCGATTGCGGCCGCGCAGAAGGTTGTCTGGGCTGCAGGCTCCGACAATCTGGTGGTCATTGCCAAGGGGCCGACGACGGCTATCTGTGGCGTTGAGCGTGTGCTGCTGCCGCTCTCGGGTCCGGCTTCTCTGGCAACTGCCGGTTCGGGTGATGTTCTCGCGGGTATTTTGGCCGGCACGCTTGCCACCATGCGCGACGAGATGGATCGTTGGGAGTTGCTGTATTCGTACGCCGTCGCACTTCACAGCTACGCCGGTTTTGCCGCGGCGACGGAGTATGGTGAGAAGAGCGTCATCGCGACCGATCTTATCGACTTGATCGGTCCTGCCATGGAACTGGCGGCAAAGGATGCGCTCGAAGATCTGGGAATCATGGACGAAGGGTCGGATGACTAATCATGAATAAAGCCGATTTGACGCGCTGGTCCTGGGTCGAGATCGACCGCGGGGCGCTCCGTCGCAACACGAGGGCCTATAAGAACTTGCTGAATCCACGTCAGCGCCTGTGCTGCGTGGTCAAGGCCGATGCTTATGGTCATGGAGCTGTTGAATGCGCCAAGATCATGTATTCGGCCGGTGCCGACATGTTTGCCGTGGCGACGGTTAACGAGGGCGTTGAGCTCCGACAGGGCGGGATTACGAAACCCATCCTCATCCTAAGCGAGCCGCCTATCGAGGCCATTCCGACGTTGCTCGAGTTTGATATCATGCCCTCGGTCTATACGTCTGACTTTGCTCTTGCGTATGGCGAATGTGCCGTCGCGGCGGGCAAAGTGGGCAAGTATCATCTCGCCATCGAGACGGGCATGAATCGTATCGGCGTTCACTACACGCAGGTGCTCGACTTTGTCCGCGGTATAAATTTCCATCGCGGTATTCAGTGCGACGGCGTATTTACGCACTTCGCCACGGCCGATGAACCTTCGGGCTGGGACTACAAGCTGCAGTGTCAGCGCTTTACCGAGGCCGTTCAGGCCATTAAGGATGCGGGTTTTGAGTGCGGTATCGTGCACTGCGCCAACACGCCGTCCTCGATGCTCGACCCCTCGATGCATTTTGATATGATCCGCGCCGGCGTTGGCTTGTATGGCATGCAGCCGTGCGAGCTGAGTGGCCGCGTGATGCAGCTTGATCCCGTTATGAGCGTCCATGCGCGTGTGACGCGCGTGGCACACCCTGCGATGGGTGAGGGCGTGGGCTACGGTTTTACCTACCGCGTACCGCGTACGCGCGTTCAGATCTGCACGCTGCCGATCGGTTATGCCGATGGCCTATCGCGTACGCTTTCCAATCGTATGGATGTGCTGTATCGCGGCGAGCGTGTGCATCAGGTTGGCAATATCTGCATGGACCAGTTTATGGTCGCCATTCAGTCCAACCCGGCACACGAGATTCCCGAGGCCGAGTATGGTGACGAGATGATCATTGTCGGCCGCGATGGCGATGCCGAGATCACTATGGACGAGATGGCCCGACTGCGCGGAACGATTAACTACGAGGTCGCCTGCGGCTTTGGCATGCGTCTCGACAAGGTCTACGTGTAGGAGCCGCTATGGGCGTCATGCACATCCCCGGCCATACCCATCAGGCACCACGTGAGGTCGCACTCGAGGAAATTGAGGCCGTTCTGGGCGATTGTCACCTCTGCCAGCTCTACCAGTCGCGTCACAATATCGTGTTTGGCGTGGGAAACCCCCGCGCTCGCGTGATGTTTATTGGTGAGGCGCCGGGCCGCAATGAGGATTTGCAGGGCGAGCCCTTTGTGGGGGCGGCAGGCGAGGACCTCAACGGCATTTTGTCGCTGGCGGGCCTCAAACGCGAAGACGTCTACATTGCCAACGTGCTTAAGTGCCGCCCGCCGGGAAACCGCAATCCGCGTCCCGAGGAAGTGCTGGCTTGCTCGCCGTTTTTGCGTGAGCAGATTCGAAGCATCTGGCCCGATATTATCGTGACGCTCGGCAACCCCGCGACGCACTTTGTGCTTAAGACCGAGATTGGCATTACTAAGCTGCGCGGCAGGTTCCACCAGATGGGGCATTTTGTAGTAATGCCCACGTTCCATCCGGCAGCAGCGCTGCGCAATCCGGCGTGGCAGGAGCTGCTGGAGGAAGACTTTAAGATGCTGGGCGACTATCTGGAGCGACATCCCGCACCAGAGGACGCCTCGGAATAATAAGGAGCATATATGTCCCTGGAGCGCCTGGGGGTAGGTACTTACAAAACGACTTGCGCTGCCGATACGGAGTACTTTGGCGAGCTAATTGCACCGTGCCTTGAGGACGGCGATGTGCTCATCCTGACCGGTGGCCTGGGAGTGGGCAAAACTCACTTTACCAAGGGCGTCTCGCGCGGGCTGGGCGATGAGCATATGGTTACGAGCCCTACGTTTGCGCTCATGGCCGTTCACGATCAAGGTCGTATTCCGCTGTTTCACTTTGATCTATACCGCCTGGAGCATGCCTACGAGCTCGAGGATACGGGCATTTTCGATGTGCTGGGCTATGAGGGTGCTTGCTTGCTGGAATGGGGCGAACAATTCCAGGACGAGCTGACGGATGAGTATCTTTCGGTGACGCTCAAGCGTGATGAGGGCGACAGCGATGTGCGAACGATAACGCTCGAGGCACACGGTGACCGCGCAATGGAGCTTTCCCATTTGATTGATAAGGCTGTACAAGATGAGCTTGCATAACGACAACGCGCTGGTGGTGGCGCTCGATACCTCGACCGACATGCTTGCCTGCGCGGCAAGCTGGATTGATGGGCAGACGGGCGAGACGAAGCTCGTGAGTGGCGACCACATGTGTCGCCGTCACGCCAACGTTGAGCTCGTGAATACCGTTGATGGCGTGCTGGCTCAAGCCGGTCTGGATCGCAGCGATGTTGGTTACTACGTGGTCGGCCGCGGCCCGGGGTCGTTTACGGGTGTGCGCATCGGCATCTCCACTGCCAAGGGCCTCGCGCGCGGTGCCAATGTTCCACTGCTGGGCGTGTCGACGCTCGACGCTTGCGCTTGGACGGCGTGGAAGGCTGGCGTGCGCGGCAAGCTTGGTATCTTGGCCGATGCCATGCGCGGTGAGGTATATCCGGCACTATATATGCTGGGCGATGAGGGTCCCGAGCGTCAATTTGAGCGCGAACACGTGGTCAAGGCCGCCGTGGCGCTCGATGAGTGGCGCCGAGCAGCGGACTGGGACCAGGTTCAGCTGACCGGTGACGGTCTCGTGCGCTATGGCAAGCTGCTGGGTGAGGACGAGACCGCCCGCTGCGTGGAGCGCGACCTGTGGTGGCCTTCGGGCGAGGGCTTGCTGCTCGCGCACGCTGCGGGTGACGGCGATCCGGCTCGCGTCCTGCCGATTTACACGCGCCTTTCGGATGCCGAGGAAAACGAGCGCAAGCGTCTTGGTCTTGCTGAGAGTGCGCAGAGCGAAATTACGGGCGTTGCCGATGAGCTCGCCGGTCGTCATCTGCAGTTCCGTCCCATGGGCGCGGCGGATGCCGAGGGCGCGAGCGCGCTAGAGGCTGCCTGCTTTGAAGGTGCCGGACACGAGGCGTGGACGCCGGGCATGTTCCTGTCCGAACTGGGCGAGGACGTCGCTGCGCCGCGCAGTTGGTGGGTGGCACACGACGACGGCAAGCTGCTGGGCCTTGCCGGCGGTATGGTCGTGGACGGTGATGTGCAGATTCTGGATGTCGCCGTCGACTCGGCACATCGCCGTGAGGGCATTGCCCGCAAGCTGCTGTCGCATGTGAGCTATGATGCCCAGATGCTCGGCTGCACCACGGCTTCGCTCGAGGTCGAGGACGGCAACGAGGGCGCGATTGCGCTCTATGCCGCTCTGGGCTTTACCGAGGTGGGTCGTCGTCGTGGCTACTACGGTGTCGGCAAAGACGCCATCGTCATGACGGCCCCACTTCCCCTCGTACTTCCGGTCGATAACGCCTCGCCCGAGCCGACGGCAGCCGAGCAACGCGTATGGCCGCTGCCTGCGCCTGGGCGCTCCGAGGGGGAGCGCGCCGAAATTGAGCGCCGCCGCCTGGTGCTCGCTATCGAGAGTTCCTGCGACGAGACGGCCGTGGCGATTATCGATGCGGATGGCAATATGCTGGCCAACCAGGTGTCGACACAGATTGATTTTCATGCCCGCTTTGGCGGCGTGGTGCCCGAGATCGCCTCGCGCAAACACGTTGAGGTGATTGTGAGTGTCGTGGATGCGGCGCTCGAGGATGCCGCAGCATCGCTTGGTCTTGAGGGTGGAGCCATTGCTCCCAGCGAGCTTGCCGCCGTGGGCGTGACACAGGGTCCGGGCCTGGTGGGCGCCCTCGTGGTGGGCGTTGCCTTTGCCAAAGGCTTTGCCTACGCTGCCGGTAAGCCGCTCGTATGCGTCAACCATCTGGAGGGGCATCTGTTTGCCAACCTGCTGGCGCAACCCGACCTCAAACCGCCGTTTATCTTCACGCTTGTCTCGGGTGGGCACACCATGCTCGTGCACGTGAAGGCGTGGGGCGACTACGAGGTGCTCGGTGAGACGCTCGACGACGCTGTGGGCGAGGCCTTCGACAAGGTAGCCAAGGCGTTGGGTCTGGGCTATCCCGGTGGCCCCATCATTTCCAAGCTGGCCGAGACGGGCAACCCCAAGGCGATCGATTTCCCCCGTGCGCTTAACAGCAGGGGAGACTATCGCTTCTCGCTTTCGGGCCTTAAAACCGCTGTGACGCTCTACATTGAACAGGAGACCAAGGCCGGGCGCACGATTCACCTGCCCGATCTGGCAGCTTCGTTTGAGGCAGCTGTCTTTGACGTGCAGTACAAGAAGGCCAAAAACGCACTGCACGCTACCGGATGCAAGGAATACTGCATCGGTGGCGGCGTCTCGGCCAACCCGCATCTGCGCGAGATGATGATCAAGAAGCTTGGGCGTCAGGGGATTCGCGTAACGGTGCCGCCCTTGTCTGCCTGTACCGATAACGCAGCCATGATCGCGGAGGTCGCCCGCCGTAAATTCGACCGAGGCGAAATCTCGCCGTTCGACGTCGACGCCGATCCAAACATGACGCTGTAGTCGTACGGGTGCGGTCCCCGACGCTGCCCGGGCGCCAGCGGCCGCATATGAACTTTCCTGCTCTACAGTCCTGCTCACGACGGAGGCCACATTAAGTGGCCTCCTGTT
>CABULX010000111.1 GCA_902492545.1 uncultured Collinsella sp. | reverse complement strand
CGCGAGGCCAAGCCCATGGTCTATACGGGCCTGTTCCCGATCGATAACAAGGACTACGAGAACCTGCGTGACGCGCTCGATAAGCTGCACGTCAACGACCCGTCGTTGGTGTGGGAGCCCGAGACCTCGGTGGCGCTCGGCTTTGGCTTCCGCGTGGGCTTCTTGGGCCTGCTGCATATGGAGGTCGTCAAGGAGCGCCTGGAGCGCGAGTTCAATCTTGACCTCATTGCCACGAGCCCCTCGGTGGACTATCACGTGTACAAGACCGATGGCGAGATGATCGATGTCCGCAGCCCGCAGGATCTGCCCGAGGCTACGCGCATCGAGCGCATTGAGGAGCCCTACCTCAAGGCAAAGATCATCTGCCCGCCTGAGTACACGGGTGCCGTCATGCAGCTCGCCATCGAGCACCGCGGCGTTACGACCGACATGATCCACCTGACGAGCAAATCGGTCGAGATGCGCTTCGATATGCCGCTCGCCGAGCTCATCTTGGACTTCTTTGACCAGCTCAAGAGCCGTACCAAGGGCTATGCCTCGCTCGACTACGAGTTCAACGAGTACCGTCCCTCCGAGCTCGTTAAGCTCGATATCTTGCTTTCGGGCGACGAGGTGGACGCGCTTTCGTTTATCGTTCACAAGGACAAGGCCTATGGCCTGGCCCGCGGTCTATGCGACAAGCTCAAGGAAATCATTCCGCGCCAGCTGTTCGAGGTGCCTATTCAGGGTGCCATCGGCAACAAGATTATCGCCCGCTCCACCGTCAAGGCGCGCCGCAAGGACGTTTTGGCCAAGTGCTATGGCGGCGATATCTCGCGTAAGCGCAAACTGCTCGAGAAGCAGAAAGAGGGCAAGAAGCGCATGAAGGCCATCGGTTCGGTCGAGGTCCCGCAGGAGGCCTTTATGGCGATCCTCAAGGTGGACGAGTAGGTCCATGGCGCTTTGTGAATACAGTACGCGGTTGCTGGGTGCCTATGCCGAGCAGCCGTTCCTTATGGCTCCCATGGCCGGCGTGACCGACCCTGCCTACCGCATCATGTGCCGCCGCCGCGGTGCCAACCTTGCCTATAGCGAGATGGTGAGCGTGGCGGGCCTTGCCTATGCCAGCAACAAGACCTGGCGCCTGGTGCTACCGGCCGACGAGGAGCAGCAGATTTGCGTGCAGCTCTTTGGCTCCAAGCCCGAGCAGTTTGCGAGTGCCGTCGCTGCTGTCGAGGAACGCGTGGGCGATCGCCTGTCATTGATTGATATCAACATGGCTTGTCCGGCGCGCAAGGTCGTTACCAAGGGCGAGGGCTCGGCGCTTATGCGCACGCCCGATCTGGCCGAGAAGATCGTCGAGGCGGCGGTGGGCGCGGCACTTGTGCCCGTGACTGTAAAGATCCGCAAGGGCTTTTATGCCGAGGACCGTAATGCCGCGACGTTTGCCCAGATGCTCGAAGGCGCCGGTGCCGCCGCAGTCGCCGTGCACGGTCGTTGTGCCACGCAGCTCTATACGGGCCAGGCCGATTGGTCTGTCGTCGATGAGGTTGCCGACGCTGTCGAGATTCCCGTGATTGGTTCGGGTGATGTGTTCTCGGCCGAGGACGCTGCTGAGCATCTGCAAGGCTCGGGTGCCAGCGCGGTGTTTATCGCGCGCGGCATCTACGGCAATCCGTGGGTGTTCGGTGATGCTCGCGCCCTTGCGCTCGATGGCACGCCGGTTCCTTCTCGCTCCTCGGTCGAGCGCCTGGAGGCTCTGCGTGAGCACTTGACGTTGACGCACGAGCTTCTGCCGCTTATGTCGCGCGCCCGTACGTACGCGAGCTGGTATCTAAAGGGCATGCCCCATGCCGCCGCCTGGCGCGCTCAGGTGGTGCGCTGCTCCACGTACGAGGAGTTTATGGCACTGGTCGATGATATCGAGCGCGATGTGGTGGCCTGCGAGGCTGCCCTTGCCGCCGGCGAATCGGTGCCCCCTCATCCGCTGGAGGCTTAAGGGTGGCCGTTACCGCGCTGTACGTTCACGTGCCGTTTTGCGCCCAAAAGTGCCGGTACTGCGACTTTGACTCGCGCAGTTTTTCTCCGTGCGACCTGAGTGCTGCGCTCGATGTCTATTTTGAGCAGTTGTTCGCGCGCCTCGATGCTTTTGGCAAGGCTGGGGCCCTTGACCATATCCGCACCGTCTATGTTGGCGGCGGTACGCCGTCGCTGGCGGGGGAGCGCCTGGTGGAGCTGGCGCGGCGTATTCGTGCGTGGTGCGCCCCCGTTGAGTTTACCTGCGAGGCCAATCCCGAGTCGCTGACCGCCGAGCTTGCCACTGCGCTTGTCAAGGCTGGTGTCACACGCGTCTCTCTGGGCGTGCAAACGCTCGATAACACCGAACTTACCGCCATCGGCCGTATTCACGATGCCGATCGGGCGCTCGCCGCCATCGCGACGGTCAAGAACGCTGGGCTTGACGTGTCGTGCGACCTTATGTGCGGACTTCCCGGGCAAACCGCAGCGAGTTGGAAGCGCACGCTCGATGGCGTGCTGGCGGCGGCTCCGCATCATGTGTCGGTTTACCCGCTCACGCTCGAGAAAGGGACGCCCCTTTATCGCATGGCGTGCCGCGACGAGTCGCTCGAGCCTGATGAGGATTTTCAGGCCGCATGCATGGACGTGGCGCGTGAGCGTCTGGGTGCGGTCGGTTATCACCCCTATGAGGTGGCAAGCTATGCGCTCGACGGACATGAGTGCGCCCATAACATTACCTACTGGACCGGCCAGGGCTATTTGGGCCTGGGTCGCTCTGCCGCGGGCATGCTCGACGCCGAGGATTTCGACCGTCTTGCAGGTTTGTTCCCCGGCGTGTCTTCTCGAGGCGATTCGTACCGCGTGCGTCTGGTGCAACGTGACGATGACGCGACGGCGTTTGAGGCCGAATATCTGTCGCAGCGTGAGGCTGCGGCTGAAGACCTGATGCTGTCTTGTCGCATGACGGGCGGTGTTGCGTCCGACCTGTTGGTTCGTGCAGCTTGCGTCATCCCAGCGGATGAGCTGGCAGCTGCCTGTGATCGCGCGCTTGAATTGGGTCTTGCCACTTGGGTGCCCGAGACGCTCGGGGTCCATGAGGGACCCTTCGCTTCGGCAGATGTCGTCGCGGGCCATGTTCGAGCTCATTTAGCGCCGACACACCTGGGCTGGCTCGATGGAAATGTTCTGTTCGAGCTGTTTTGGGATCTAGCTTAGGCCGCTCGGGTAGAATTACCGGAATATATACGCTGCTGTGAGCAGGAGGTTGCCGCGCATGGCGACGATGAACGAAAAAGATTACTACGAGATTCTGGGTGTCTCCAAGGACGCCACCTCGCGTGATATTCAAAAGGCCTTCCAGCAAAAGGCCCGCAAGCTCCATCCGGACGTCAACAAAGAGCCGGATGCCGAGGAAAAGTTTAAAGAGGTTTCCGAGGCCTACGCCGTGCTTTCGGATGAGCAAAAACGTGCGCGCTACGACGCCATGCGCTCTGGCAATCCCTTTGCCGGTGCTCCTACGGCTTCGCCCTATGGTGGCGGCTACGCCGGCAACACGGGCTATGGCAATCCCTTTGAGGGCGGCTTTCCCTTTGGTGGCGCCTGGGGCCAGCAGCGTCGCGGCCAGGCTGCCTACAATCCCGAGAACGGCGCCAACGTGGTCGTCGATATCAAACTCGACGCCAAGGAGGCCAAGGGCGGTGCCCGCAAGACCGTCCGCTACACGCGTTTCGATACATGCGGACATTGCGGCGGCTCGGGTTCAGTCTCTTCCGAGCATGCCCATACCTGCCCAAGCTGTGGCGGCCGCGGCCACATCGACGTCGACCTGTCCTTCCTGTTTGGTGCGGGCACGTTCCAGTCGGTCTGCCCCGAGTGCGGCGGTTCCGGTAAGGTCGTGGCCGACCCCTGCCCTGATTGCGGTGGCAGCGGTCGTACTCGCGTAACCTCCGAGCAGACGATTGAGTTTCCTGCCGGCACGCACGATGGCGACGAGGTCCGCATTGGCGGCATGGGTCATGCTGGCACCAACGGTGCCGCGGGCGGCGATCTGGTCGGCCGCGCCCATGTTGAGGCCGAGCGCTTGGAAGGCAAAGCTCGTACCGGTTTTTACCTGATGGGCATCGTGGCGCCGTTTTTGGTACTCTCGGCCATCTCGGGCGTGTTCTCGGCCTTTGCCGTGATGTGCTTTATTCCGTTTACCATGGGCCTGTTCATGGTGCTTTCGGACGGTGTGCTGCACCGCAGCCTGCTGTGGTGGAAGCGCGGCGCGATGCAGTTTGCCAACGGTTTTGCCAACGGCTTCATGTTCGCGCTCGTGTCGGTTTGGTTTGCGAGCTGCTCGCAACGGGCCATGCTTTCGCCGTACCAAATGCAATAACATCAAACCCTCTGTTTGCGGCCGGCCCAGCTTGGGTATAGGACGCACTGTGACAATAATGAAAGTCGGAAGGATTAGGTCGTGTCGGAAAATAGGGATTACTACGAGGTGCTTGGCGTCGACAGGGATGCCGACGCGCGGACGATTAAGCGCGCGTTTCTAAAGAAGGCCCGTACCGTACACCCGGACGTTTCGGACGACCCCGAGGCCGAGGCCAAGTTCAAGGAGCTCAACGAGGCCTATTCCGTTCTTTCCGATGAGCAGAAGCGTGCTAACTACGACCGTTACGGCACCGCCGACGGCCCTGGTGGTTCGGGCTACGTCGATATCAACGATATCTTTGGTGGCATGGGCATGGACGACTTGTTCTCGTCGTTCTTTGGCGGCGGTGCCGGCGGTGGCGCCCGCAGCCGTCGTGAGCGTCGTCGCGGACGTGACATGGCCATCTCGCTTTCGGTGACGCTCGAGGAGGCGGCGCTCGGCTGCAAAAAGACGATCAGCTATGACCGCCTTGCTCCCTGCGAGGATTGCAACGGTACGGGCAAGGCTGACGGTGCGACCGAAAAACAGTGCAGCCGCTGCCACGGCACGGGCTATGTCACCACGGTCCAGCGCTCTTTTTTGGGCCAGGTTCAGTCTTCCTCGCCTTGTCCCGACTGCCATGGCGAGGGCACGGTTATCGACCATCCCTGTGAGACCTGCGACGGTCAGGGCCGCACGCCTTCGCACGAAAAGATCGACATCGATATTCCCGCCGGCGTTTCGACCGGTCGCCAGCTGCGTGTGGGCGGCTTTGGCGAGGCCGGCCTTCGCGGCGAGCCCTCGGGCGACCTGATTGTCAACGTGCGTGTTGCCGACCATGAGCGCTTTAAGCGCAACGGTGACGACCTGTACCTGGTGAGCGATATCTCGATTGCGCAGGCTGCGCTCGGCTGCGAGATCGAGGTCGAGGGCATTATGCCCGACGAGGTCGTTAAGGTGACTGTTCCCGCCGGCGCCCAGTACGGCGACACCGTGAGCGTCAATAATTACGGCATGCCGCGCATTGGCGGTGGCGGTTCGCGTGGTCGCCTGATCGTGCAGCTGCGCGTGGTCGTTCCCACCAATCTTTCCAATAAGCAACGCGAACTGCTCCGTGCTTTTGCCGATGAGATGGGCGATGACGTCGCTTCCGGTAAGAAGTCGGTGACCGACCGTATCAAGAGTGCCCTCGACGATATCCTCGATTAAGGAGCCCGCGTGCTCGCACCCCATATTTCCGTTGTCAACCTCGGCTGCCGTGTCAACCGGGTTGAGTCTGACCGTATCACTGCCGATCTTATGCGCCTGGGCTTTGCTATTGTGGATTCCCAGGATGCCGATCTGATCGTCATTAACACCTGTGCCGTTACGGGCGAGGCCGAGGCCAAGACCCGTAAGGCCGTCCGCCATGCGCTGGCCTATCCAAACGAGCCCTATGTGGTCGTGACCGGATGCGTGGTTAATTTGCATCCCGAGGAGCTGCTGGAGCTTTCGGATCGCGTGATCGCCGAGCCGTCCAAGATCGATGTCGCCGAACGTGTCTGCGAGGTGCTGGGCGTTGAGTCCGATAGCGTTCCCGCCTGCAGCGATGGCGAGGTGGTCGATGTGCTCGGTCGCTCTCGCCTGGGCGTGAAGATTCAGGACGGCTGCAACCATCGCTGCACCTATTGCATTGTGTGGAAGGCACGCGGCCCCGAGCGCTCCGTGCCCGTCGAGTCCGTGCTCGAGCAAGTTCGCGAGGCCCAGGAGGCCGGCGTGCCCGAGGTGGTGCTGACCGGTGTGAACCTGGGTGCCTACGATGGCAAGAGCGCGACCGACGAGCACGTCGAAATCGATGAGCTGCTCGAGGCCATCATGGAGCGCACGTCTATTCCGCATGTGCGCATTTCCTCGGTCGAGCCCATGGATATCTCCGAGCGCCTGCTTAAGGTTATGGCGCGCTACCCGCAGCGTATCGCCCCGTTTTTGCACCTGCCCGTGCAGTCCGGCTGCACGGCGACCCTGCGTCGCATGGGCCGTCCCTATAGCGCCGAGGCCTTTGAGGACACGGTGCGTATGATTCGCGCCAACTTGCCCCAGGCGTCCCTTTCGTGCGATGTCATCGTCGGTTTTCCCGGTGAGACGGACGAGGAGTTCGAGGAGTCGCTGGCGCTGTGCCGCCGTGTGGGTTTCTCGCGTATGCACGTGTTCCGCTACAGCAAGCGTCCCGGTACCCTTGCTGCCGACATGCCCGACCAGGTACCACCCGAGGTTATGGCCGAGCGCAGCCGCCGTATGCGGGCCGCCGCACAGGAGCTCGCTATTGCCGACGCTCTTCGTCGCGTGGGCACGGTCGAGCGTGCCGTGCTCGAGTATGGTGACAACTTGACGCTCGGCTCGTTCCATCATGCCCGTCTTGACGATACCTGTGGACTTACAGCCCCGTGCCTGCTCGATGTTGCTATCATCGGAGTCGATGATTCCGGCTTGGTCCATGCACGCAGGGAGGTTCATGGAAGCCTCGAAGATTAGACTTACCGTTCCCGAGGGGATTGATCCCTCGCGCGTTTTGGGCGCCGGCGACGGCGTCCTTCGTGCGCTCGAGAACTTGGTTCGCGCCCATGTGGTTGCTCGTGGCGATAGCATCTCCGTGAGCGGCGACCCGGACGAGGTCGAACTCGTGGCGCGCTTTTTCGAGCACGCTTTTCGCGAGGCGGCCGCCGGGCGCACGCCGTCCACCGACGATGTCTCTCGCTGCCTGGCCGTCTTGCGCGACGGTGAGCACGAGGCTACGTCGCTTCGCGATGACGTGCTGCTTTCGTATCGCGGTCGCGTCATTCGCCCCAAGACGCTCGGTCAAAAGCGCTATGTGGATGCCATCCGCTCGCATACCATCACGTTTGGCCTGGGT
>CABULX010000110.1 GCA_902492545.1 uncultured Collinsella sp. | reverse complement strand
GCGTGAGCGGGTACAGGCGGGTGCCGGACCCGCCGGCGAGGATGATGCCTTTCATTTAATCTGTCCTCTACAATCGAAATGCGCTTTAGATCGAGTGATAAATAAGACTTGGGTATCCTATTTTGCTAAACCCCCTCATTCTTAACGAAATAGGCAAGGTAATGACTGCGGAATATGGCTACCTGAATTGCCCCTTCCATTTTTCAATGCTCGACCAAGGGAGATTGATTCCGGTTATTTCAGGTTGGTTAATCCAATCAGCCATTTTGAGTAAAAAGTCATCTTCTCGTTCGAAAACAGGAAGTCCGGTATCTTCACCGATGATCGCGTGCCAAATGTTGGTAATGGACTCACTTTGCTTCAACGCTATGAAAAGCGCCAGTATCGAAAATCAATTTATAATCCCACAATGATGTGAATTCGTTCGGGCAAATAACGACCGCAAAGTGATACAAGCGAATAAGATCCGGCAAGAGTTAGCGCCCAAACAGCAAATGTCGAAACACCAAGTGGAATGACGAATAATCCAAGCAGTTTCCAAACGGCCTTGAGAACAAGTATATGGCAGAGGTAGATTCCAAAAGAGGCGTTCCCAAGGTCAACAAGCAAAGTAGAAGATAATCGCGACTTGAATGATCCCGGAACCGCCATAAGAAGCGCGATCACAGCTAAAGAGGTCGCGGCAGAACCGAGCTTAAGCTGAGTTGTGGCCATATTGAAATCGCCAGTCAAATACCACCAGAAGCCTGCGACCTCCTGAATTATTAAAAATATAAAGAGCACTGCAACAAGCTGAGTGGTTCGTCCTTCAATGAGCGCAGCCCAACGCCTCCAGTCGAGACCGAAAACATAAAAGATGAGCCACATGGGGCAGAAAACCTGTATTAGAGGCAATGCGATACCGGCAACGGCAGCGAGCTCCCTTAGAAGCAAGCAAGCCGGTGTCACACAATAGACAAAGAACCTATACCGTGAAAGGAGCCTGAACAGTACCGGAGTAAGCAGCACAAGCTGTGAATGGACCAATAGATAGTACATCTGAGCCGATACGGAGCCCACGGCGAACGCCAGAAACCCAGACGCCCATGAAGGGCGGGAAACGCCGCAAGATAGATAACGCTCCAGAACGCATAAGGTCCGGCAACCTTGCTAATGCGGCGTCGAAGACCCCCCCGCATTAAATTTGCGCTCGTCGGTAAGAACACCGGATAAAAACAAGAACAACGCAACAGAAAAGTTGAGGAATGGGCGAATGGCGACCGACGCGGCACATTGAGGAAGACAGTGGATAAGCACCACTGCGGAAATCGCAAGCCCACGAAGAGCTTGAAGGTAGCGATCCTTGGCCATCTAGGCTCTCCTTCCAACGAGTCTCTTTAGTCGTCGTTTAATACCACCAAGCTTGCCGCGGACACGCTGCCAGAGAGTGGGACGGAAATCCCACTTGTCCATGAGATCTGGGATGGAAAGCCCGGCAGACACGTCGTTCAAGAACTCGTCGCGCTTTGGATAAGGCGTGACAGAATGGACGAGGCTAGGGTTGCCCGCGATTACCCCATCAAGCGTCGCCGGACCGTTTGCAGTAAGCCCAGAAATAGCCTCGAATGCCCGCACGCCCTTCTCGGTATTGCATAGGACGGCAGATACGCCCTTGGAGTTGTCGACCTCGGGATGGGTATTCTGGAACCCCCAGAAATCACCGAGCGTGATATCGGCGCCGCTGGAGCGCTTTGCTGGACATGCCAGACAGGACGAACGAAGGCTCGCATTGGCCAGAAACGCTTTCATGTACCAGTCTTTGCCGAATATCTGGGACTCGGTGTCCCCGGTGTTGTCTTTCTCCGCTATGTGCTTGTACATAGCGGAGAAAGACAACCATCCGGTTGTCTTACTCCGCATATTGACGTCGCAGACGTCCGACCCGAAGGCCTCACCACGGTAGTCGACCCAGCGCGACCAGAGCTCTGGAGACGGAACACCGTGGCAGATGACGTCGACGCCGAGGAAGAGGTCAGAGTCGGCGAGTTTCCCCAGGTATGAGCGCATGCCAGCCACCTGGCATGCAGTACCGGCAAAGAGCGCCGGCCTGCCTTCACGCAGGGCAGCGCGGACGCCCTCGAAGACGCCGCGGCCAACCGCGCTCTGAACGTATTTCGAGCGCATAACGGCGCCGAGCGCCGGCCTGTCCTCCACGAGCACGTGACGAAGCTCGCGGCAACCGTCCGTCCACGCGGCGCCCGCCACAACACCGCCGCGCGAGAGAGCGTCACCGGCGAGTAGACCGAACACGCCGCCCGACGACGATCTATCGAGCAAGCCGACGTCATGAGCCTTCGCCCAGAGGGCGAACTCGCACCCGTCCTCCCCAGGGGCGTTGAGCGCCGGGCATACGGCGTCGCACGCCCCGCAGCCTACGCACCCGGAGGCGTCGACGGTGGGGTGTAGGAAGCCACAATCATCGGGTTCCATGGAGATGCATGACTTGGGGCAGCGGGCAGCGCACGCGCCGCAGCCGCAGCAACGGTCGCCAAGCGAGACGACCCTCGGGGATTTCTCGGAATCATTCATGATGGACCCTATCTAAGGAACGAGAGACGACCGCGATACGTTCGTCCTTCGTTAGGACGGCGAGCCAAAGGGCTATGGCGAAAAGCGCGCTGTAAACGGCGCCCCACTCGAGGAACGCGGGCCATCCGTTGACGGGCAGGACCGCCGTGCCAGCGAGGCAGGCGACGGTGACGGCAGCCCAGGCGAGCAGCACCGGCAGGTTCCGCTTCCAGAAAAAGAGCATGTCGAGACCGACCCGCTTCTGGTAGTACCAGTTCATCCACAGTCCGTTGCCGAGCACGATGCTGACGACATAGGCGATCGCGGGGGCCCACGGCCCCAGCGCCGGGGCGGCCGCGGCGGTGAAGGCAACGTTCCCGACCGCCATCGCAAGGTAGACGAGACTCCTGGCGTGGTGCATGTTCTTGGCCCTCTGGATCTCGATGCCGACGTTCTGACAGAGGGGCACCATGACGGGTAGCGTCATGGCGAGCACGAGCCAGTAGGCCTCGGCGAAGCCCGGGCCCGCCCACCTCGTCACGAAAAACTTCCCGAGAATAGCGAAACCTCCGTACACCCAGCAAAACAGTACCATCTGGTAGCGGCCCACGCGCGTCATAAGGCGAGTGAGCTCGGCGTTGTCGTCCGAGGTGGCGACGATGCGGTTGACCTTCGGAATGAAGACGTTCGACATCGTGGTGGAGAGCGAGTAGAAGACCTGGCGGATGTTCACGGCCACCGCGAACAGAGATACCGCAGTCGCGCCCGAGATGGCCCCCAGCATGATGTTGGGCACGCTCTGATTGACCATCTCGCAGACCTGGTTACCGAAGATCCAGGCACTGAAGGCGGCGATGCCGCGCATGACGCCCCAGTCGGCACCCCTGAGCTCGAAGCGCATGCCCAGCACGACGATGGCGTAGCGCGCGTTGAGGGCGAGCAGGACGAGGTTCACCGCGAGCTGTGCTAGGGCAACGCCCACGGGCCCCATACCGGCGGCCAGCAGGGCCCAGGCGCACAGCGGCGTCGCAAGCGTGGTGACGAGCTGCCTGGTCTGCTGGTAGACGAAGCGCTCGTGCGCCGTGATGTAGGAATTGAACACGACGGTGAACAACGTCGAGGCGACGTTGAGCGTCATGATGGCGAGCAGCTCCCGGGCGAGCGAGACCTGCGCCTCGGTGAACCCGGCCGAGAACACCGCGCCGGCGTTTGCGGAGAAGCCCATGCCGAGGGCGACCGCCGCGGCTGTGACGGCGACGTAAAGCGTGAGGTACATGCCGTTCAGGTGCCGGATGTCGCGCTCGCCGCCGTGCGCCACCGTCTGCGTGTAGAAGCGCACGTAGGCCTCGGAGAAGCCGAAGGACAGGAGCGTCAGCGAGAAGACAAAGGAGTTCGAGCTCTGGAAGACGCCGTAGTCCGCCTGCCCCACGTAGGACAGTAGCATCGGCGTGTAGACGAGGTTGACGAGGTTCTTTGCGAGGATGTTGGCGTAGCCGAGGAGGGCGCCCGCCTTACGCTGGCTAGCCACGGGCGGCCTCCGAGGGAATGCTCAATCCACATCTATCGAGGAATTCAACAACGATCTTCCTCTGAGCTGCCAACCTGTCATACGCCTTTGAATAGTCACTCTCGAGCAGTTCCGAATTACATACGGAAAGAATTGACCGCTCAACGAAAGAAACACCCAGCTCGCTGGCTAGCGTGTCGAATCGGCTGCTCATGTCTGGACCAGTGGACTCACGAGGGCAATAAATCAGCGGCTTCCCGAACAAGATCGAGAAAATTGATCCGTGATATGAATCTGTCGCTACAAGTTTTGCGTGACGGACGGCATAGAGGAACTCTGAAGGCCCGAGGGCGTAGTAGCGCGCATCCCCTAGTAAATCGACCCTCTTGCAGCTAAGTGAATCACAGATTTCGGCAACCCTCTCTTCGTAAGCTGCACTCCCGAGGAAGTACGTCAATACATAATCATTTGGAAGCCCGCAGTGCGGCTCTTTTTCATACCTTTCCCACCAGGAGCCGTCAAACATCAGTGTTGGGTCAATCAACACCTCGGCCTTTAAGCCGTACAGACTGTTTATAAGCTCGGCGCTCTTCTGCTCACGAACGGACAGCCTATCAAACCCGTCGAAATAGCCGTGGAACAGCTCACGCTTCTCCTCGGGAATCGTCGGAGCTGCCAAGCTTGGCGAAAAAGCAATGCGCTTTTCTCTTGGCGAAAACGTGAGAAACATAGTGGAGTTAGCGTCAGGGGAATACGGAGACCAAACTTGGTCGCTCCCAGCAACGAAAAAGTCATAGGATTTAATGTCACGTGGAGGGTTGGAATCAGATATAACCTCCCGGCTAAAGGAAATGTTACGGGAATTGAAATCCTCAAACGAACGATGCCTCTGGATGTGGGCAACGGCAAGCCCCTTTGGAATGAGCGAAGCCAAAGACTTGAGCTTGTATTTGGCAGATCTCGAGTCCTTCTGTCTGAACGTAAGGACATCTGCACCCGAGAGTTTGAGAGTTTCTTGGACAGCAAGGTTCTGGAGCCTCTGCCCATAGTTGTCCCCATGCGTAAATGTGGAAATGCCTATTTTCATGTTCAAACCTGTTCTTCGTCTCTATCAATAATCAAATAGTCTGCAGCCGAGGAATTCCACGACCAAGCCAGCGCTCCACAGAGCAGCAGTAGGCACAAGCAGCAGTTCACCCTTGTAAAGCACTGCGTATACAGAAAGGTAATAAGAATTGTTAGCAAAAGGAGCAAACGAACAATCCGGCCATTAGATCCTTTTTCCTGCTCTATAAACTCACTAACCACGGAGTGGAAAAACGCTACATACGCTGCCGTCTCCCAAACCCCCATGAGAATCAAGAAAGACCCCATATCCGCTTGACCAAAGTGGTTAAACGACATGAACCCGGACGCGTAGAAGCTTGAGGCTCCAAGACCTTCTCCGAGACTCCATGTAGCCGGTCTCAAGAGAGCGAAGCCGATGATAGCAATCCTCTCGTTACTGCCGTCGGCAGCAGTACCGACGGAAGCTGAACTGCCAACCATATCGAACAGACCAAACACTTGCGTATCCACGAGGATCTGGAACGCAGGCACCAAGGCGTATGCAATTGTCAGGATAAAATACAAGGCGACAAGCCAAAAGAAGGGACCCGAAACATCCGCTTCTCCTCTCATGACTGAAATAAGCCAGAACATCACTAAAACGAGAGGAAGGATTATGAAGAGCGCCTTATTATCGTTGAGTGTCGCAAGATAGAAGGACAGGACGATAAGGCAGACGTTGTAAGCGATGGCAAGGGTTGGCCAGAGAGGACCCCGAAGCCTCCTAATCCAGACGAAGTTGTAGAGCACGACGAATGAAGTGTAAAGGGCCACCGCATGGACGGACGCATAAGAGAACAGGCCGGAGATATTGTCCTCGAAGTAACTGATGTCGTTCGTTGTCGCGGCGATCATCCCATGGGTAGAGTACTGGATAAACATGATCGCCATATTGAGAAGCAATATGGCGTTGAAGACCGGAAAACCTGCATCAAAGAGTCCAAGAAGAAAATCCCTCTTGTTAGTGACCAAAAGAAAGAAGTAAAGCGTATAGACAAACGGGTAGAGGAGCAGCAAAATATTCGCCCTAAACGTTTCCATATTGCCACCCAAGAGGGCACCAGACAGCCACCCTGCAACGGTAATCAGCCCAAGTAGTAGCGCTCTACCGCTATATTTCCATCCGGAGAAGAGCGCCCTCACGCAAATCATGCCGGTAATTACCCAGTTGAGGTATCGCCCCAGACCATAGTACTCAAGGAAGAAAACCTGCGCCAAGATACCTATAACGATCGTCGCATCCGCCAGGTCACCCATGCAAACGGTTAGAACGCCTTGCTTATTAGGGAGATACCAACGACCTCTTCGACCAGCCCGCTCCTCCGCTTTATTTATAACGAGCCTCGCATGCCTATGATCTTGCATTGAGTACCTCCAGCAGCAAACGTTCAATCAGCCTCGTGTGCATGTGAACTCCCGTGTTGAGACCTACCGAGGAGCATGGAAGCAGGTCTACGATCTCATCTGAATCGACAAGATCGAGCGGACCAGGCTTTCCGCTCCTGAAACGATTGACCTCCCTGATAAGCCGGCTCTTATCCCTAAACAGCCCGATTAGCTCCTCCTCGTTATTCAGCACCAAACCGGACCCATGCTCAACGACAAAGTCGGCGACATTGCCTGCACATGCACTCGAAATCGTATAAGCGTTTGCGGAGTAAGATTCCATACAGGTGTAGCTATAGGTCTCTGGCCAAGATGGCCACATGACAACGATGGCAATCTCGCACTCCCTGAGAGAGTCGGTCATGGCATTTGGGTGCTTCTCATCAAATTCGACAAACCGCTTGTTCATCCCTGGATACATATCGTTCGAGCTGTTGAAGACGAAGAACTCGTACTCTTGTTCATCGACCGCAGATACGAGGCGAAGCCAGGTCTCCCAGCCCTTTGTCTTCCTCGGCATCCCCAGAAAGGCAACCCTGATGCGCTCCCCTGCGTTCAGAGGACGTCTGTTGCCCAGATACTCTCCAAGCAGCTTTTGGTGCGGTATTACATCAACAAGGCCCTCGTATTGGGGCCTGAATGAGAGAAACCGATTCTTCGTATAGGTCGAAGGTGCAACAAAACGGAGATTTTTGATGGAGTCAAACAGCCCTTGGATCTTCGACTCCACACGAAGGCTGTTACTGAAGTGGGGGCATTTCTCGCA
>CABULX010000109.1 GCA_902492545.1 uncultured Collinsella sp. | reverse complement strand
ATGCGCGTAGCACGTGAGACATCGGTGGGCGTACCGTCGTCGAGCTGCCAGACGCTGGCACCGTTGGCACAGACCGCGTAGTGCACGGCGGTATGGGCGAGGATGGGCTCAAAGATGCCCGACAGCGGACGTCCCGTGCAGGGCACAAATTCAATCCCGCGTCGAGCGAGCTCGTCGAGCATCGCCCAGGTGGCGTCGCTCATCTGCTTGTCACTCGTCAACAGCGTTCCATCCATATCGGAAAAAACAATCATTCGATGCAGCCCTTTCTGCTGGCATAAAAAGCGTGGCCGAGGGCGGTGATGCCCTGGCCACGCTCGGGTTCTATAACGGTCCGCGTCCTAGCGATCGGCGAGCGGCTTGTACTCCAGCGGCTCGATAACCGGGCGATACGCGGGACGGATGATGCGATGCGCGCAGAAGAGCTCTTCCATGCGGTGCGCCGACCAGCCGGCCATACGGGCGACGGCGAACAGTGGCGTAAAGAGCGTCTCGGGCACGCCGAGCATCTTGTAGATAAAGCCTGTGTACAGGTCGATGTTGGCGCAGATAGGCTTGGTCATGCCGTGGTCGCGCATCACCTGCGGTGCCAGGCGCTCGATGCGCTCGATGAGTGCGAACTCTTCGCCCAAGTCCTTCTTGGCTGCCAGCGAGCGCGCGTAACGGCGGCAGACCTCGGCGCGCGGGTCGCTGAGCGTATAGACGGCGTGGCCCATGCCGTAGATGAGACCCGTGCCGTCGAAGGCCTGCTTGTCGAGGATCTTGCCCAGGTAGGCCGCGACCTCGTCCTCGTCCTCCCAGTTGGAGACATGCGCGCGGATGTCCTCGTGCATAGACACGACCTTGGCATTGGCACCGCCGTGGCGCGGGCCCTTGAGCGAGCCGATAGCCGCGGCGTAGGCGGAATACGGATCGGTGGCCGAAGACGACAGCACGCGGCAAGCGAAGGTGGAGTTGTTGCCGCCGCCGTGCTCGGCATGCAACATGAGCATAACGTCGAGCAGCATCGCCTCATCGCGGGTGAACGCCATGCCGCCGCGCAGGACCTGTAGGATGGTCTCGGCGGTGGAGAGACCGGGCGTAGGGTGCGGCACGTGAACCTCGGAGCCGCGAAGCTTGGCGACCGAGGCCATGTGTGCGAAGGCGGCAATGCGCGGGAGACGTGCGAGCATGGAAATGGCGACGTCGATTTCGTGCTCGGGCGTGATCACGTCTGGTTCGGCATCGAAGGCGTAGAGCAGCAGCACGGCGCGCTGGAGCACGTTCATGATGCTCGACGACACCGTGGTCATGGGGAACTCTTTGACGTACTCGTCGCTTAGATGTCTAAAGGCACCCAGGCGCTCGCAGAAGCCGTCGAGCTCTTCCTTGTTGGGCAGCGAACCCGTGATAAGCAGATAGGCGACTTCCTCGTAGCCGTAGCGATTCTCGGCCTGGGCATTGTTGACCAGATCCTCGATGCTGTAGCCGCGAAGCGTGAGCTTGCCCTGATCGGGCACGACCTTTCCGTCGACCTTGTTGTAGCCGTGCACATCCGAGATACGAGTGAGGCCCGCGACCACGCCCGAGCCGTCGGCATTGCGCAGGCCGCGCTTGACATTGTGCTCGACAAACAGGTCCTCGTCGTACGGGGCGGTCGGCAGGCCGTGGTAGAGGTTTTCGCTTTCGGGCGAAATCTGACGGCTCGCCTCGTAATCCAGAACCAGGCGGCTCAGGTGATCGTCGAAGCGGTAGTAGATTTTCTTGGCGTCGTAGGCCATGCGCGCTCCTCTCCGGTCCGCTTTGGGGCCGCGCGCTTGGACGATATGACGTCAAGCTGCCCCGAGCGGCTTGTTCGCTACAGGCGGTACATAAAGTTAAAGACGTCCTCGCGCTGGATGGACACGTTGACGCCCGAAAGCTCGCCGGCCTCGGCCAGGGCCTTCTGCAGCTCGGCGAAGTCGAGCTTGGACTCGGCGGTATCGGCCAGCATGGTCATGGTAAAGATGTCCTCGATAATGGACTGCGTGATGTCGCGGATGTCGACGTTGGCCTCGCCCAGGACACGGGTGACGCCGGCGACGATACCGGGGCGGTTCTTGCCAAGGACGGTGATGACGATGCGGGAGGACGAGATCTCGGCCATGGGAAACCCTTTCGCGTGATTGCGGCGCGCGCGGGGCGCTCCGCTACGGTACAGTGTTCATCATTGTACCTGTCTGGCGCAAAAAAGGCGCGCTCGCTGCGGCGTTACATGCCTGCAACATGAGCGTAAGGGGGAAGGCCGTACGGGGAAGAGCCGTCTGGCGCGTGTCCGGCTCGTGTTGGGTTGATTTCCGATCTCAGCCGAACACATTGAGCGGACAGGCCGTTCCCGCAGTCAGCCGAACGCCTCCGACGGCTGATTCCGAACTGGAAGCGGAGGGCATCCCCGCCCTTCGGTAGGGGATACCGCTCCGCGGCGCATGCCGCGGGCGGCGCCCCTATCGGACCACCGTGACCTCAGTTGGGATGGGCCCAGCACTGCCGCGTACTCGGTGAGCTAGAGCCAACTGTTCGTCTTCACGTCGCGTATGGCGATATTTCGGTCGTCCGGCTCGGTGATGCCGTAGCCGAACGCCTGGAGCGTCTCGATGGACTCCTGGATCCTCTGTTGGAACATGGGACCCGGATCGACCCTCGGCCCGAGGTGCCCGCGCCAAAGGCACGGCGTGGCGCGCAGCATGTTATGGATTTTGGAGATGGGCTCGATGTCGGCGTAGACGTTGAGCGTCGCCATGGCGTCCTTGTGGCCGAGGATCGATTGGAGCGCCTTGATATCGCCGCCTTGGCGGATCCACTGCGTTGCGAACGTGTGGCGAAGGCCGTGGAACGTGATCAGCTCGTCGTTGGTGCCCATGAGGCCGTTGGTCTCCGAGAACGTCTTGAACGCCCTGCGGATATAGCTTGTCGTCGCGAAGGTCGCGCCCGGCTCCGACAGGATGTAGCAGTCCCCGATCTCGACCGCCCCGGTAAGGCCGCGCAAGCGCAGCTTTCCGCAGTCGATCTCGTGGGTCTCCTTCAGGAAGGGGAGTAGGCCGACCGGGTCGATGGGGATACCCCTGGCGTCATGGGTCTTGGTGTCCTTGATAAACGAACCCATTCCCTTCGCGTACGCCACCGAGTGTCTGATCGAGATCAGGCCCGTCTCGAAATCCACATCGCACCACCGAAGGCCGCAGACCTCGCCGATTCGCATCCCCGTGTGCAGGGCGAGTACGACCGCCCTCTAATCCTCGGCGGACCAATCGAGTCCGAACTCCTTTCGGGCATCCTCTTCGCTCATGACTTCGAGAAGGTCTCCGGGTTGGCAACGAAGGGCGAGGCATAGCTGCTCGAGTGTGTTGAAGCGAATGCCGCGAATATGCCCTTTTTTAATACGGGACAGGTTCACGGGCGTGGTTCCAATCCTTTCGGCAAGTTCGTTCGAGGAAATCTTTCGCTCGGCCATGATCTTGTCGAGGCGAACAATTACGGGCATGGCGTTTCCTTACGCAATCTCGTCGGAGTCGAGGTACAGCTCTCGGGCGTACAAGAAGAGCTGGGAAAGCATGAACAGGACGATGCCGAGAACCAGAGAGGTCCAATCGAATGATGAAGCGATCTCTTGGGCGCCGACGGCCCCCTCGCCGCCAAACATCGAAACGGAGGTTTTGAGTGAGCCGGCGTAGAGGCTGGTGGCAGCTTGAACAACGAAGAGAATGCCGAGCACCTTCAAGCATGTCGCAGACCCTTTCTTGAAGGGGTCTCCGCTCTTGATCGTCCACACGAGAACGGCGCTGAGGATGGTCGTAGCGATACCGATGACGGCAGGGACCAATGTCGAGATCGCAAGGGCTGGATACGCGGGGGAGTCTGCAATTACAGGGTTGTCGAGCATTTCGATTGCTGGCTTTAAGGAGAACGCCACTTGTGCGATGGCGGTGGCGCAAAGGGTCGCAGAGGCTATCGCACATGCGATGCGGAAGGAATGAAGCCGGGGAGTGCGATTGTCGGAACTCATAATAACCTCCGAAGAATTTAAAAAACTCAGGTTACTTTTTAACAGTTTATGTTAAATTGACTTTGCCGGCAAGTAATAAGGGCCGAGCATTTTGTTCGGCCCCTCTGTTCCGACTGGATGAGGTTAAGGTTGGCGATGAATATGCTCAAAATCTCGAAGGCGATCTTTAGGTCGCTTCTCTCCTCCAGGTCGCTCTGTGTTGTCGTTGTTGCGTTGATGGTTCTTTGTGCTCTGCCCGTCTTCAGGAGCGCGGCTGGCATCGACGGACGGGTCGAATACCTCGAGTCGGGAATAACCCGTGTTGAGCAGGAATTGTCAGCATCCTATGCGGATGCGCTTGTGAATGCGGGGGAGGACGGTGTCTATACCTCTTCATCAAGCATGCCCGCGCTTCTGTACCCTCTTGCCGCGGGACGTCTTATCTTGGCACCGCTCTCTCCCCTACTTCCGTTTCTGCAGATATCGGATGGAGAGTACACCTATTATGACGGATCGAAGGAGTACTTGCTATGGGTCGCAACGGCCGTTGCCGTCTCGTTCCTTGCCGCGCGTCTTAACAAACGTGAAAAGCTCATCATCCAGGCACCGATTGGCGAGCTGGGTAGACTTGTTGCATCGAGCGTATGGGCGAGTGTTTTTGCAATGCTTGCCGTCCTCGCCATCAATCTTCCAGGGATAATCGCCGCGCTTGTGAAGAATGGCCCGGGCTCGCCGTTCTATCCGATAGGCTACATTCAATATGCGACTCCGGTTATCAAACCGGCTTGGCTGGTGTTCGCGCAGACGGCCATCTTGCAATTCTTGGTGGCAGCGTTCATCTCGCTTGTCGTTCACCTTGCCGTGAAGATTGCCAATAACCCTACGCTTGGAATCGTGTTCGTATGTGCCCTGATGGGGGTGACGATGGTTCCCGGGTATTACGGAAGATCCATCGCTTTACGTGAGTTCGCCCTGTTGAATCCCCTTACGTATGCGAACACTGAGTTGACCGTCGGCGCCTATAGCCCGTACCCGACAACGCAGATAGTGAATCTGCCTGGACTTTGCTTCGAGCGTGGCGCGATTGCCCTCGTATGCGCAATCGGGATCGAGGTGCTGGCAATTAGCCTGCTTTGCGTTGCTGGAAAGAGCGGCTGCGCGTGCCCGATATCCCCGATTTGTCTTGAGAGAGGTTCCTTCACTGCATCGAGAACGGCAACTCGTTCGAGCGCTTGTGCCTCCGCCGTTGCATACGTAAGAACGATGGGGAAACTGCTCCTGCGTTCTCCTACCCTCGCCGTATGCGCGATTGCAATGTCGACGACGATGCTGGCCCCGGCTCTGGTCGAGATGTTTCCTGACGCTGATAACGTTTCCGCTGTTCGGTATAGGGATGGGGAGCTCCGTTCAATAGATCGGTATCTAGAGCAGAACGCTGCGAATATGGACGTCGAGGGCAAAGCGGCCCTGGAAGACATGCGGGATGCTCTTTCGGGTTTCGTGTACGCGCCTATGCCTGCGGAGGGGTTTCGAAGCCTTGCGACGTACGAGCGCGCTCGAGGTGAGCTGGGCGCGGCAGATGCGACTCTCCTGCAATCGATCGGAATCGAGCCGGAGACTCCTTCTCGTGCGGAGGCGCGCGCCCTTCTGCTTGAGTCGATCGCGAGCTTGCCGGACCCCAAGGTTTACGAGTTAAGTACGAAGATGCCCCCATTAATCCTCCTTTCGTATCTCCAGGCAGCGCTTCCCTCCTTATTTTTGCTGTTGCCCGTGGTTGTCACATCGCTCGCGTGCACCCACCTGCAGTGTCGTTCCCTTCTGGTTCTCCAGATCCCCGCAACAGCGCATGTGCGTTTTCTGACGGCTGTTGCGCTGGCTCTCCTGCTTGGCTTGGTGCTGCTTTTGGTGTCGATGGTTCCCGCTGTCGTTGTGTCCGTGATTAAGAACGGTGCGGGTGGATCGGAGTATCCCGTCGCTCTCATTCGGGCGGGAGCTTCGACAACGTCCACGGTGGGGGAGGCGGTGTTGTGCAGTATTCCGTTGCTGGTCATGGCATACGGCGTGATTTCCGTCGTCGCTGCGTTGACAGCAGCGATTAGCCGCAACCCCGTTGTCACCGGAATGGTTTGCGCGGTTCTCTTGGTGTTGGGTTCGTTGAGCGCTCATGTTGAAAGCGTGGGCATGGGCGTCGCGCTGCTGGCTCCATTCGCCTCGTTTGATCCCGCTTCCCAGGTGGGGACGATTGGGTTCCTTGGGCGAGGGACGAACGCGATGCCTTTTGGAGAGGTCGTCGGCGCATCGGGCGCTCTGCTGGTGGTCTTGGGCGCCGTATCTCCGTTGATGGTGCGCCTGAGTGTTCCAAAGATCGAAAGGGGATGATCTCGATGATTGACCTTCAAACGCTGACGATCTCTTATGGAAAGAAGGTGCTCGTAGATTCGGTGAACGTTGAGTTTGCCCCGGGTACGGTCTACGGTCTCGTCGCTCCGAACGGGCATGGAAAGACGACGTTGCTGCGTGCGATGGCAGGTTTGCCGGGTCCTCGCGTGGACGGGAGCATCGTTCTGGATGAGGTGCAGGGTACGGGTGCGAGAGAGGTCCGTTCTATGATCTTCTATGCACCTGGTGAGGGGACGCTGCTGTATCCCGGATTGCGTGCGGAAGATCACCTCAAGATGGTTTGCGATATGTGGCCGCATGCTCGCGATATCGAAGAGATAGTGGAACAAACGCAGATAGGCGAGTTCGCGAAGATGAGGATCCGCACTCTGAGCCAGGGCATGAAGCAGCAGCTTACCCTGGCGATTGCGTATGCGACGGGCGCGCGGTACCTTCTATTAGATGAGCCCATGAACGCGCTCGACCCCAGCAGGGTGGACTTGCATTCCGAGATTCTCAGGAAGCTGGCCGATTCTGGTACGTGCATCATCATGTCATCCCACATCTTGGATTCGGTCGATAGGCTGTGCGATGAGATTCTGTTTTTGAAGGATGGGAGGCTCATTAGAAGCATTCCGCAAGATGATGCTGCGCCGAAGTCTCCTGGATCCCATTTCGCAAAGCCTGCCGGACGCGCCGAGGGTGCGCTAAGCACGTATCGGCGACTCTACGAAAAGGGCGAGTAGAAATGCAAGTTAAAAATCTATGTGGTCGATATGCCGTTAAACCCGCATATCGATACCGTTCAGCCATTCGCCTCGCCCCCGTCGCACGTATCTTCATCCGGTCTGTTACTTTTAATCTAACAGTTCTTTGAGGAACGTAGGTGCTTCTGAATGTACTGTCGACTTCTTCTCAAACTAATCCTAAGAGACAAGGCCGTATGGATT
>CABULX010000108.1 GCA_902492545.1 uncultured Collinsella sp. | reverse complement strand
GGGCACGTCGAGCTCGGTCTCGGGCGTGATGCGGGCGCGATCGGCGGCATCGCCAGGGGCAGCGGTGCGGCGCTCAGGGAAGCGCTCGGCCATGGCTTCCATGGCGGCATCGAAGGCGTCGTCCATGCCGGCAAACTGCTCGTCCAGACCCTCGACCTCAACGGCCGCGGCGGGAGCGGCGGCAAGCTCGTCAGAGAGCTCGAGCTTGGTCTGGTTCATCTTGAGCCAACCCCAAGTGGCAGCCGGCATCGCATTGACCTGCTCAAGGGTGGTAGCAGCGGTGTTCGTGGCCTGTTTCATTATCCGATCGCTCCTTCCATCTCGAGCTTGATCAGGTTGTTCATCTCGACGGCGTACTCCAGCGGCAGCTCCTTGGAAACCGGGTTGGCAAAGCCGTTGACGATCATAGTGCGGGCTTCTTCCTCCGAGATACCGCGGCTCATCAGGTAGAACACCTTATCGTCGCCGATGCGGCCGATGGTGGCCTCGTGGCCGATGTCGACGTTCTTGGCGCGGATGTCCATGGCCGGAATAGTGTCGGAGCGGCTTTGGTCGTCGAGCATCAGCGACTGGCAGCTCACGGTTGCCTTGGAGCCCTCGGCCTTGGGTGTCGCCACAATAGAGCTGCGGAAGGTCTGAATGCCGCCACTCTTGGAGATGCCCTTGGTCTCGACGGTTGCCGAGGTATCGGGTGCGTTGAGCACGACCTTGCAGCCGGTGTCGAGGTTTTGACCGGCGCCGGCAAAGGTGATGCCGGTAAAGCTGGAACGGGCGCGGCGGCCGTTGAGCACGCTCATGGGGTAGAGGTAGCCCACGTGGCTGCCGAAGGAGCCGCTGATCCACTCGATGTCGCCGTCCTCGTCCACGCGCGCACGCTTGGTGTTGAGGTTGTACATGTTCTTGGACCAGTTCTCGATGGTCGAGTAGCGCAGGTGCGCGCGCTTGCCCACAAAGAGCTCGACGGCGCCGGCGTGGAGGTTTGCCACGTTGTACTTGGGCGCGGAGCAACCCTCAATGAAGTGCAGATCGGCATCGTCTTCGACGATGATGAGCGTGTGCTCAAATTGGCCGGCTCCCTTGGCGTTAAGGCGGAAGTAGCTCTGCAGCGGGAAATCGAGCTTGGTGCCCTTGGGCACGTAGACAAAAGAACCGCCCGACCATACGGCGCCGTGCAGGGCCGCAAACTTGTGGTCGGTGGGCGGGATGAGCGTCATAAACTTCTCGTGGATGAGTGGTTCCCACTGCGGATCGTGCAGGGCTTCCTCAATACCGGAGTAGACGATGCCCATCTTGGAGGCGGTGTCCTGCATGTTGTGGTAGACGAGCTCGGAGTCGTACTGCGCGCCGACGCCTGCCAGGTAGCTGCGTTCGGCCTCGGGGATGCCCAGGCGCTCAAAGGTGTTCTTGATGTCGTCGGGCACCGACTCCCAGTCGTGCTTTTGGTCGGTGTTGGGCTTGACGTAGGTGACGATGTTGTCCATGTCCAGGCCCTCGATGGAGGGGCCCCACGTCGGGTCGGGGAAACGATTGAAGATCTCGAGGGACTTTAAGCGCAGGTCGAGCATCCACTGCGGCTCGTCCTTCTTTGCGCTGATCTCGCGCACGATGTCGGGCGTGATACCGGCGTCGAGGCGCTCGAATCCCTCCTCGCCATAGGTGAAGTCGTAGAGGCTGCGGTCGATGTCCGCGACCTCGGTGCGGTTCTTGGTCATTGCGTCGCCCCTTTACGCCTGCTGCTCGGCAGCGGCGGCCTCGGCCTGGGCGCGCTGCTCGGCGGCCTCGCGCTCGAAGGTCTCAAAGCCGTTCTTGTCGATCCAGGGGATCAGCGAGGCGTCGTCCTCGCGTACGATGTGGCCCTTGACCATAACGTGGACGCGGTCGACATCCAGGTGCTCCAGGATACGCGTGTTGTGCGTGATGATGAGCATGGAGCCGTCGCAGCTCTTGCGGTAGGCGTCCATGCCGTGGCTGACGGTGGAAAGGGCGTCGACGTCCAGGCCGGAGTCGGTTTCGTCCAGGATGGCGAGCTTGGGCTGCAGCAGCAGAAGCTGGAGCATCTCGACCTTCTTTTTCTCGCCGCCCGAGAAGCCCACGCCCAGCTCACGGTTGAGGTAGGCGGTGTCCATGTTGAGCTCGGCCGCGAGCTCCTTGACGCGACGGCGGAACTCCTTGCCCTTCATCTCCAGGCCGGGGCGGCCGGCGATGCTGGCACGCAAAAAGCTCGACAGCGGCACGCCCGGGATCTCGACCGGGGCCTGGAAGCTCAGAAACAGGCCGGCGCGCGAACGCTTGTCGGTGGTGAGCTCGGTGATGTCCTGGCCGTCAAAGACGATGCGGCCGTCGTTGACGGTATAGACGGAGTCGCCCATGACCAGGTGGCCGAGGGTGGACTTGCCGGCGCCGTTGGGGCCCATCAGCACGTGGGTCTCACCGGCGGCGACGTTGAGGTTGACATTGTGGAGGATGGTCTTCTCGTCCACGGAGGCGGTGAGACCATCGATGGAAAGCAGCGGATTTGCGCTCATGCTGTCCCTCTCTGTATATGGTGTACTCATAGGTGTACTAAACCCTAGGAATCTTCTCGGAATAAAGTTACTATGGGTTCGGCGTTAGTCAAGGGAAAACCCGACTAATCCACTCGACTTTTCTAGATGTGGGACAAAATAACAAGGTTTGTTTGTCCCACTTACTTAAGATTTGGGACAAACAGACCTGGTTATGTTGTCCCAGATGCGATGGGAGGGTAGGTATGCTCATTTCTTCCAAGGGCCGCTATGCCCTCCGGCTGATGATCTATATCGCGGCGCTGGGCGACGCCGAGGGCAAGATTGCCTTGCGCGAGGTTGCCGACCGTGAGCATATCTCACAAAAGTATTTGGAGCAGCTGGTTCGTCCGCTTATGAAGGCGGGCCTGCTTAAGAGCGTGCGCGGCAAGGGCGGCGGCTACATGATGGCCAAGGATCCAGCCGAGGTGCGTGCCGGCGACATCCTGCGCGCCGTCGAGGGCAGCACGGCGCCCGTGGCGTGCGACGGCATCGACAACAGCTGCACCCGCAGCGATTTGTGCTCGACCGTCAAGTTCTGGCGCGGCCTGGACGACGTGATCGAAAAGTACGTCGACGGCGTGACGTTGGCCGACCTGGCCGCCGTCCCCGAAATCAACTTTGACATTAAGCTGTAGGGGTGCAAATGGCATCTCTCGACAAGGTGTACAAGCAAATCGAAGTTTTTGCTCGGGAATGTGACGCCGAGAAGGTCGTGTTGTTTGGCTCTCGTGCTCGAGGCGACAACTTGCCCAAGAGCGATATTGACATCGCCGTAGCAGGTTGCCGGGATTTCGGCCGTTTCTCATATTTGATCGAGGAACATCTTGATACTCTTTTAGATGTAGATGTCGTCAATCTCGACGAGTCCCTATCGCAGCAATTGCTCGATGAGATTGCCAAGGATGGTGTGATTCTGTATGAAAAAATATGAGAACTTTGTTAGCGCCTTGGCGAATCTTGAGGATGCGCCCAATCAGGATCTCAACAATGATTTTGTTCAGAGTGGATTGATTAATAAGTTCAATCTTCAATTTGAACTGAGCTGGAAGCTCCTTAAGCGTCTGCTCGAGTATGAGGGCGCCACGCTTGCCGCGTCGGGGTCTCCTCGTGCCATCTTGAAGGAGTCCTACCGATTCTACGACTTTATTGATGAGGCAGCCTGGCTGGATATGCTCAGAGACCGCAATACGAACGTCCATATCTACGACAACAAGCTCGCTCAAGATTTGATTCAGCGCATCTTGAACGTCTATATTCCCGCTTTCTGTCAGTTGAGAGACGGGCTGACGAAACGTTACGGCGAGCTTCTGTTGGCGCCCGACGACCAGTTTGTCTAATTCCTTAAGATTTCGCGGAGGGTTGTTGCCGTTTACCGAGGGGTTGTTGTGCAACAACGGGCGAGCTGCAATACTTATTTCTATCTTTGCAAACTGCACTTTAACTATACCAATGCAGGGAGGATCTTATGCAGCCCAAGCATTCTGCTATTGTCGCGGGCCTGACGCTGGCGCTTTCGTTTGGCGCCGTTACCGCGCCCGCGCCCGCCGCTGCCGAGGAGCCCACGCCGGGCGTTGCCTCGGATGCCACCGATATCGATAAGGGCCTTTACACCCAGCAGTCCTTCTCGGGCGTGCTGAGGTCGGTCCAGGGCGTTTCGTTTGTCAACGTGACTCCCGAGATAAAGTACTTTACCAAGTACGAGAGCCATGGCAACTACAACCAGGGCTTTTCGTACGGTGACGGCTATAACGCGCTGGGTTATTACCAGTTCGACCGTCGTTGGTCGCTCATTCCGTTTATGAAGCAGGCCTACAACTACAACCCCGAAAAATACAGCATGCTCAAGGATGCGATTGATCGCGGCGGCGAGATTTCCAACGCGAGGAATGCCATGTACGAGAACGGCCAACTTACCGAGCTGGGCCGTATTGCGCAGGAGGCCTTCCAGGGCGCTTATAACACCGATCCTGTCGAGTTCTCGGCGCTTCAGGACGCTTATGCGTACAACTCGTACTATGCGGTGACCGAGGCGTGGCTCAAGAGCGCTCTTGGCATTGACATCTCCGGCCGCGCCGATTGCGTCAAGGGCATGGTGTGGAGCATCACCAACATGTGCGGCACCGGTGGTTGCAGGGATTTCTTCCGTTGGGCAAATCTTTCCAACGATATGTCCGACCGCGAGTTTGTGACGGCGCTCTCCAATAGCGTGGTCAACAACGTGGCGACCAAGTATTCGAGCCAGCCCCAGTATCATGAAGGCTGGAAGAACCGCTACTGCAACGAGCTAAAGGACTGCTTGGTTTATATCGCTGAGGACGAGGCTGCCGCCGCGACGCCCGTGCAGCCCGAGCCCACACCGGCGCCCTCGCCGACACCTGATTCGAATGACGACTCGAGTGACGATGCCAACGATGACAGGATGGATGCGCCCCCGACCGATGCTGACGGTAATGGCTCTGCTGGTGGCACTACCAACGACGGCTCTACCTCGAACGGCTCCAATTCGAACGGCTCTGCTGCGGGCGATTCGTCTTCAAGCTCTGCCGGCAATACGGACAGCGACGCTTCTGGTTCGACCGACGCTGACACCTCTAACTCATCCACCAGCTCGAGCGATTCGTTCGTTGACACCGGCTCTAACAACGGCTCCGGCTCTGACGCAACCCCTGATTCCGATGCTTCCAAGGACGACTCGAATAAAGCGCCGGACGCTCCCGTTGCTTCGCCGGATAAGAAGCCCTCTTTCTCCGTGCAGCTTGGTTCTACGCTGGGCTCTTCGCTGATGGCTGGCGTCAATAATGGCTCGACTCAGAACAAGGACAACTCTGATCAGGTTTCCACGGAAAAGACCGAAGCCGTAAAGGGCGACTCCAAGGATAAGGCTTCCGAGAAGGTTGAATCCGATAAGGGTTCTAGCTCTGATGAGAAGGACGACAAGTCCGCTCAGAAGAAGGACGAGGACAAGAAGTCTGAATCTGAGGAGAAGGACAAGAACAAGGACAAGACCGAGGACGGAAAGCAGCAGGGCGAGGACAGCAGTAAGGGCAACACCGACAACCAGAACCAAGAGCAAAATGACTCCAAGACGGTGACCACTACAACCACCACTACAACGACTAAGACTTCGGGCGGTAACATGCCCAAGACGGGCGATCTTATCGTTATGGCGAGCCTTGCCAGCGCGAGCTTGGCCACGCTGGGCGCTACGTCTATCGTAAGTGGTAAGTATAAGCTCGATCAGCAGAAGAAGGCTTCTGGGGAGGACGACTCGGGGGAGTAGGCTCTTAGTTGCCAGATAACTAAATAGTCGGGACGGGGTCCGGTGCGAATGTATCGGGCCCCGTTTTGTTGTGCAACGATTAATTGTGCCCCCTCACACCTCTTGTTACTACCGTTGCCCGATATGTTTGCGCGGCGACATCGGTACATGCGATGCGGTCATTACAATTGGCATCGTGCTGCGATTTAGGGGGAACGTTTTGGTGTCTGAACAGGCAAATGTTGATTGTGCTGCTGGCTTTGGCGTGCGTTTGATCGGCTGTGCCGACGATGCGGCTTTGCCCATTGGCATGCACGACTATGCGGAGGCTCTTGGTTGCTGCACGCTGGTCGACAAGACCATGTTTATTGCCGATGCGTTGGACTGCGACGCGTCCGTTGTGGTGTGCTGTCGACCCGAGGGTTTTGGCAAGAGCATGAACTTGTCGATGCTCAGGGCTTTTCTGGAGCGTCCAGCGGTCGGTCGCTCTGGTCAGCGTTTGTTTGCCGATGCTCAGATTTGGGATGCGAACGGCGGGCGCTATCGGGATGAGTATGCTTGCTATCCGGTGATATCGCTGGACTTTTCTGGCGCTGGGAGGCGTGGCCCCGCTGTTGCCGGCGTCGTGCGCGATGCCCTTTCGGGCGAGTGCGCTCGCTTGTTGGCGCTCTTGGAGGCTCCGGATTTAGCTCGAGATAAGGTGCGTCACATCGAACGTGTCGCGCGTGGCGTGGCGAGCGCGGACGAGGTTGACTCGGTGCTCGGTGTGCTCATAGAGCTGCTGGAGATTGCCTGCGATGAGCAGGTTGTATTGCTCGTTGATGGGTACGATGCGGCGTGGTCTCGCCGTGCGAGCGCGAGGGACGCTTCCGACGCCGATCCGGCAGAACTACTTGACCGTGCGCTGTTTGACGCCATTGCCACTGCGCGCGATTCGTTGCGGCTGACGTGTCTGATGGGGGAGTGTCCCGGTCCTGCCGAAGCGGCGCTTTCTTCGCGCGGCTGCTCGTATTGTCTGACGACGCCGCTGTCGGCGTGGTGTGACCGTTGGTTCGGTTTTTCGGATGCCGAGGTCGAGGCTCTTTTGAATCATGCTGGGCGCGAGGAATACCTGAATGATGCGCGTGAATGGCTCGAGGGGCATCGGTTTGGCAGGGCCTATTGCTCGAGTCCAGAGCGTGTGATCGGTTTTCTGGGCCGAGGCTGCACGGCGCCTGTGCGTGCCGATCTGTATGGATATGCCGATTGCCTGAGTAGGGTAGTTGCCGGGTGGAATCTCGACCGCCTTTCGGTCTTGTTTGATTTGCTCGAGGCCCATGGGTGCGCTGAGGCCCCGCTTTGTTTGGGCACTGCAGAGCCAGATGTCTCGCCTGACGATGGCATGTGGACAGCGCTGTATCTGTCCGGTTTTCTCACGACGGATATGACTGAGGAGCCAGAGCATGGCGATCGCTTCCGTGCTTTGCGATTGCCCAATAACGAGCTTCGCCAGGCCTTGCGTCTAGTGATTATTGAGTGGTTTGAGTGCGCTGCAGA
>CABULX010000107.1 GCA_902492545.1 uncultured Collinsella sp. | reverse complement strand
TGTGGAGATAGCTCTGCGACAGGTTCTGCTCAAGGAGCCAATTCTCCCAACGCACCACGTCCGCGGCCTTGACGTCACAAAGGCGCATGGGGCCAAAAATGGGTAGGATGTACTTGTCGATAATGGCATCCTTGGTGAGCCTGGTGCCGACTCGCAGTCGAGGGTAGATGTCACGTGCGTACATGGTTTTGACGAAGGCCTCGACGGTGACCTCGACACGCTCGTCGCAGGAGGCGAGGAAGTCGCGCTCCCAAGCCACAGCCTCCTTCTTGGAGGCGAACCCGCGCTTCGTCTTCTTATGACGCTCGCCCATAGAGTTGCGATACCAAGCCTCGACTGTCCAGGTCCCGCGCTTCTTGTCGCGGCTAACCGACATGGGCCATCGCCACCTTCTGCTTAGAAGGGGTGGAGAGAAGGCGTGCCTCGAAATACGAGCGCTGGACCTTCCCGGGGATGGTCATGATCCCCTGAGCTGCAAGCTCTGCATTCAAAGTCTTGATCAGCTTGAACGAATAGGACTTGCTCATGCCCGTGATCTCGGCAACCTCCTCCGCGCCGATAAGCTGACGTGTCATATGTAGTCTCCTTTCCAGGATGGGGCACCGGTTGCCCCCTTGTCTTGATTATGTCCAAAAAAAGCATTAAGTGCTACAAAAATTAGAAATTGGCTTCAATCTTGCTGCGAAAGTCGCATCTAATACATTTTCTGCACACATAAGGTTTCACGTGTACACTTGAGGCAACTATTTGTTGGAGGTGTATTTGGATGACTGCCGTCGACTGCGTCGGTGCAATTTCGGAAGCTTTGTCGTCATATGTGGTCGATAGGGAATGGGAACAGACGAGTAAACGCTGGGGAAGGCAGCAGCTGTCTCAGAAGCTGCTTCGTCTTCGTTCGACGCGAAAATGGACTCGAAAGGTGGCCGCGCAGGCAGCGGGAATCCCGGAATCGGCCTTAAGAAATTACGAGCTGATGAAGTCCGCCCCGAAGGAGGAGCATTTGGATAGACTTGCGAATGCTTTCGGAATACGGGCCGAGTCGCTGCACTATTACGACTTCAGTGATACGGATCTGATTGCTCAGGCTTTTTTCCAATTCGCCGCGACATACGGATTCGAGCCTGTTGCAAACGAGCACTATTCTGCGCTCAAGCCGACCTCGCCCTTCATGAAGGCGTTTCTAAAAAAGTGGGCCGCTCAGTATGCTCAGATCGAGAGCGACTCCGACCGAGACGACTATGAAAGATGGAAGGACAACTACGCAGCAGACTTTGATCCGTCCCAGTTTCCCCTTCGATATGAATATGATCCGCGAGAGTCCTGGGTGCCGATTACGCCCTGGCAAAATAGGATGCAGTCCAAGAAGCTGCCAGAGCTAAGGGCGCGGTGTACCCCTGCAAAGACCCAGCTGGATTTGGCCCGAGAGGCCGATCTCTCCCTCGCAACGCTACGTTCGTATGAGCAGGGGGCTAGGGTGCCGAAATATGCGGCGCTTCAAAAACTGTCCGGCGCTCTTGAGGTGAAGAGGGGAGCGCTTGTATTTACCGATTTCGGTAGTCCTGTTCAAGCTGCTCATGCGCTATTTCAGCTCTCGGCTTCATATGGATTGATTCCGGTTCAGCTGGAAGAGGGGCCGGCGCTTCTAGCGAGAGCGCCTGTTCCCGACTCTTTTCTTTTTGAATGGGCGAAGAGGTATGAAACGCGCGTGAAGCGGGCCGATGAATACGACGAATGGCTTGATCAGTTCGACTATTTCGAGCACGATAAGTCCGATGGCTATGTCGAGAAGTTCCGGCAGCATGAGATACGCCAACCGAACGGTTCATCGCTTATTGACGGCTATGTCTATAGCGATTTCTGTCCCTTTGACGAGCGATTTAAGAAGGGGTATGCCCTGCCCTAATTGTGGTCAGATTAGCCGGCGTGAGGACCAAATGAGTATCAAACGGCGATGGGAGAATGCCTGATGGAACGGACTGAGGCAAAACGAGCGCCTCATTTACCTGCGGCACCCGTTATCGAGTGGGAGTAGCCCGACAGGGTTCTGACCTGCATTTTTGAGTGCCGCACTGTGACGCTGAGTTTTGTTTCGTACGAGAGTCACGGCAAAGCCGCCAGCGACATTGGTGAGTAAATACGGTAACCGAGCCTCCGTTCCCAGGTTGGGACGGAGGCTTTTTCTTTGTCGTTTTACTCCCCTTCACCTGCGATTTCGCTATTTACTCCCCGTATTTCAAGATGGAAGTGTTTGGTTGCGAGCCACGCCGGTGTGAGGGCCTGAGTCGTCAGGCCCTCACAGGGGGACCGCGATGGTGGCCACCGCGCCGCCCGAGGGGCTGTTGGCGAGCGAGACGGAGCCCCCGTGGGCGCTCGCGGCCTCGGAGGCGGCGTGGAGGCCGAGCCCGTAGTGGCGGCCTCCGTCGCGCGAGGAGCGGGAGGAGTCGTCTGTGAAGAGGCGCTCGCAGCTGCGTTCGAGGGCGGCGGGAGAGAAGCCCGGTCCGTCGTCGGACACCTCGATGACGAGGTGTCCGCCCGCGACGTCGCAGGAGACCGCCACGCGCGAGCGCGCGTGCTCGGCGGCGTTGGCCACGAGGTTCGCGGCGGCTCGCGCCAGGGCGGTTCGGTCGAGCGGGGCCTCGGGCGCGCCCGCGACAGCAGGGCCCGTGGCCGCGTCGAGCGTCACGCCTCGCGCTCGGGCGATCTGGGCGGCCTCGGCGAGGACCTGCTCGCAGAGCTCGGCCGGCCGCATGGGGGCCCTCTCAGCCCCGCCGGACCCGCGCGAGGCCTCGATGAGCAGGCGCACGTAGCCGTCGAGCCTTTCGACACTGCCGGCTATGTCGCGCGCGGCGGCCGCGAGGTCGGCGTCTTTCTCGTCTTCCAGCTCCTCCGCCACGAAGTCGGCGTTGGCGCGCAGCACGGTGAGCGGCGTCTTGAGGTCGTGGGCGAGCGACGCCACCTGCTCGCGCTGCCCCCGCTCCGCGGCCCAGCGGGCCTCGAGTGACTCGGCGAGGGAGGTCCGCATGGCGTCCATCGCGGCGAGGACGTCGTTCACCTCGCGCACGTTGGTGCTGCCGACCGCGAAGTCGAGCTCCCCCGCGCCGACGCGCCCCGCCGCCTCCGCGAGCGGCGCCATCTTGCGCGAGATCACGCGGCTCGCGCGGCGTGCCACGAGCGCGAGCGCGAGCGCGCTTCCCGCAGCGGCGCCGACGAGCATGAGATTCTGCGGGTTGGGAAGCAGGCCGGCGAGGTCGCGCGAGACCCACTGCGGCAGGTACTCGCTGACGAGTGCGCAGGCCCCGCCGCCCTTGAGCGGGAACGCGGCGTAGGTGAGGCCCGAGCCCCCGCCCTCGATCTCCACTGTGCCCGGATCCGCGGCGAGTGCCGCACGGGCCATTTCCGTCGCGTCCTCGAGCCGCGTGCCCTCGAGGTCTGTCATCAGCACGTATCCGTCCTTATTCAGGATGAGGTAGCGGTACGCCGTCGGCACGTCCTGCTGCCCGCAGACGCCGTCGCGTGCCAGGCCCTCCGCGACTTCGCGCGCATTGGCCGGCCCCCAGCTTGCCTCGTAGACGAAGCCCGCGTTGATCGCCGCGGAGAGCGCCATGAACGAGGCGAGCCACGCCGTGGCGACCGCCGCGAACGCGTAGGCGAAGTATCGCGCGATGACGAAGGAGAGCGGCATGCCCCCGCGACCTCGCGCCCCGGTCCTCAGAGCTGCCACTTGTACCCCACCCCCCAGACGGTCGCGATCGGATCGGCGCCGGCCTCGGAGAGTTTCCTCCGGGCGCGGCTGACCTGCATGGATATGGCCGCGTCGTCGGCGTCGCTCTCCCAGCCGAGCACTGCCTCGCGGATCTGCGCGCGGCTCATGACCTGCCCGGGGTGGCGGGCGAGGTACTCGCAGATGGCGTACTCGGTGGGCGTGAGCGGCACGGCCTCGCCGCCCACGGCGAGGCCGTGCGCCCCGAGGTCGATCCGCACCTCCCCGAAGGAGAGGGCGTGCGAGCGCGGCCGGCGCTCACGGCGTAGATGGGCCGCGACCTTGGCGCGCAGCTCCGCGGCCCCGAAGGGCTTGCGGACGTAGTCGTCGGCGCCCAGGCCGTAGCCGGCCACGGCGTCCTCCTCGGCCACGCGCGCGGTCAGGAAGATGATGGGCCCGTCGAAGTCCGGGCGGATCTGCCGCACGAGCTCGAAGCCGTCGAGCCCCGGCATCATGACGTCGCAGAGCACGAGGTCGAAGCGCGAGAGGTCCATCCCCGGGACCGCCGTCGGGTCCGCTGCCCTGACGACCTCATGGCCGTCGCGGCCGAGGACGCGCGCGAGCGCGTCGAGGATCGCCCGCTCATCATCCACTGCCAGTATCCTCGCCATGTTCGACCTCCTGAAACTCCCGTCGGCATTGTACTAGCGCCGCGCTCAGCGGTCCAGAGCCCCGCGCGCAGCCGCGGGCGCCTCGGCCGCATCGCACGCGCGGTAGCGCACGCCCGAGCCGCCGCGCGCCTCGATCTCGAGCCAGCCCTCGCCGTCCGACTCCCGTCCGAAGAAGATGAGCTGGAGCTCTCGGACATTGCCCCTGTCGTCCGCCGCGTCCACTAGGTAGACGTAGTTCGCCCCCGCCCCGGTGGCGTCGGCGTAGGAGCTCGCGTGGCTGCCGGGCTCGGGCGCGGGCGCCCACATGGTGATCTCAGGGTTGGGCAGCACGCGGTCGGCGATCGAGCGCAGCGCCGGCCCCCAGCCGGCGTCGAGCAGGGCATTCCCGCCCAGGACGAGCGCTGCGGAGAGGAGGGCGAGCACGGCGGCGAGCGGCTTCCTACGCATCTGCCCTCCCGTCCTCGAAGCGGCAGAACCAGGCCAGAAGGACGGCGGCGGCTGCCAGGGCGAGCACGAGGCCCGCGAGCGCAGTCGTGAGGAGAGGGCCCGCCGCGCGTGCGGCGTCGATGAAGGCCTCCACCCCGAGCGACCCTAGGCGCGCGGGCCAGGCGAGCGGCACCCAGCTCAGGGGCGTCGCCAGGGCACCGGTGAGCTCGCCGGTCATGAGGCCGTGCGCAAGTCCGCCCACTGAGAAGAACGCGAGGAGCATCCCCGCCGCGCCGGCGCCGATGGCGGCGTTGCGGCCGAGGCGCAGGGCCACGCCGAGCCCCAGCGCGTAGAGGGGCAGGCTGCCCAGCACGATGCCCGCCCAGGCGGCCGCAAGCGGAGCGGGCCCGAGCGGCAGGCGCCCGGCGACGGCGAGCACGGCCCCGAACACGCCGAGCGCCACGGCCAGCGCGCCCGCGCCGAGCGCCGCAAGGGCGAGTAGCTTCGCCGCGACGGCGCGCCCGCGCGAGGGGACCGCCGTGAGGTTGGCGAGGCGCCCGGCAGCACGCTCTTCGTCCACGGCGAGCCCACAGACGATGGCGGACATGAGCGGCATGAGGGCGCCGAGGAACTGGACGTAGGCGTCCGCGCCCAGCGCCGGGTCCCATCGGGTAACGGAGAAGTACTCGCCGCAGGCAAGACCGGCTGCCAGGCCGCAGACGAGGTGCACCGCCGTGAGCGGGGAGCGCGCCAGGCGCAGGGCCTCGGAGAGCAGGGCCCGCGCGAGAGTCATGCGCGGCGTCGGGTCGGAGAGTCGTGTCATGGCCATCATCTCTCCTCGGAGCGCGCGAACCAGGCCGCGCCCGCCGCCGTGAGCGCGGCGAACGCGAGCGCGCAGACCGCAAGGCCCGCCAGTGTGAGCATGCCGTCCGCCGCGAGTGCCCCGCCGAGCGCCATGTCCGCCGCGAGTGGCTCGCCGCTCGGCAGCACGGGGATGAAGCTCGTAGGGATGACCATGCTCGCCGACGGCGGAAAGAGCTGCGGCAGCGGCACCAGCGACCAGGCGAAACCACCCACGAGCTGCGCGGCGAGCGGGCAGAAGATGCCCGCGAGCATGCCGAGCCGCGCCGTGAGGAAGAGCCCTGCGGGGATCATCCACGCCGCGGTCACCGTGTTGACGAGCGCGCAGAGGAGCATCGTGAGCGTGCCCGCGACCGTGAGGCCCTGCGAGGAGAACGCCGATCCCGCGAGGTAGATGCCGAAGACCACGAGGTTCGAGAGCGCGCAGAGCGCGAGGCACCAGAGCGCCTTGGCCCACCAGGCGCTCCTAAGCGAGAAGCCCAGGCCCAGAAGCCCCCGCATCCGCGTGCGCGCGTCCGCCCGCGCGACGCACGCCACCACGAGCGAGAGAGCCACGGGCAGGAAGAGCGCGTACCAGTAGTTCCACGCGCTGAAGATCTGCACGCCCCGGTAGGGCATCGCGCCGAGCAGCGGCATCGGCAGTGCCATGAGCACGGCCAGGCGAACCGGTGCCGCGTGGTGCGACTTCAGGGCCTCGGCGCGCAGGCATGCGAGCAGGCCGCCTTTCTCGCCCGTCATGCCGCCACCTCCCCGCTCGCTCGTCGCCCCTCCCGGCAGACGCTCATGAAGAGTTCCTCGAGGTCCTGCCCGGGCCGAAGCGCATCCTCGTAGGCGAGGTGCCCCCCGTAGATGATGCCGATGGTGTCAGCCATCTGCTGCATCTCGGAGAGGATGTGGCTCGAGACGATCACCGTCGTGCCCGCCGCCGCGAAGCCGCGGATCTGGTCGCGCAGCTCCTCGATGCCGATGGGGTCGAGGCCGTTGGTGGGCTCGTCGAGCACGAGCAGGCGTGGCCGGGCGATCAGCGCCAGCGCGAGCCCCAGGCGCTGCCGCATGCCCATCGAGAAGCGCCCGGCGCGCTTCTTCCCGGTGTCCGCGAGGTCCACGGCGGCGAGCACCTCATCTATGCGGCTCTCGGGAAGGCCCAGCAGCGTGGTGCGCACGCGCAGGTTCTCGCGCGCGGTGAGGTTGGGGTAGAGCGGCGCCTCCTCGATGAGGCTGCCGATTGCGTAGAGGTCCTCGCGGCGCCAGGCGTGCCCGGCAAAGAGGATCTCCCCGGCCGTCGGCCGCAGCATCCCGCAGATCATCTTGAGCGTCGTCGACTTGCCGGCGCCGTTGGGGCCGAGCAGCCCGTACACCTCGCCCTCGCGGATATGAAGGCTCACGTCGGCCACGGCGTCCTGCGCCTGGTCGCCGCGGCCGAAGCGCTTGGTGAGCCCGCGCGTCTCGAGCATGTAACCCATGGGTTCGTCCTTTCTCTTCCGGGCGCGCGGGCCGAGTCGCCGTGCCCGCGCGCCTTGCCTTTCGGGTTCACCATCCATGGTGGGGCGCGTTTCTAACGAAGCCGTAACGGCCGTTGGGCTCTTTTGGCGCCAGCCCTTCTCGACCCGCACGCCTCTCATGGTATTTTTCGTGATAATAAGGACGGAGGTGCCCGTGGCACGCAATAAGTACCCGGAGGAGGCGGTCGAGAAGAT
>CABULX010000106.1 GCA_902492545.1 uncultured Collinsella sp. | reverse complement strand
CTGCCGGGTTTAGGCTGTTAGATCGAGTTCGTAGAGGAAGCTTTCGCGCGGCATGTCGTGACGGCGCTCTTCGCGGTTGGCGCGGTGCGTGGCCGTGCGCTTAAAGCCGTGCAGCTCGTAGAACTTCCACGAGCAGTTGGAGTCGGTGTACAGGTGCGCCCTCGTCGCTCCAAGCGAGGACAGGTGCGAGACGGCGGCATCGAGCAGAACCGTGCCAACGCCCAGGCCATGGACATCGCGATCCACGGCAAGCAGCGTGACCTCGTTGTCGTGCGGCAACGGGCTGCTCTCGAGCAGGCGGTTGTTGGTTCGGATGGTTGCGCGCACAAACGAGAGATACTCGGCGCACGCATCGGGCTCTAGCTCACGCATCTGCGATAGCAGCGCGCGTTCGGTATCCATCCAATGCTCGTTGATAGTGGCGCCGGAGCTCTGTCCCGCACGCGCGAGCGAAATGCCACGCGCCTGACCGTCGATTACGGCAACCTGTGAAAACGTCGACGACGAAAGGCAATAGGCGAGGTCGCACGCGGCCTCAAGGCGGTTGTACTCATCGTTATCCGAATTGTTATGCCAAAGCTGCTGCAGAATCAGCGCGATGGCGTCGAAGTCTTCGGTATCAAACGGTCGGTAGAGAACCCGCGAGACCATGGTGCCTCTTTCTTTTGCGGATGCATATCGAGCACAGTTCTACCACGCCATTGGCATCTAATTATGGTGCCCCTGTGTTCCATGAACTCACCGTGCCCGGTGCCATGCCCATCCCCTCCGCTCGCAAACTTTTTCTGCACATGCGCCCGTTGCGGGGTGCATCGATGCGCTCGATGCGCTACATTAAATCAGTATTTTCAATGCCGCTGCGCGAGCGCTGCAGATCGACGTATCACCGACTCACAGAGCACGGCGGCGTACCAGACAGGAGGACTGCATGGGATCTGATGTGAAGATCGCACGCGCGTTGATCTCGGTTACCGATAAGACGGGCGTCGTCGATTTCGCACGGACGCTGGTCGATGACTTTGGCGTCGAGATCATCTCTACGGGCGGCACGGCTCGTGCCATCGAGGACGCGGGCGTTCCCGTAACCCCCATCGAGGAGTTCACGGGCTATCCCGAGATGATGGACGGCCGCGTTAAGACCCTGCACCCCAAGGTTCACGGCGCGCTGCTGGCCCGCCGCGATTCCGAGCAGCACATGCAGGAGGCCGCTCAGCACGGCATTAAGCTGATCGACCTGGTCGTCGTCAACCTGTACGAGTTCGAGAAGACCGTCGCCAATCCCGAGGTCACCTTCGCGGACGCCATCGAGCACATTGACATCGGCGGTCCCTCCATGCTGCGTTCTGCCGCCAAGAACGCCACGAGCGTTACCGTCATTTCCGACCCTGCCGACTATGATGCCGTCCTGGCCGAGATGCACGAGACCGGTGGCTGCACCACGCTTTCCACCCGTCGTCGCCTGCAGGTGAAGGTCTACCAGACCACCGCCGCCTACGACACGGCTATCTCCCGTTGGCTTGCCGCCCAGGCAAGCGACGTGGCGGATACCTCTGCCAAGCTCGAGATTTCGCTGGAGAAGGTCGACGACCTGCGCTATGGCGAGAATCCTCAGCAGAAGGCTACGGTCTACCGCTTTGCCGAGGGCTGCGAGAACACCGCGAGCTCTCAGTTCCCGCTCGTGGGCTCCGAGCAGATCCAGGGCAAGCCGCTCAGCTACAACAACTATCTGGATGCCGATGCCGCTTGGAACCTGGTCCGCGAGTTCGACGAGCCGGCCTGCGTGATCCTCAAGCACCAGAACCCCTGCGGTTCTGCCGTTGCCGAGGACATCACGGCCGCCTACGACCGCGCTTTTGCCTGCGATCCCAAGAGTGCCTTTGGCGGCATCATCGCCTGCAACCGCGAGGTTCCCTATGAGCTGGTCGAGCACTTTGCCGATCAGAACAAGCAGTTCGTCGAGGTCATCATCGCCCCGAGCTACACTGCCGAGGCGCTCGAGCGCATGGCTAAGCGCCCCAACCTGCGCGTGCTGACCACCGGCGGCGTGGACCACGGCGCCCAGGTGGAGCTGCGCTCCATCGACGGCGGCATGCTGGTGCAGGAAGTCGACCATGTGACCGAGGATCCCGCGACCTTTACGTTCCCCACCGACCGCAAGCCCACCGACGCCGAGATGGCCGAGCTCGAGTTTGCCTGGAAGGTCTGCAAGGGCGTTAAGTCCAACGCCATCTTGGTTTCCAAGGGCAAGGCCGGCATTGGCATGGGCCCTGGTCAGCCTAACCGCGTTGACTCCGCACTGCTTGCCTGCGAACGCGCCGAGGACTTTTGCGAGCGTGAGGGCGTGGAGAAGGGTGGCTTTGCCTGCGCAAGCGACGCGTTCTTCCCGTTCCGCGACAACGTCGATGTGCTTGCTGCGCACGGCGTGACCTGCATCATTCAGCCCGGTGGCTCCAAGCGCGACGACGAGAGCATCCAGGCCTGCAATGAGCACAATATTGCTATGGTGTTTACGGGCGCTCGCCACTTCCGCCACTAAGTTCCGCTTTGGGACAAAATAATCTCCGCAAAAGACGGCTGCTCCGTTTGGAGGGCCGTCTTTTTGGTATAAGAGGACGGAATGACTAACACGAAAGGTACAACCATGCCCCAGATTGATGATGTCGAGCTGTTTGGCAATGCCGAGGATCAGCGTGCGTACGAGGACTTTTGCGCCAATCAAGAGGCGGTCGAGAAGTTTACGCTCGACAAGCCCGCGCTTATCTGCCGTTGGCGCATGTCCAACAAAAAGGTGCCCATGCTCAACCGCCACATCCGCGCGCTGTCCGAGCGTCTGGTGCAGGGCGAACCGCTTACCCATAACATGCTCAGCTGGGCCAAACAGCACGTTGAGTGGTCGCTTGCCGAGGGCGATTACACCGCGCGCGACGGCGTACTCATGCTGGTGATCGACATCAACGGCAACGCTGCCATGACGGTGGGGGAGTACGAGCCGCTGGCTGATACGTCGGCCAAGGCGCTGCGTGTCCGTTCTGCCGAGGCTCGCTCCGAGGCCGACGAGACCGGCGTGGCGCCCGAGCTACTTGCCGCCGTCAACGACGGGGAGCTTGCCTTTGTGGCGCCGGCGGACGAGTGCCTGTGCGGCACGGCGACGCTCATTGAGCAGCTGGCCCAGACCAAGGGCATCACGGTCACGCGCGTAGACATCCCCGCTCAGCTCAAGGGCGCCTTGTTCCTGGTGAGTGACGAGCACGGCGTGGTTCCCGCAACCGAGACGGACGCCGCCGAGTCCGACGCCGCCACGGTCGCCTTCTTCGCCGACGGCTACGAAAAGCTCCGCGCTCGCCGCTAAATGATTTTTCTGGGACGGGATTTAATAATCATTTGATCCCCGCGCCCGTTGCGAGCGAGGGGCGAGCCAAACGCTTTCGTTCGCGAACAGTTCTGTCACCTTGGTGCCGCGTGGGGCGCGTGCCTGCGGCTTCGCGGTCATAATGGGACAAGACAACCAAGAGGGGAGCGGAATCCATGGCGCTGATCTATATCGTTGAGGACGACGAGCCCATTCGTCGCGAGCTTGCCGACATCCTTGCCCGTGCCGGTTTTGAGGTCGAGGCCTGCGAATCGTTCGAGCACGTCTCGCGTGACATCCTGGCCGCTGCACCCGACTTGGTATTGCTCGACCTGACGCTTCCCGTCAAAGACGGCCAGCATATCTGCCACGAAGTCCGCCGCGAATCCGAGGTTCCCATCATCGTCCTCACGTCGCGCACGACCGAGATCGACGAGGTCATGGCCATGACGCTCGGCGCGGACGACTTTGTCCCCAAGCCCTACAGCGCCCGCGTGCTTGTGGCGCGCATTAACGCACTGCTGCGACGCACCGCCGCTGCCGGCGAGCGCAGCACGCTCGTCCACAAGGGGCTGGAGCTCGACCTCGCCCGTTCTATGGTCACCAACACGCAAACCGGTGACAGTACCGAGCTCACCAAAAATGAGTTGCGCATTCTCTCGCTGCTCCTGAGCCGCGCGGGCAAGATCGTCTCGCGCTCGGCCATCATGCAGGACCTGTGGGACTCCGATGCCTTTGTGGACGACAACACGCTCACTGTTAACATCAACCGCCTGCGCACGACGCTCGAAAAAATCGGCGTCAAGGGGTATCTGACCACGCATCGCGGCCAAGGCTATTCGGTCTAGGTGCCAGCTATGTCGTTTAGCAAATTCTTCAAAGATGCGCTGCTTCCCGTCGCCGTGTGGACGTGCGGCGTGCTGTTGAGCTGCTTTGTGCTGACGGTCGCCGGGGCACCCGCTTCCATCGTGGTCGTGGCGGTCGGCGTGTCCTTTATCTTTGGCATGCTCGGCATCGTGATCGAGTACGCGCGTCGTCGTCGATTTTTGCACCAGCTGGAGCGCGCGGCCGAGGAGCTGGAAAGCCCCGCATGGGTGCAGGAGATGGTGCAGTGTCCGACCTATGCCGAGGGCGAGCTCGAATACGAAGTCCTGCGCCGCGTGGGCAAGGCGGCTTGCGATGAGGTAGCGGAAGGGCGACGCCAAACCGATGACTATCGCGACTATATCGAAAGCTGGGTCCACGAGGCCAAGTTGCCCCTGGCGGCAGCCCATCTGATTCTTGAAAACCTGGACGGCAGCGAAGACGACCTGTCGCGTGTGGATGACCTGGGTCGCGAGCTGGCTCGCGTTGAGCGCTATATCGACCAGGCACTGTACTATGCGCGCTCGGAAGTCGTGGAGCGCGACTACCTGATTCGCCGTTGGGATCTCAAGACCTTGGTGACGGGCGCGATTAAAGCCAACGCGCGCGAACTTATCGCGGCACATGTGGCGCCGGTGTGCGAGAACCTCGACTTTGAGGTCTTTACCGACGAGAAGTGGCTCGAGTTTATTCTGGGCCAGCTCATTCAGAACAGCATTAAATATGCGCGCGCGGATGGCGCAAAGATCGTGTTTTCGGGTGCGTTGCTGGACGAGGGCCTGGCAAGCGAGCGCATCGAGCTTACCGTCGCGGACAACGGCTGCGGCGTGAGCGCGGCCGACCTGCCGCGCGTGTTCGAGAAGGGCTTTACCGGCGACAACGGCCGCACCACCAAGCGCGCAACGGGCATCGGTCTCTATCTGGTGGCGCGCCTGTGCTCCAAGATGGGCATCGACGTCACCGCAGCATCCGATTCCGGCAAAGGCTTCGTCGTAACGTTTGCCTTCTCAACCAACAAGTTCCAGTATTTCGAGTAACGCACGCGGCAGACGTCCGCCCAAACAAAACGCGCCGCCCCAAACGGGGCGGCACGCCATCTTTTATCAGCCAACTCGCTGAAGTACGGTGACGAAGGTGCAAGGCCGGGAGGGGTTATCTAAGCCGACATCCCGCAGCCGCGAAGCGGCGAGGACGTCGGCGTGATAACCCCGCAGGCCTTGCGCCGACGGGAAGGAACCTACTTCACGACCAAGATGTCGCAGTCCGTATTGCGCAGCAGGAACGTCGAAATCGAACCCAGCAGCGCATACTTGATCGAGGACAGGCCGCGGGCGCCGCAGAGCACCAGGTCGGGCTTGACCACGTCGAGCATCTCGTCTTTGAGCGTCTCACGAATACGGCCGGCGCGAATCATGACCTCGACCTCGGGAATGTCGGGATTGGCCTTGGCCTCTTCGAGCTGCTTGGCGATGGAGTTCTTAAATGCCTCCTCTAGGCCGTTGACCAGATCGACCGGATAGGAACCGGCGCTCTCGAGTGCCGTGGAATCGATGACGTGGCCGATGATCAGCTTAGCGCCGTTGTTCGCGGCGACTTTGATGGCGCGTGCGAGCACAAAATCCTGCTGTTCAGTACCGTCGAGTGAAACAAATACCTTGGTGTAGCCCTCGTTCATGGTTTCCTCCTTGGTCTATCGCACGGGCGCGGGGCTCGTGCGTCGGGCGGGCGCGGGCGCGTTGACCGCCGGACACTTTATCTTGTTGCAGTTATACCCAAGGATTTCGGTTTAACTGCTCGCAATTCTGTGAACGGGCGAGTTTTTTGGTAAGGGTAGGCGCGGTCGCACCGCCAACGGTTGATAATGGGACATCGCCCGCATCGTCCGCAGAACATCTACCGGCGGGTGTCTAACGAGGGGGTCCCTTTGGATATTATCGAGCTTCTAAAGTCTGCCTTCATGGGCCTGGTCGAGGGCATCACCGAATGGCTGCCCGTTTCGTCGACGGGTCACATGATCTTGGTGGATGAGTTCGTCAAGATGAACGTGAGCGAGACGTTCTGGAATATGTTCCTGGTCGTGATTCAGCTCGGCGCCATTCTGGCCGTCTGCGTGCTGTTCTTCCATGAACTCAATCCGTTCTCGCCCAGCAAGGGCAAGGAGGGCCGTCGCGACACCTGGGTGCTGTGGGGCAAGATTGTGCTCGGTTGCATTCCTGCGGCGGCGATCGGCCTGCCGCTCAACGACTGGATGGAGGAGCATTTCTACAATGCTCCCGTCGTGGCGCTGGCGCTCATTGTGTACGGCGTGCTGTTTATCGTGATCGAGAACTGGCGCGCGAGCAAGCGCGAGGAAATGACCGTTGCCGGTTCGTTTGGTTCGCGTGCTGTGGTGTCGGGTGGACGTCCTGCCGGTGCGCACTTTGCGGCGCCCGCCGCGGCTACCGCTGAGGATGAGGACGATGACGAGAGTCTGGACTTTGGTTCCATCGCCACGCTCGAGGACCTCAACTGGAAGACTGCGCTGGGTATCGGCTGCTTCCAGGTGCTTTCGCTGGTGCCTGGTACGTCTCGCTCCGGTTCTACCATCATCGGCGGCCTGCTTTTGGGCTGCACGCGCTCGGTGGCGTCTAAGTTCACGTTCTTCCTGGCTATTCCCGTCATGTTTGGCGCAAGTGCGCTCAAGCTGGTCAAGTACTTTATTAAGGGCGGTACTTTCGGCACCAACGAGATCGCCATCTTGGGCGTGGGCTGCGTCGTCGCCTTTGTGGTGTCGCTCATTGCCATCAAGTGGCTTATGGGCTTCGTCCGCCGTCACGACTTCAAGTGCTTCGGCGTTTACCGCATCATCTTGGGCATCGTGGTGCTCGCGTACTTCTTCGTCCTGGAGCCGATGCTCGGCCTCTAACTTAGTCGACGCTGCGCGGCGGCCAGAGCGACAACTTGTCATTCAAAGAGGGCGGCATGACCAAAAGGTCTATGCCGCCCTCTTTTCATGCCAATTTGTTCGCTCTGGCCGCCGCTCGCTACCGTTGCCATGACATCGGTGGCTCCGTGATTGGCGCAATGGGGTCAGGTTTCTTCGCACCAACGTGGCGCAGATGAACTGCGTCCCGAATCTTGGCCTTCTTTTATTAGAAGCGAACACTAGGACGCT
>CABULX010000105.1 GCA_902492545.1 uncultured Collinsella sp. | reverse complement strand
CAGGTCGCGATACTTGGCGTCGTGCATGATCTTGAGTGCCAGATCGGTGGCGGGACCGCCGACCTTGCGGCCGCTCACGATGCCGTTGCGAATATCGACGATGGCGTGGTCGGGATCCGAGAAATCGTGCAGCACGATTTCGCTGTTTTTGCCGAGTATCTGCTCCAGGAAATCGACCATCGGCAAAAAGCGACGTACGGTCTCGTTCACGGGCAACTCCTTGGGGTGAAATCGGAAATGTTCATAACAATTTTTTCTCATGGTAACACGCCATTCCTCATCTCGTATATTCGCAGGTACATTGCGTAATACAGACGAGCGGTAGGAATTCGGCGGTAAACGGTCGACCAAAAGAAAAGTTAGATGTTATTTTGACCAGACACTTTCTTGACCTGCGGAAATGCATTGTCTCAGCTCAAGAATAGTCTGATAACAAAAAATTATTATTGAGAATGAGAATCATCTTTAATACGATATGCAACGAAGGCACAACCTCAACCCCGCACTGCGTCACAATAGAGCGTTAGATGCGAAAACAACTATTTCGAGGATTGGTGGTCAAATGACCCAGGAGACGGTTAAGAACGGCACTGAAGCCCTGTTCACTCGTGAAGGCATGCCGCCCGTTAAGGAAATGATCCCGTGTGCCCTTCAGCACGTACTGGCTTCGTTTGCCGGTATCATCACCCCGGCGGTCATCATGGCCGGCGTCTACGGCTTTAATAGCCAGCAGAGCACCGACATCATCCAGGTCGCGCTCATTCTTTCGGCAATCGACACGGCCCTTCAGGCCTTCGCTCCCTTCCGTCGCATCGGCGGCGGCCTGCCCATCGTCATGGGCGTTTCGTTCGCGTTCCTCCCGGCCCTCCAGGCCATGGGTGCCTCGGGCTTTAGCTTTGGTGCGCTGCTGGGCGGCGAGATCGTCGGCGGCGCCGTCGCGGTCCTCTTTGGTCTGGCTTACAGCAAGATTAAGTGGCTATTCCCGCCCGTCGTGACCGGTACGGTCATCTTCTCCATTGGCGTCTCTCTCTATCCCACGGCTGTCAAGTATATGGCCGGCGGTATGGGTACGCCGCTGTGGGGCACCCCGCAGGCCTGGTGCGTCGCTCTTATCACCTTCGCCGTGGTCTTTGCGCTCGCCAACTTTGGCAAGGGCACGCTCAAGCTGGGATCCGTGTTCTTTGGCATGATCGTTGGCATGATCGTTTCGATCCCCTTTGGCATGATCGACTTCTCCAGCGTCGCCACCGCTCAGGTCTTCGCCCTTCCCAAGCTCATGCCCTACGCGCTCGAGTTTGATCCCGAGGTCTGCATTACCCTCGCTGTCGTGTTCCCCATGGTCGCCATCCAGGTTATCGGTGACGTTTCCGCCGCCTGCCTGGGCTCCATCGACCGTATGCCCACCGAGCGCGAGCTCTCCGGCGCTATTGTGTCCCAGGGCCTCACCTCTATGGTCGGCGGCCTGCTGGGCGGTCTTCCCACCAGCGCCCTTGGCCAGAACGTGGGCATCATCTGCTCTAACAAGGTCGTCAACAAGTGGGTCTTTGTGATCATCGCGGCCGTCTTTGCCATCGCCGGTCTGTTCCCGCAGCTCTCTGCCGTGCTCTCCGCCATCCCGCAGCCTGTCATCGGCGGCGCGACCGTCGGCGTCTTTGGCACCATCACCATGAACGGTGTGCGCATGTTCACCCGCGAGGGCCTCACGCAGCGCACCACCACCATCGTCGGCACCTCGGTCGTCTTTGGCCTGGGTATTTGGATGGCCAGCGGCTGCCTCGCCGGCGAGGGTATGCCTGCCTGGGTGTCCACCGTCATCGGCTCCAATGCCGTGACCCCCACCGCCATCATGGCCATTGTCCTTAACCTGATCCTTCCGCAGACGCCGGTCGTGGCTCAGCACATCGATGCCGCCAAGGATGCCGCCGTGGATCTGGTCTTGCCCGAGAGCAAGAAGTAACCAATTCGGTGCTATTCGTCGGCGGACGCATCGCCTCGTCCGCCGACGTCATGCGGCGCCAAGCCGCACTTCAAAGGGTTTGTCCCTTTGGTGAAGCGTTGACGGGAGAGGGCCCGTTTCCGGTGTAGGCCGGCGCTTCGCACTCCGCCATGTCAGAGGTGTCAAACCCCGCCTCTGATGTCGAAGGGAGCATCCATGCTTCTGGTCGCTAACGGTTCCGTCTTTACCCGCAACGCTCAGGCCCCGTTCATCCCCAACGGTGCGGTCGCCATTGACGGAGATACGATCGTCGAAGTGGGCCCCGAGTGCGAGCTCAAGGCCAAGTACCCGGATGCCGAGTACGTCGACGCCCGGGGCAACCTCATCATGCCCGGACTCATCAACTGCCACACCCACATCTACTCGGGTCTGGCCCGCGGCCTTGCCATTAAGGGCTGCAACCCCACCAACTTCCTGGAGAATCTTGAGCAGCAGTGGTGGAAGATCGACGACAACCTGACACTCGACGGCACCAAGGCCAGCGCCTATGCCACGATTCTGGATTCCATCCGCGATGGCGTTACCACGATCTTCGATCACCACGCGAGCTTCTGCGAGATTCCGGGCAGCCTCTTTACCATTAAGGATGCAGCTCAGGAGCTGGGCATGCGTTCGTGCCTGTGCTACGAGGTCTCCGATCGCCGCGGCCAGGAAAAATGCGACCAGGCCATTGCCGAGAACGCCGAGTTTGCCCAGTGGGCCGCCAAGGAGCGTCGCGATAACGATAACCACATGATCGCCGCCATGTTTGGCGGTCACGCCACCTTTACGCTGTCGGACGAGACCATGGACAAGATGGCCGAGGCCAACAACGGCCTGACCGGCTTCCACATCCACGTGTGCGAGGGCATGAACGATGTGTGGGATTCCCGCCTCAACCGCGGCGGTATCAGTCCCGTCGAGCGCCTGCTACAGCACAACCTGCTGGGTCCCGACACCATGCTGGGCCACTGCATCCACGTGACGCCTGCCGAGATGGATATCGTCAAGGAGTCCGGCACCTGGCTGGTCAACAACCCCGAATCCAATATGGGCAACGCCGTGGGCTGCGCCCCCGTGCTCGAGTTCTTCCGCCGCGGCATCCCCGTGTGCATGGGCACCGACGCCTACACCCACGATATGCTCGAGAGCCTCAAGGTCTTCCTGATCATTCAGCGCCACAACGCCGCCATGCCCAACGTGGGCTGGTGCGAGGCCATGACCATGCTGTTCGAGAATAACGCCAAGATGGCCAGCAAGTACTTCGATCGCAAGCTCGGTGTGCTTGAGCCCGGCGCTGCCGCCGACGTCATCGTTATGGACTACAAGCCCTTTACGCCGCTGAGCGAGGAGAACATCGACGGCCACATGCTCTTTGGCATGATGGGCAAAAACTGCCGTACCACCATCATCAACGGCCGCGTCCTGTACAAGGATCGCGAGTTCGTTGGCATTGATGAGGACAAGATCAACGCGTGGACCATGGCTGAGTCCAAGAAGCTCTGGAGCACGCTCAACGATCGCACCTACTAATTGCAAGTAGATTCACGCGCGTCGGATGTTTCGCCGCATCTGACGCGCGTATAGGCGGCCTCCGCGGGGTCGCCGGCGCTGTGCTAGCGCTACACCGTATTTGCGCCCGCCGCGCGGTCTCGCCGGGCGTTACAGAGAGGAGCTCATTATGAGCGACATCATGAGGCCGATCCCGTTTTCGCAGCTGATGAACTGGATCATCGAGGAGCACAAGACTCAGGGCGCCGTCTTTGGCGTGCGCAAGATGGTCACGACCAACCAGGAGGGCGCGCTTCCCATTTTTGACGAGCGCATCGAGACCCCGTTTGGCCCGGCCGCCGGCCCCAACACGCAGCTTGCCCAGAACATCGTGGCATCCTATGTGGCCGGTTCCCGCTTCTTTGAGCTCAAGACCGTTCAGGTTATGGACGGCGAGGAGCTCTCCAAGTGTGTGAACAAGCCCTGCATCGTGGCGCAGGACGAGTGCTACAACTGCGAGTGGTCGACCGAGCTCGAGGTTCCGCAGGCCTTTGCCGAGTACGTGAAGGCATGGTTCGCCTGCCACCTGATCGCTCGCGAGTACGGCCTGGGAAGCCCGGACGGATTTGTCTTCAACATGTCCGTGGGTTATGACCTGGAGGGCATCAAGAGCCCCAAGGTCGATGCCTACATCGAGGGCATGAAGGATGCCAGCGGCTCCGACGTCTGGAACGAGTGCCGCGCATGGGCGCTTGCCAACCTGGACAAGTTTGAGCATGTCGACGCCGCGTTTGTCGAGTCCATCCCGGCACGCGTTTCCAACTCCATCACCGAGTCCACCCTGCACGGCTGCCCGCCGGCGGAGATCGAGCGCATCGCGACCTATCTGATCACCGAGAAGGGCCTCAACACCTACATCAAGTGCAACCCCACGCTGCTGGGCTATGAGTTTGCCCGCCAGCGTCTGAACGAGCTGGGCTTTGACTACATCGTCTTCGATGACACGCACTTCCGCGAGGACCTGCAGTGGGCCGATGCCGTGCCTATGTTCGAGCGCCTGATTGCCCTGTGCGCCGAGCGCGGTCTAGAGTTTGGCGTCAAGCTCACCAACACCTTCCCCGTCGACGTGACGAGAAACGAGCTGCCCTCCACCGAGATGTACATGTCCGGTCGTTCGCTGTTCTCGCTGACCATCGAGGCTGCCCGCCGCATTACCGAGCAGTTCGATGGCAAGCTGCGCATCAGCTACTCCGGTGGCGCCACGGTCTACAACATCCGCGCCCTGTATGACGCCGGTATTTGGCCCGTCACCCTGGCGACCGACGTTCTCAAGCCCGGTGGCTACGAGCGCTTTAGCCAGATGGCCGGTGAGTTTACCGACCTGGACGGCAAGCCGTTCGCGGGCGTCTCTCTCGACGCCGTGACCGCGATCCAGACTGATTCGCTCACCAACCCGCTCTACAAGAAGCCGCTGCGCCCGCTGCCCGATCGCAAGGTCGCCGGCAAGACCCCGCTTTCCGACTGCTTTACCACGCCGTGCCGCACGAGCTGCCCCATCCAGCAGGACATTCCCGCCTACCTGGCGGCTGTTGACGAGGGCCGCTACGAGGACGCACTCAACATCATCATCGAGCGCAACGCCCTGCCGTTCATTACCGGCACCATCTGCCCGCATCCCTGCGGCCGTGCCTGCGAGCGTGCGTTCTACGAGCCCGAGGGCGCCCAGATCCGCGCCAGCAAGCTCAAGGCCGCCCGCGAGGCCATGACCGCCGTGCTGCCCAAGCTGCGCGCCCAGGCCATCGCCAACGACGGCGAGCGCAACGTTGCCGTTATCGGCGGCGGCCCGGCCGGTCTGGCGACGGCGTTCTTCCTGACGCGCGCCGGCGTGCCCGTCACCATCTTTGAGGCCCGCGATTCGCTCGGCGGCGTGGTCCGTCACGTGATTCCTGAGTTCCGCATTGCGAGCGACGATATCTCCCACGATGCCGAGCTCTGTCTGGCCTTTGGTGCCAAGGTGCAGCTCAACGCCCGCGTTGATTCCATTGACGAGCTCAAGGCCCAGGGCTTTACCGACGTGGTCGTGGCCACTGGTGCCTGGATGCCCGGCTCTGCGGGCCTGGGCGAGGGTGCCGAGCTCGACGTGCTGGAGTTCCTCGAGGCTGCCAAGAAGGGCGAGAAGCTCGAGCTGGGCGAGGATGTCGTGGTTATCGGCGCCGGCAACACCGCCATGGACGCGGCTCGCGTGGCCAAGCGCCTGGCCGGCGTGAAGAACGTGCGCCTGGTGTATCGCCGCACCAAGAAGCAGATGCCCGCCGACGAGGAAGAGCTCGATTTTGCCCTTGCCGACGGCGTTGAGTTCTGCGAGCTGCTGGCGCCTAAGGCGCTCAACGGCGCTGTGCTGACCTGCGATGTTATGGAGCTTGGCGAGCCGGATGCAAGCGGCCGCCGCAGCCCCGTCGCCACGGGCGAGACTGTTGAGCTTCCCGCCACCACGGTGATCTGCGCCGTGGGCGAGGGCATCGACGCCAGCCTGTACGATGCCGCGGGCGTCGAGCACGACCGTCGCGGCCGCCTTGCCGCTACCTCCACCGGCGTCGAGGGCGTCTGGGCTGCGGGCGACTGCCGCCGCGGTCCTGCCACCGTGGTCGAGGCTATCGCCGATGCCGCCGAGGTCGCCCGTGCCATCGCCGACGTGGACTTTAACAAGTACGCCGACTGCAACGAGCAGGCCGGCCGCGAGGACACTTGCTACGAGCGCAAGGGGTCGCTGTGCCGCGACAAGCGCAACTGCACCAAGACCCGCTGTCTGGGCTGCGGCTCGGTGTGCGAGGTCTGCTGCGACGTGTGCCCCAACCGCGCCAACGTGGCAATTAAGGTGCCGGGCCTGGCCAAGCATCAGGTCGTCCATGTCGACGGCATGTGCAATGAGTGCGGCAACTGCGCCGTGTTCTGCCCTTACCAGGAGGGTCGTCCCTACAAGGACAAGCTCACCCTGTTCTGGAGCGAGGAGGACATGGAGAACTCCGAGAACGAGGGCTTCCTGGCCGTGGACGAGGACCACTTTAAGGTTCGCGTCGCCGGCACGGTCCGCACCGTCTCGGTCGATGCCGTCAACACCGGTCTTCCCGAGGCCGTCCGCCTGACCATCAGGGCTGTGCGCGACAACTATTCGTACCTTCTTAAGAAATAGGCGAGTCTCTTATGGCCAAATCCATTCAACATAACGTGGCCTACGTTGCCTGCGGAAGCGGTTGCGCCTCCGCAGGCGGCGACGCCCACTGCAGCGAAGGCTGCATTGGCTGTGGCGCCTGCGTCACGGCCTGCCCCCACGGCGCCATTGCGCTGGTCGATGGCATCGCCCGCGTGGACCGCTCCAAGTGCACGGGCTGTGGCCTGTGCGGCATGGCGTGCCCGCAGCGCGTGATTGCCTTCGTCCCCGGCTACCAGAACATTCTGGTGCGCTGCAACAACACCGATAAGGGCGCCATTGCGCGCAAGGTCTGCGACACGAGCTGCATCGGTTGCGGTATGTGCGCCAAAAAGTGCCCTGCCGGCGCTATCCGCATCGAGGACAACTGCGCCCATATCGACGGCGTGGACTGCCTGTCGTGCGGCATGTGCGCCGTCGTCTGCCCGCATGGCGCCATCCACGACCGCACCGGCATCGCCGCCGGCGTGTAGAAGGGAATCACCATGGCACAGGAATTCACTTTTACCGTTAACGGCGTCGAGTGCACGACGACTCAGAACAAGCCACTGCTGCGCTATCTGCGCGACGACCTGCACATTCACTCCGCCAAGGACGGCTGCTCCGAGGGCGCCTGCGGCACCTGCACCATTCATGTGGACGGTGCGGCCGTCAAGGCGTGCGTGCTGACCACCGCTCTTGCCGCCGGCCGCAACATCGTGACCGTCGAGGGCCTGCCCGAGGACGTGCGCGAGGCCTTTGTGTACGCCTTTGGCGCCGTGGGCGCCGTGCAGTGCGGTTTTTGCATCCCCGGCATGGTCATGGCGGGTGCAGCGCTGATCGCCGAGGACCCCGAGCCCACCGA
>CABULX010000104.1 GCA_902492545.1 uncultured Collinsella sp. | reverse complement strand
GAAACGGCGATGTAGTACACGCAGAACATGATGACCACAAAGATCGGCAGGCCCAGGATACGGTTGGTAACCACGCGGTCGATCTTCTCGGAGGTGCTCATCTTGGCCGGGGCCTTGGTGAGGCACTCGTCGATGATGTGGGCAATGACGCCGTAGCGCTCACCGGTGATGATGGACTCGGCATCGTCGTCGCAGTCCTGCTCGCACTGAGCGACCAGCTCTTCGACGCGAGCGGCCTTCTCCTTGGTGAGGTTGATGAGCTTGCAGGCGTCCGCATCGCGCTCGAACAGCTTGACGGCATAGTAGCGGCGCTTGTTGGCGGGGACGCTTGCCGGCAGGTTATTCTCGATGTGGTCCAGAACGTCCTCGATGGAGGAATCGAACTTGTGCTCCGGCACCTGGCCCTTGGAAGCAGCGGACTTCTTAACCTGCTCGAAGAGCTCCGTGATGCCCTTGTTCTTAAGAGCGGAGATCATCATAACCGGGCAGCCGAGCTTCTTGGAAAGCTTGTCGGTGTCGATCTTGTCGCCGTTCTTCTCGACCAAGTCGGCCATGTTGAGGGCAACGACCACGGGCAGGCCGGTCTCGATGACCTGAAGTGCCAGGTACAGGTTGCGCTCGAGGTTAGTGGCATCGACCACCTGAACGACGACATCGGGCTCGCCGCTCATGAGGTAGTCGCGCGAGCACTGCTCCTCGGGGCTGTAGGGGGAAAGCGAGTAGATACCGGGGAGGTCCGTGATGGTGACGTTCTTGTCACTCAGGAGCTTGGCTTCCTTTTTCTCAACCGTAACACCAGGCCAGTTGCCAACGTAGCCGTTGGCGCCGGTGATCAGGTTGAAAAGCGTGGTCTTGCCGCAGTTGGGGTTACCCGCAAGCGCGACATGGATCTGAGAATCCGCCATTCAATCCTTCTTCCTTGTGTGCCCGCGCTGCTTTCTCCGCGCAGGCTGGATAATGTGCTTCAAAGATGCTGCATTAAGTTAGAAAAACCTAACTTAATCTGCAGAAATATGCGCCGCGAGTCCTTACTGGACCTCGACGACGGCGGCCTCCTCCTTGCGGATGGAAAGCTCGTAGCCGCGCACGTTGATCTCGACCGGATCACCGAGCGGTGCAACCTTCACGACCTTGAACGAAGTGCCCTTGATGAGCCCCAGGTCCATAAGGTGGCGGCGAAGCGCACCCTCACCGTGAAGCTTGACGATGGTGGAGCTCTCGCCCACCTTAACGTCACCCAACGTCTTCATTTACTTGTCCCCCTTTCAGTGCGTACAGAAATACCGTCGACTAACCGACGGTCATGATGTGCATGGCAACCTTGGAATCGATACCAAAGCGTGCGCCCAGCACCGTGACGATGATATTGGCGCCACTCGAGCTCACCACGTGGATTTCGTTGCCCTCGACAAAGCCGAGGTCCTTGAGGTGGTGCTTCATATCCTCATTGCCCTTTACACGAGACACGCGCACGGTTTCGCCCGCTTTTACCATCGAAAGCGGCATTGCCGGCATCTGCGGTCCGCAAGACATGAGTGGCTCCTAACGTCAGTTCGTCCTCAACATCGACGCGGTAAAAGTTAACTACGCCTATGTTCGCTTTAGTAAACTAACACGTGGTTAACTTTTTGGAAAGGGTCCCCATTCAGATTTCGAAAAAGTTTCCTATACGAAACAAAGGCACCGCAAAGACCGTCTCTTTGCAGTGCCTATTGATACCAATTTATGCAACAGAGGGGACTGCCCCTTTGTCACATTGTTGAGGTTAGAGCGAGAGGTTTCTGATCGACGTGACGCAGGAGGCCTCATCCACGCCCGAAACGCGGAACACGACGTCTTCGCCACATTCGCCGCAGAGTGCCATGAGCCCTATAACGTCGCGGCCATCGGTGTGGCGACCGCCGATACTGACTGACACGTCGCTACGATGCTTGGCAATGATGTCATAGAGCAGCGCAACCGGGCGGGCATGTAATCCCAACGGATCTTTAATCGTCTTTGTAAACTCGACCATGTCCCCTCCCACGACATCGCACATTCGGCCGGCAAACCCAGCCACGTGGTAGTTATTGTACGTTACCGGCGCACCCCCGTCCCATAAAAAACGAGGGAAGGCACGCGTCCTTCCCTCGCAACAAGCATTATATAGTCGCTCGCCTACATCAGGCGCAGGCTGACGTCCTTGAGCTGGGCGCCACTAACGGCACTCGGGGCGCCCGACATAAGGTCGGAGCCGCTGGCCGTCTTGGGGAACGCCATGACGTCGCGGATAGAGTCGGAACCGGTGAGCAGCATGCACACGCGGTCCAGGCCCAGAGCGAAACCGCCCATCGGGGGTGCACCAAACTTGAGGGCCTCCATGAGGAAGCCAAACTGAGACTCGGCGCGCTCCTCGGTAAAGCCCAGGAGCTTGAGCATGGACATCTGCATCTCGGCGTTGTGGATACGCATACCGCCGCCGCCGGCCTCAAAGCCGTCCATGACAAAGTCGTAGGTGCACGAACCGGCTGCCAGCGGATCGGCCTCGATCTTGGCGATGTCGGTCTCGGTCGGCAGGGTAAAGGGCTGATGCTCGGCAGCATAGGCCTTGCGATCCTCGTCCCAATGGAACAGCGGGAAGTTGACGACCCACAGGAAGTCGTGACCCTCGCGCTTGATCTCGAGCGCATTGGCCATGTGGGAACGCATGCCGCCCAGGATCTCGTCGGAGAGCAGGCGCGGGCCGGCGGCGAACATCACAAGGTCGCCGGGCTCGACGTCCATGCGCTCGCGCAGAGCCGCCATCTCCTCGTCCGAGAAGAACTTGACGATGGGGCTGTTGATGGAGCCGTCCTCACGGAAGGCGATCCAAGCCAGGCCCTTGGCGCCAAACGTGGAGGCCACGCCGGCAAGCTTATCGATCTTGGCACGTGCCCAGGCGCCGGCGCCCTTGGCGTTGATGGCCTTGACGACAGAGCCCTCCTCGTTTGCGGCAGTCGCAAAGACCTTGAACTTGGAGTTGGCAAAGATGTCGGTCAGGTCGACCAGGTGCATGCCATAGCGGGTATCGGGCTTATCGGAGCCATAGGTGTCCATGGCATCCCAGTAGTTCATGCGACGCAGCGGCGTGGGCATCTCGACACCCATGCGGCCGAAAGCATCGGCAAGAACCTCCTCGAGCGCGCTCATGACATCGTTCTGGTCCACGAAGGACATCTCGATATCGACCTGGGTGAACTCGGGCTGACGGTCGGCACGCAGATCCTCGTCGCGGAAGCACTTGGCAACCTGGTAGTAGCGCTCGACGCCACCGACCATAAGCAGCTGCTTCAGGAGCTGCGGGGACTGCGGCAGGGCGTAGAAGTTACCCGGCTGAATACGGCTGGGAACGATGAAGTCGCGGGCGCCCTCGGGCGTGGACTTGAACAGGGAGGGCGTCTCGACCTCCATGAACTCACGGTTGTGCAGCGCCTCGCGAATGGCAAAGGTAAAGTCGGAGCGCAGCTTGAGGTTGGCCATCATCTCGGGACGACGGAGGTCCAGATAGCGATAGCGCAGACGGGTGTCCTCGCTGGTCTCGATGCCGTCCTCGATCTGGAACGGCGGGGTGACGGATGTGTTGAGCACCTCGGCGTGGTCGGTCAGGACCTCGATCTCGCCGGTCGCGAGCTTGGTGTTGGTGGTCTCCTCGCCACGGGCGCGCACGACGCCGTGGATCTTGATGGGCCACTCGGGACGCATGGTCTCGGCGATCTTAAAGGCGTCGCCGTCGGAGTGCTCGGGGTCGAAGGTGAGCTGCGTGATGCCCTCGCGGTCGCGAAGGTCGCAGAAGATAAGGCCGCCGTGGTCGCGGCGACGGCTCACCCAACCGGTGAGGGTGACCTCTTCGCCCACGTTCTCGAAGCGAAGCTCGCCGCAGGTACGGGTGTGCATGGAATGCTCATCGATGGGACGGGTCTGGCTCATACCAGTGATCCTCCTTTATGGATCTGTGCCGCCCCGTGTCGTTCCGGGCGGCGTCGTACAGATTTGCCCAGCCTGCGTAAACCGCGCAGCCGGACATGGCGTTCTATCTTATCGCACCCGCGTCGATGTGCCGCGAAAAAGTAGCTCTTGCCCAAAGACTTGACGGAGACGAAACAATTGACGCACCGCGGCACCCGCCCGCGCTATTCACGTGCGACAATATGCCCCAATAAAACAGCACTTGGAAAGGCCCGTCATGACTGCACGCCTCATCGTTATGGATATCGACTCCACGCTCATCAACCAGGAGGTCATCGACCTGTTAGGCGAGGAGGCCGGCGTGGGCGAGCAAGTTGCGCAAATCACCGAGCGCGCTATGCGCGGCGAGCTGGACTTTAAGCAGGCGCTCGAGGAGCGCGTGGGGCTGCTTGCCGGCTTGGACGAGAGTGTGTTCGAGCGCACCTTTGAGCGCGTGACGTTTACCCCCGGCGCGCTGGAGCTTGTGCGCTCGGCGCACAGCAAAGGCTGGAAGGTCGGCGTGGTAAGCGGCGGCTTTCACGAGGTCGCTGACAAGATCGTGGCCGCCGCGGGCATCGATTTTTGCCTGGCCAACCGTCTGGAAGTCGTGGACGGCAAGCTCACCGGCAAGCTGGCGGCAGACATTGTGACCAAGGAGTCCAAGCTCATCCAGCTGCTGGATTGGGCGGTTGAGTGCGGTGTCGACATGGCCCACACCGTCGCGATCGGCGACGGCGCCAACGACATCCCCATGATTCAGGCCGCGGGCACGGGCATCGCGTTTTGCGCCAAGCCCAAGACGCGCGAAGCCGCCCCGTTTGCCATCGACGAGCGCAACCTGATACTCGCCATGGATATCATCCTGCGCGACTAGTCGATCCTTCTAACAATAGAATCAGTCTGTCCTATAGTTTCCGAACAATTTTGTCTTAGTGTTCGGAAACATACCCTTTGAGTGCTAGACTTTGCGCCGTCGAAGGGAACATATATGGATAAGCGAGATCTTGAGCAATTGCTGAGCGATGTTGCCGACGGAGTAGTCACCCCGGCAGTCGCCCTCACGCGCCTCCAGACGGCGCCAACCGCCGATCTGGGTTTTGCGCAGCTCGATCTTTCGCGCGGGGTGCGCCAGGGAGCCGGCGAGGTTGTCTACGGCGCCGGTAAAACCGCCGAGCAAATTGCCGCCATTATCGAAGCGCTGCGCGATGCCGGTCAGGAGCGCATCCTGGTCACGCGCTTGGACAGCGAAAAAGCAGCCCGTACCTCGGAGCTTCTCGGCAACGGCATCGACCTGGGATATGCCCCGAACGCCCAGCTCGCCCTGGTGGGTGGCAAGCCCTCCCCCACCGGTAACGGACGCGTTGTCGTCGCCTGCGCCGGCACGAGCGACCTGCCCGTCGCCGAAGAGGCGGCACTGACGGCCGAGTTCTACGGCAACGAGGTCGACCGCCTCTACGACGTGGGTGTCGCCGGCCTGCACCGCCTGCTCGCTCATGCCGAGGAACTTGCCCAGGCGCAGGTGGTCATCGCCATCGCCGGCATGGAAGGCGCCCTGGCGAGCGTTATCGGCGGTCTGGTGAGCTGTCCGGTCATTGCCGTTCCCACCAGCGTGGGCTACGGCGCGAGCTTTGGTGGCGTAGCCGCGCTGCTCGCCATGCTCAACTCCTGCGCCAGTGGCGTTTCGGTCGTCAATATCGACAACGGCTTTGGTGCCGCCTACCAGGCAAGTCTTATCAATCATCTGAGCGCCGGTACATCCCGCGCCCGTTAAGGAGCATTCCATGTCCAACCATCAGCATACGCTTATCATCGACGGCACCTCGGGCATCAGCGGCGATATGACCGTCGCGGCCCTGCTCGACCTGGGCGCCAGCGAGGAGCACCTGCGCGAACAGCTCGTAACGCTGCCGGTCGACGGCTTTTCGATCTCCGTGACGCGCGTAAACAAGCATGGCATCGACGCCTGCGACTTTGACGTTCAGCTGGCAGAGGAGCTCGAGAACCACGACCACGACATGGCCTGGCTCTACGGCAACGAAGCAGCTGCCGAGCACACACACGAGCATGAGCACCACCATCATGATCATGGCGGGCACGAACACGAGCACTGCCACGAGCATGACCATGATGGCCACGCCCATGAGCACGAGGATCATCACCACACCCACCACCATCGCCACCGTTCTTTGGCAGACGTCACCGCCATCATCGATGGCTCGCAGCTAAGCGATGGCGCCAAGCGTCGTGCGCTCGCCATTTTTTCCGCACTCGCCGCTGCCGAGGCAAAGGCTCACGGCAAAACGCCCGACACCGTCATGTTCCACGAGGTGGGCGCCGTCGACTCCATCGTCGACGTCTGCTCTGTCGCCATCTGCCTCGACGACCTGGGTATTGAGGACATCGTAGTCGAGTCGCTCTCCGAGGGCCACGGCACCATCCGCTGCGCCCACGGCCTCATGTCCATTCCCGTCCCCGCTGTCGTCAACCTGTGTCAGGCGGGCAATATCGCCCTCACGCCTGCACCGGTCGCCGGCGAGCTCGTGACGCCCACGGGCGCCGCCATCGTCGCCGCGCTGCGCACGTCCGAGCACCTGCCGGCCCGCTACCGCATCGAGGCCGTCGGCTACGGCGCCGGTAAGCGCCCCTACGAGGGTTGCTCCGGGACGCTCCGCTGTCTGCTCGTTGACGCGGACGCATAGCCATGGATGCCCGCAAGGCCAAAAGCCGCGCCGCGATCGTCGCGGCGTTCTCCGAGCTGCTGCGCGAAGAGGACTACGGCAAGATCACCGTCGGCGACATCATCGCGCGCGCTCACGTAGGCCGCGCGACATTCTACGGCCTCTTTAAGAGCAAAGACGACCTGCTGTCCGAGCTCGTGAGCGACATCTGCACCCACGCCCTCGACGACGATGGCACACCGCTCGACGACCCATTCGTGCAGGTCGAGCATATCCTCAACAACCTCTGGGAGCGCCGTCAGGGCGTTCGAGCCCTCGTAGCCGGCGCCGGCTCACGCGTCTTCGCCGACTGCTTGCGCAAGACCATCATGTCACGAGCAGCCGAAACCTTTCCCACCGACCCAAACGGCCCCGCCGCCACCATGGACCGCAGCTTCCTACTACACCACATAGCCTCAAGCTTCGTAGGAATGGTCCAATGGTGGGCCTGGCACAACTTCCAAGCAGACAAAGCCGACGTAGCCAAAGACTACCTATCAGCCATAAAGCCTCTCTTCAGATAGACGCCTCCTCCCAAGGCGTCATCCCTTCCCAAAGTATCGCCCTCATCTCAACGCCCCCCAACAGCAACAAGCCCCTCCCATCCAAATTCAGATATATGTTGGGTTGCTTGTACGAACGCAACAAAGACCCCGCAGCTGACCGCATGGGGTAACTTCCCAGCGCATTCCGCAGGACGCAAAAAGGCTCGCCGCACGAAGTGCGCAGCGAGCCTTTTTGCATGTCCGAGGACGCGCTGGGAAGTTACCCCATGCGGTCAGCGGACAACTATGTAGCCTCAGACTAGAACATGCCCAAGAAACCATGCACAAACAGCGCGGCCAGAGCGGCACCGACAAACGGAGCGATGCCGGGAACAAGCAGGCCATACTTCCAGTTGTTGTCGGCCTTGTTCTTAATCGGCAGCACCTGATAGGCCATGCGAGGACCAAGGTCACGAGCCTGGTTCATGGCGAAGCCGGTGATGCCGCCCATGCCCATGCCAAC
>CABULX010000103.1 GCA_902492545.1 uncultured Collinsella sp. | reverse complement strand
CGCCTTTGGCGCCGTGGGTGCCGTGCAGTGCGGCTTCTGCATCCCCGGCATGGTCATGGCGGGTGCGGCGCTCATCGCCGAGGACCCCGAGCCCACCGAGGAGCAGATCAAGTACGCCATCCGCGGCAATGTCTGCCGTTGCACCGGCTACAAGAAGATTATCGAGGGCATTGCGCTGGCCGCTGCGGTGCTCCGCGGCGAAAAGCAGATCGACGAGGACTTGGAGCGCGGCGATGACTACGGCGTGGGCAAGCGCGCCTTCCGCATCGACGTGCGCAAGAAGGTGCTCGGCGAGGGCAAGTACCCCGACGACATCGACGAGATCGACCAGCCGGGCCTGACCTATGCCAGCGCCGTGCGCTCCAAGTATCCGCGCGCCCGTGTGCTCTCCATCGATACCTCCAAGGCCGAGGCCCTGCCCGGTGTGGTGGGCATCCTGCGCGCCGAGGACGTGCCGGTCAACCAGGTCGGCCACCTTATCCAGGACTGGGACGTCATGATCGCCCAGGGCGATATCACCCGCTGCGTGGGTGACGCCATCGTGCTGGTGGTTGCCGAGGACGAGGCGACGCTCGAGAAGGCCAAGAAGCTCGTAAAGATTGATTACGAGCCGCTGGAGCCCGTGCGCAACATCGCCGAGGCCAGGTCTGCCGACGCCCCGCGCCTGCACGACAGCTTCTTTGCCTTTGGCAACACGGTGGAGCTCAAGGACAACGTGTGCCAGAGCCGCCATGTGACGCGCGGCGACGCCGCCAAGGCGCTGGCGGAGAGCGCGTTTACCGTGACGCAGCGCTTTACCACGCCCTTTACCGAGCATGCCTTCTTGGAGCCCGAGTGCGCCGTCGCCTTCCCGTACAAAAACGGCGTCAAGGTGCAGTCGACCGACCAGGGTGCCTACGACACGCGCAAAGAGTGCGCCCACATGTTTGGCTGGGATAACGAACCCGAGCGCGTGGTCGTCGAGACCATGCTCGTGGGCGGCGGCTTTGGCGGCAAGGAGGACGTGTCCATCCAACACCTGGCTGCGCTCGCCGCATACAAGTTCCAGCGTCCCGTGAAGTGCAAGCTCACGCGTGCCGAGTCGCTTGCCTTCCATCCCAAGCGTCATGCCATGGACGGCACCTTTACGCTGGGTTGCGACGCCGAGGGCAACTTTACCGGCCTGGACTGCGAGATCAACTTTGATACCGGCGCCTACGCGTCGCTGTGCGGCCCGGTGCTCGAGCGCGCTTGCACGCATGCTGTCGGCCCCTACAAGTACCAGAACACCGACATTCGCGGCTTTGGCTACTACACCAACAACCCGCCCGCCGGCGCGTACCGCGGCTTTGGCGTTTGCCAGTCCGAGTTTGCGCTCGAGAGCCTGATCGACTTGCTGGCAGAGAAGGTCGGCCTGGATCCGTGGGAGATTCGTTACAGAAACGCCATCGAGCCGGGCGAGGTTTTGCCCAACGGCCAGATTGCCGACTGCTCCACGGCGCTTAAGGAGACACTGCTCGAGGTCAAGGATGCCTACTATGCGCATCCCGGCCACGCCGGCATTGCCTGCGCTATGAAGAACGCTGGCGTGGGCGTTGGCCTGCCCGATGCCGGTCGCTGCAAGATTCGCGTCGAGGATGGCCGCGCCGTGGTCTACGCCGCTACGTCCGACATCGGCCAGGGCTGCAACACCGTATTTTTGCAAGACGTTGCCGAGGCATGCGGCCTGCCGCTTCGCTGCATCGCCAACGGCGAGTGCTCCACCGAGAACGCTCCCGACTCCGGCACCACGTCTGGCTCGCGTCAGACGGTCGTGACCGGCGAGGCCGTGCGCGGTGCCGCCTTCCTGCTGCGCGATGCCATGCTTGACATCGAGGCCGGCAAGTCTGCGCCCGCCGCTCCCGTGAGTGCGCATGGCGACGGCGTCAAGATCGAGTATGACGACGGCCGCGCCTATCAGCTGCGCACGCAGGAGCTCGTCGCCGGCCAGGGTATGCATCCTCAGGATCCCGCGGCCGCCATCAAGGCGCTCGAGGGATGCGAGTTTGGCTACGTGTACCTGGAGCCGACCGACAAGCTGGGCGCCGACGTGCCCAACCCCAAGAGCCACATCTGCTACGGCTTTGCCACGCATGTGGTCATTCTGGATGATGACGGCCGCGTGAGCGAGGTCTATGCCGCGCACGATTCCGGCAAGGTGGTCAACCCCATCTCCATCCAGGGTCAGATTGAAGGCGGCGTGCTCATGGGTATGGGCTATGCGCTTACCGAGGACTGGCCGCTCAAGGACTGCGTGCCCCAGGCAAGGTACGGTACGCTCGGGCTGTTCCGTGCGCCCGAGATTCCGGATATCCACGCTATCTACGTGGAGAAGGACGAGCTGTTGCCCGTGGCATACGGCGGCAAGGGCATCGGCGAGATCGCAACGATCCCCACGGCGCCCGCCGTGCAGAACGCCTACCGCGCGTTTGACGGCAAGCTGCGTCCGGATCTTCCCATGGTGGATACGCCCTACAGCCGCGTTCGCAACCGCGGGTAGGGTAGGGCGCGGACAGTCATTACTGACGAGCTGATCGCGCTCAGCATCAACTACATACGCTGCGCCTTTGGCCCCGGCTCCATCGCGAGCCGGGGCCTTTTGTTCAAGACTTTAGTCCGCTGGCCGCGCAGCGGCCAGCTTTAAACCACCCGCTACGCGGGTGGAGACAAACGGCTTTACAAAGCCACCCCTCCGACCGATATTGACGATTGTTCAGGCCGTCAAGAATTCGAGTCGAAGGGGTGGTCGCCATGGCCCAGAAGGCCTACAGCCTTTCCCACACGAAGTGGATGTGCAAGTACCACATCGTGTTCACGCCGAAGTATAGGCGCAAAGTGATCTACAACCAAATCAGGAGCGACATAGGGGAGATCCTCAGGAAGCTGTGCGAGTACAAGGGGATCGAGATAATCGAGGGGCACCTGATGCCCGACCACGTGCACGTGCTGCTGGCGATCCCGCCGAAGTACAGCGTCGCGAGCGTCATGGGCTACCTGAAGGGGAAGAGCTCGCTGATGATATTCGACAGGCACGCCAACCTCAAGTACAAGTTCGGCAACAGGAAGTTCTGGGCGGAGGGCTACTACGTGTCCACCGTCGGCCTGAACGAGGCGACGATCGCCAAGTACATCAGGGAGCAGGAGTCCCACGACATCGCGCTGGACAAGCTGAGCGTGAAGGAGTACGAGGACCCCTTCAAGAGGGGGTGATGCTGCCGGTTCGACCGGCGCGCCACGGGTCAAGATGCACTAGGCCTGGACGAAGTCCGGGCCCGCGCCTTTAGACGCGAGCCCGGGGCCCGTGGGTTATACCCTAAGAGCAAACCACCCCTTTTAAGGGTGGTTCTGATTTGGAGCGGAAACTGTGTCCCGGAATTGCCACTCAGAGCGGGACGCGCTTTCCGGATCGGTCCTCAACCGGAAGCTGTATCCCGGAACCAGGCTCCAGAACGGGGTACATTTTCCGGAACGGTCCACGTGCGGTGATGTACCGCCCCTTTTGCGTGCGCCGCTTGTCGAATTACGTTATAGCTAGCTATATTATAGGAAGGTATAATATAGCTAGCTATAACGTAAAGGAAGGATGGCCCTATGTTTATCGGAAGAACGGCGGAAATGTCCGAGCTCAATCGACTGTATGGCACGGGCTCCTTTGAGATGCCTGTGATTTACGGCCGCCGTCGCGTGGGCAAAACGCGTCTTATCACAGAGTTTATCCAAGGCAAGAAGGCTATTTACTTTCAAGCTCGTCGTACCAATGCAGAGGCAAACCTGCATGGCTTTAGCCAGGCGATACTTGCGGGCTCCGTTGGTGTTGCTGGCGTGTCGTTTCGTAGTTTTGACGAGGCGTTCGATGCATTGGCTACCATGGCTCGTACGGAACGTTTGATTGTCGTGATTGACGAGTATCCTTATCTCGCCCAATCGAATCCCGAGATCAGCTCGTTGCTGCAAGACAAGATCGATCACTTGTACAAAGAGGCCAAGCTTATGCTTATCCTGTGCGGGTCGTCGCTTTCGTTTATGGAAGAGCAGGTGTTGGGCTACGAGAGTCCGCTATACGGTAGGCGTACGGCCCAGTTTAAGATCATGCCGCTCGATTTTATGACGACCCTCGGCCTGTGGCAGAGCATGGGTCGCGAAGACGCTGCAGTTTGCTATGGCATGACGGGTGGCATTCCTGCATATATCGAGAAAGTCGATCCTGCCACACCGCTCAAGGACAACATCAAACGTCTTTTTCTTACTCCTACGGGCTATCTCTTTGAGGAGCCGAGTAACCTGCTATTGCAGGAGTGCCGCAATCCCGAGCAATATGATGCGATCGTGCAAGCAATTGCTCAGGGGCGCTCGAAGATCTCGGAGATTGCGAGCTCTACGGGAATCCCTGCGAGCAACGTAAAGAGCTATGTGGATAAGCTGGCGTCGCTTGGGATTGTCGAGCGCGAGCTGCCCCTAAACGAGACGAGCAATAAGCGAGCCGTGTATCTGCTGAGCGATCAGATGTTTAGGTTCTGGTACAAGTTTGTTCCGCAGAACATCGGGCTGATTCAAAACGATATGGCCGAGATGGCGTATGAGCGCATTGAGCCGCACGTATCGGATTACATGGGTACGGTCTTTGAGCTTATATGCAGACAATACGTGTACGAACTCGCGCGGGCGGGCCAGCTTGATGTGGTTCCGGCAAGCGTTGGGCGCTGGTGGGGGACGGATAATCGCACGCATACGCAGGAAGAAATCGACTTGATTGTTGACGATGGCGAGGGCACTGCGCTGTTTGCGGAATGCAAATGGCGCAATGAACCGGTGGGCGAAGACGTGCTGCAAAAGCTCGTATACCGAAGCGAGCTCTTTAGGCGGCAGCACAAAAGCTATGCGATCTTCTCGAAGCGAGGCTTTACGCAAGGATGTCAGGAAGCTGCGGCGAGCAGGGGAGATGCCAAGCTGATTTCGTTTGCCGAGATGTGCGAGCGGAGATAACCAAGCACGCTCTGATGTGATGCTCGGAATGGGTCGCGCTAAGGATGCCAAGCGTAAAACCTTCAATGAAAATGGCGTAAAAACTACATCTGTCATGGCGTAAAAACTACATTGAAAGTAGCGTAAAATCAGCATTGAGAATGGCGTAATTTCGCATATCGCGTGATAGAGAGGGACGGCCGTCTATGGATGCACCAAAGAGATTGACCCAAAAGGGATATAGGCCCCGGCTCATAGAGGAGCGCCTCGACACCCTTATGCGGGCGTTTGGCTGTGTGGAGATCAACGGCCCCAAATGGTGCGGCAAGACCTGGACGGCGCTCTCTCGCTCGGCGAGCGTCTCCAGGCTCGATGAGCCTGCGCAGCGTGCGGCGGCAGAGGTCGACCCAAGCCTGGCGCTCATCGGCGATGCGCCACACCTGGTCGATGAATGGCAGGAGGTGCCCGAGGTTTGGGATGCCGCCCGGCGTTTCGTGGACGCGAGCGGCAACGAACGGGGGACACTTTTGCTCACGGGCTCGACCGCGCTCAAAAGCGAGGAGCGCAGCCATGTTCGTCATTCCGGCACGGGTAGGATCGCCCGTCTGTCAATGCGCCCCATGGCCCTGTGTGAGTCGGGCGACGGCGAGCCGCTCGTGTCACTGGCAAGCCTCTTTAAGGGCGAGGATTTTGCCCCTCAGCGTCGCGAGAGCACGGTGGATGACGTCGCCCGCTGGTGCTGCAGGGGCGGTTGGCCTGCAAATCTTGGGCTTTCGGAAGATCTTGCGCGAGAGACGGCAAGCCAGTACGTGCACTCGGTGCTCGACGTCAACGTGCTGGACGAGGGCATGTCGCCCGAGCTTGCACACGGCCTTTTGCGAGCTCTTGCCATGAACGAGAGCCAGGCTGTCACGTACAAGACGCTCGTAAAGGACGCCTCGTACGGTGAGGCGGGCCCCGACGAGAGGACCATCGCTGCGTACTTGGACCTCTTCAACAGGCTCAAGCTGACCGAGGACCTGTGCGGATGGGAGCCGCCCATGCGCTCGAAGGCCCGCGTTCGCGTGCGCCCCAAGCGCTACTTCTGTGACCCGTCACTTGCGGCGGCGTTGCTGGGGGCTACCCCTGAGCGGCTGCTTGGCGATATGCAAACGCTGGGGATGCTCTTTGAGAATCTCGTCCTGCGCGACGTGCGCGTGTTCCTTTCCACCTACGGCGGTGTCGACAACAGTGTCCATTATTTCCGAGATGAGAAGGGCCTTGAGGTCGATCTGATCGTTGAGCACGACGGGCGCTGGGGAGCCATCGAGGTCAAGCTGAGTGATGCGAAAGCAGACGATGGAGCGAGAAATCTCAAGGCGCTGGAGAGGAAAGTGCTCTCCAATCCTGCCGCCCAGAATGCCGCGCCGGCGTTTTTGGCGGTCGTGGTTGGAAAGGGGAGCATTGCCTACACACGCGACGACGGCGTGGCGGTGATTCCCATGGCGGCACTTGGGGCGTAGTGGTTTTGCGGGCGTGCCGTGCTTCCTTTACCGAAAATCCATTTGGTAAACCAGATGCTCGCGGATAGAATAAAGTTGACGGCAGCCCAAGGGTGATAGCTGGGCAGCGCCGTTGCTTGGTCAAGAGGTCAGTGCCTTAATGGCAGCGACTTGTTATGCTTCGAATGCTGCTTGAGTGCCTCGGAAAGTTCGATAAGCGCCGTGAAGAGCGAGACCAAAGCAACCAAGAGCTCTACGAGCTCTGATGGGCCCGGGATGACCGCTGATTCAAGTCACCGGGCCTAAATCTTTTTCATGCATTTGAATAGAGCGGGCAACTCTCTTGGGGCCGTCTGCATGGCGTGTGCCTGGCGCATGGTATTGCGCCCCACTTTCATGTTCGTACGGGCGCCTATCCTTACGGCAATGTAGCCGCCTATGTAGCAAGCGGCAGGCAACGGAGAAAGGCCCTAACCGTGTCAGCTGAAAAGACGCCGTGTATCTCGGCTATCGATACGACGAACTTTGCGCGCCAGATCGTGCTGGACTTTGAATTTGCGCCGGTGCCAAAGCAGCGCCAGCGACGCGGGCTGCGCAACGAGATTATCGAGGTCGGCGCCGTCAAGCTCGATTACCACGGCAACGTTATGGGCGAGTTCTCGCAGTTTGTGCAGACGGAATTTACCGAAGGCGTTGCGTTTCTCGTCCGCGAGCTTACGGGGATATCAGCCGTGGATACCGCGATGGCCGATCTGCTCTACATGGTGATCAAAAGGCTCAGCGATTGGATCGGTCGCTACTCCGCCCAGATAGTTTGCTGGAGCGGAGCGGATCGTCGACAGCTTTTGACCGAGTGCCAGGTAAAGCATATCGACCTTGCCGCATTTCCTACGGACTGGGCCGACCTGCAGGCGTTTTACACCTCGATCATGGACGTGGGCAGCCACGGGCGCGTCTCGTTGAGTGACGCGGCAACGTGGTTTGGTATCGAGTTCGACGAGTCGACGGGTCACGCCCACAGCGCTCTGGCCGATGCGCGCGTGACCGCCAAGCTGCTCAAGCAGGTGATGGACGGGGACTACCGCGTGAGCCCGCGCGCCCAGGAGATCCGCCAGCGGTGGGGGATGGGCGAGCGAGCCCAGACGCGCCTCTCTAGCAAGTGCCCCGAGCTGAGCGACCTGCTGCTGAAGCTGAAGGCGGAGGGGGTGTTCCTATAGTTTTGTCAACTGGGAAATGCTGCCCGCGCGACTGAATCG
>CABULX010000102.1 GCA_902492545.1 uncultured Collinsella sp. | reverse complement strand
TCGCCTGTCGTGAACAAATTGGCAAAGGACAAAGACCAGCCGCCAGATGTCGGTTACTTTGAGGTCGAGCCCGTGCTGACACCCGATCGCCTGGTAGATTACCTTGCGGCGTGCAAAGGAAGCACGGCCAAACAGCTGCTGCGCCTGTGTCCCTACCTGTCAGAAAACCTGCTGTCGCCCATGGAGTGCATCATGCTCGCTCTGTTTTCGCTTCCGTTTTCCTATGGCGGATTTGCCTGCGGTCCTTTTAAGACCGACTACAAGATCGAGTTCGATGACCGCGCGCAGGCAATCTCTGGGATGTCGCACGCAGTTTGCGATGCGTATCAGGAAACAGCCCGGTTTGACCTGGAATACAACGGTGAGCTGGGCCATTCCTCCCGGAGGGGACGTATCCATGATGAAAAACGCAACACGGGCTTGATCACTATGGGAATCGAGATCGCGACGGTCAACAACGAAATGCTCTGTGACATGGAAGCGATGGAAGCGCTCGCATGGCGCATCCACCAGCGCATGAGTAAGCGATATCGCAACCGTGTTGACGCTCGCAGAAAGAAACAAGAGACGCTATTTAACACGTTGCGGGCGTGTTTTGGGCTTAAACCCGCCTAACAATGCTCTGAAACAGGGGGTTGGATATATGCTTTGGCCAAAATATAGCAAATATGAGTACTGCTACAAATTCAGTAACAGCAAAATCAGGGATTTTGGGACTTGAAGATGGCGTAAATTAGAAAATTATTAAACAAATGTGGAATATCCTGGCATCAATCTGACGTTATAGAGCGTGAAAACAGCTTGCAGAGCCAAAAACTCCTGCTACTAAATTGGTAACAGTACTCATATTTGCTATTTTTTGGCCACGGCGCCCTAAGACGGGTGTGTTGGGGCTTTCCATGGGGGAGCGACGGGCTTAATCAGAGCGCGTGCGGCCCGTCCTGACCTGCGAAATCTGTACTCGCGATGTGAATAACGCCCCTAACCTTAAACTTTAGCTTGAACTTAGCTATAATGCGCTTCGTTCCTACCAGGCTGTGGTTGCGGACGGACGAAATGCCCGTCCTAGTCCAAGACAGACGCGGTCAAAGGGATCCACGTAAGCGACCGCGTGCGCGCGGCGCGATCATGGCGCGTCCTAGATGTAAGCCGCACCGTCCGTTCTACTTTCTTTGGGGCAATACCGCCTCGCGGGCGAGCGGGCCAGTCGTGAAGGTGGCTGCGGCCTCCCGAGCAAACACCCCGGTGCGCAAGTGTGGGGTCAAATACCAGGTCAGCTGGTGGGAACAACCTGATATTCCGCGCAACGCACGGATCGTATACGACACAGAAGGCAGGGTAGTGGACATGGTGAGGGGCAGCTTGATGCACGCGGCTCGGTTAGGTGCTGGGACCGCAGCGGTCATCGCCGTTTTGGGCCTGAGCGGATGCGCGTTCAACCCGCTGTCTACGTTCACGACTCCCACGATCGACCAGATCGAGTACGAGACCGTCACGCCGGCGGTGTCGGACGATGCCCTGGTCACTCCCGGAACCCTGACGGTCGCCCTCGATACTTCCGATGCGCCGCAGGCAATGCAGGGCGCCGACGGCGAGCTCACGGGATATGCGGTCGACGCCGCCCGCGCCCTCGCAAGCCGCATGGGCCTTAAGGTCTCCTTTGTCGATGCGTCTTCGGCAGGTTCCGCGCTCGGCGACAAAAAGGCCGATATCTTTATCGGCGAGATTAACTCCACGGACGGGGACATTAGCTCGCTCGGCACCTGCCTGTACGATGCCACTTCCGTGTTCGGTAAAACTAGCGATGGTGGGTCGCTAAGCGTTTCCACCGATACCCTTAACACGTCCACCCTGGGCGTTCAGATGTCCTCGGCCTCGCAGGAGGCGCTTGCTAAGCAGAACATTACCGCCAACCAAAAGACCTACTCCAACATCAACGAGTGCTTTGAGGCGCTCGAGTCCGGCGAGGTCGACTATGTGATCTGCGACTCCACGGCCGGCGGCTACCTTGCACGCCTGATGAGCGAGGTCTCCTATGTCGGTGCGCTCGAGGCGCCCTCGACGCTTGGTGTTGCGGGCCTCTCGTCCAATGACGAACTGTGCCGTGCCGTGAGCGATGCCCTCGACGACATCACGGTCGACGGTACGCTCGAGGCGGTCCACTCTGTCTGGTATGGCACGATGCCCTACGACCTCACCACTAAGACGGTTTCGGGCGCTAGCGTGCAGCCGGGTGACTCTGAGTCCAGTGAGACCACGTCCTCCGGCAGCGAGTCCTCCGATTCCAACAATGAGACCGCATCCTCCGAGGACAAATCGTCCAGCCAGGAAGGCACCATCACCGACGACGACATTAACAAACTCAATAGCTAGTTATTGCTAGGGGTGGTGTCTCCTATACGTTGGAAAGGACACCTCTTCACGGTTTCAACACGCACTGCCGGGCTTCCCCGATGGGGGAGCCCGGCTTTTTCATCCCAATAAAACTAGCAGGTCAAAGCCAATTTTCAGGACCAAATACAAAGCCGCCGGCCCCCTCCTATAGCGCACTTTGCCACAGAAAAGTGCGAGACTTCGGTATGCGGTATCAAGCAATCGTTATTCGGGTCTTTAGGAATCCGCGTGATTAAATGCACGGCAATGGGTACATAGCCAGTACAGTAAGTCCCCGAGGCAGATTGGAGCCACGTATGGATATCAAGGTTTCTGGACGCAAGACGACGGTAACCGATGCTCTGCGTGCGCATGTGGATGAGAAGATCGGCGAGGCGCTCAAGGTTTTCGATATCGAGCCCATGACGGTCGACGTTGTACTTCGCTATGAGAAGAACCCCTCGAACCCCAACCCGGCAATCGTCGAGGTTACGGTTCGTGCCCGCGGTTCGGTGATTCGCGTTGCCGAGCACGGTGCGGATATGTACGCCGCCATCGACCTCTCCGCCGATAAGGTCACCCGCCAGCTGCGCAAGTTCAAGACCAAGGTCGTGGACAACCGCCAGGGCGGTGCCAGCGCAGCGGATGTCGCGCCGGTCGAGCGCGTCGAGGATCTGGCCGACCTGCTGCTGCCCGAGGAGGAGGACGACCTGCTCGTCCGCGAGAAGGTCATCGATGTCACCCCGATGACTGAGGAGCAGGCGCTGGTGCAGACCGATCTGCTGGGCCACGACTTCTACGTGTTCGAGAACGCGACGACTGGCCTCATCAATGTGGTGTATCACCGTAAGAATGGTGGATATGGCATCATCAAGCCCCGTATCGAAACACTTGACGAGTAAAATACGTTAACTTGCATGAGTTAACGGTTGGCGGCCATCCCATGCGGATGGCCGCCTTTTTACGTAAGGAGTCGCTTTGATGGACAAGGCTGCATCTACCGGCCATTCTGACCGCTGCCGCATCGTCGTCGATACCTGCTGCGACTTTAGCCCCGAGGTCGCCGCGAACCTCGATGTCGATATCCTGGGTTTCCCCTTCATTATCGATGGCGAGGAGCGCACGGACGATATCTGGTCGAGCATGAGCCCTAAGGAGTTCTACGACCGCATGCGCGCCGGCGCTCGCGTGTCTACCTCCGCCGTGTCGCTCGGTCGCTATATCGAGTTCTTTACCGAGTGCGCCAAAGAGGGCACGCCCACGGTCTACCTGTGCTTTACCTCGGCGCTGTCGTCGAGCTACAACTCCGCGTGCCAGGCGGCAGATGTCGTGCGCGCCGAGTATCCCAACTTTGAGCTCTACGTGGTCGACAACGCTCTGCCCTGCGCGACCGGTGCGCTCTTGGCGCTCGAGGCCGTGCGCCAGCGTTCGGCGGGACTGACCGCCAAGCAGCTGGTCGATTGGGCAAACGAGGCAAAGACCTACGTGCACGGCTACTTTACGCTCGAGAGCTTCGACGCACTGGCTGCCGGCGGCCGCATTCCTCCCGCGGCGGCGCAGCTCACGGCAAAGCTCGACGTCAAGCCCGAGCTCTCCTACGACCTGGCCGGCTCGCTGTCGCTGATCGGCGTCAACCGCGGCCGCAAGAAGGCGCTCAAGTCCATCCTCAAGTCGTTCCGCGAGAACTACGTGCCCGATCGCACCATGCCCATCGCCATCATGACGGCCGATGCCGAAAAGGATGGTGACTGGCTCGAAGCCGCCATCCGCAAGGAGGAGGGTTGCGCCGACGTCACGATCATTCGCGGCTCCGTGGGTCCCACCATCGGCTCGCACGTGGGCCCCGGCATGGTGGGCTGCGCGTTTTGGGGTAAGAACCGCGCCGACAAGGCGTCGCTTTCCGACCGTATCGCCCGCCGCGTGCGCGGTCAGTAGGCAAGCGCTGCGTCCGTAATCGCCCTCGACTCACAGCCCAAACGCTGGCACCGAGTATTCAACCTGGTAACAACACCCAACCCAAAAGGAAAGGTTTCATGGCAAACAAGCTCTCCGTCGCATTCATCGGCACCGGAATCATGGGTGCCCCCATCGCCGGCCACATTCTGGACGCCGGCTATCCCGTCACGGTCAACAACCGCACCAAGTCCAAGGCGGCGGCGCTTATCGAGCGCGGCGCCGTCTGGGCAGATACGCCGGCCGATGCCGCGGCGAACGCCGATGTCGTCTTTACCATGGTGGGCTATCCCTCCGAGGTCGAGGAACTCTACCTGGCGGGCGACGGCCTGCTCGCGTGCACTAAGCCGGGCGCGGTCTTGATCGACCTCACTACGAGCTCGCCCGAGCTCGCCCGTGACATTGCCGAGGCCGCCCAGGTTTCTGGTCGCATGGCGTTTGACTGCCCCGTCACCGGCGGCGAGTCGGGCGCTATCGCCGGCACGCTCACGGCTATCGTGGGCGCTACCGAGAACGACATCGCGCCGGTCCGCGACATCCTTGCCACCTTTGCGGCCAACATCTGCTGCTTCGACGGCGCCGGCAAGGGCCAGGCTGCCAAGCTCGCCAATCAGGTGTCGCTGGGCGCCTGCATGGTCGGCATGGCGGACGCCATGGCATTTGCCGAGCTGAGCGGCCTTGACCTGGAGAAGACCCGCCAGATGATCCTGGGCGGTACCGGCAAGTCCGGCGCCATGGAGAGCCTGGCGCCCAAGGCGCTCGACGGCGACTACAAGCCCGGCTTTATGGTCGAGCACTTCATTAAGGACCTGCGCCTGGCGCTCGCTTACGCCGACGATCGCGAGCTCGCGCTGCCCGGTGCCGACGTGGCCTTTACGCTCTACGATATGCTCGACGCCATTGGCGGCGCCAAGCTGGGCACCCAGGCCATCACGGTACTCTACAAGGAGGAGGCCGACGCCATCGCCGCCGGTCTGGACTGGTCGCAGTATCGCCCCGAGGAGCATGGTGCCCACGAGGACGGCTGCGGTTGCGGCGAGCACGGCGACGACCACGAGTGCGGTTGCGGCCACCACCACGGCGAGGACCACGAGTGCTGCGGCGGCCACGGCCATGACGACGGCCACGAGTGCTGCTGCGGCCACCATCACGAGGAGTAGCGACCATGAGCTGGACGTTCGTGGTGCTTGCGCTGGTGCTCTTTCTCTTTGCGATCTACATCGGCTTTTTATGCGGCCAGTGGGCGTGCGAAAAGCGCGTCATCACCAAGCGCGACTACTGGATCGCCAATTTTGCAGGTGCGGCGGCAGTCGTCCTGCTAACCTGGGTGTTTTCGCTGTTCCCGCTGGTGCAGTTTGCGCCGATCGGCTGGCTCGGCGGCTTTATCGCCGGCCTTAAGATGAGTTTTGGCGAGTCCGTCGGCCCGTGGCGCAAGCACGACGAGGTCTTTAACGTCAACAAGGCTCACCGCGCCGCCGCCGACGCGGGCGATGCCGAGGAGCGTCGCCGCGCACGCCGCAATGGCGCGGCCGACCGACAGCTCATCTCGGTCACCGATGACAGCAAGGGTGCTGGCAAGCACGCTAAGAAATAGTAAGAAGAGGTAACTATGGCAGAAAACAAGGAAGAACAGCTCACCGACGAGGAGCTGGCACAGCTCCAGCTGGCAGAGGAGAACGAGAACGCCGTCGATCGACTGGTCCAGGAGCTCGGCTGCCCCACGCGCCGCATCCGCCAGTTTGCCGCCCGCGTGCTGCACCTGCTTGCCGAGCGCGATCCGCAGCGCGTCGTGCCCTGCGTGCCCGCGTTGATCGAGGCACTCAACCGCCCCGAGGCGCAGACCCGCTGGGAGGCCCTCGATGCCCTGACGGCGCTCGCCACCACCTGCCCTGAGCAGCTGGGCGATGCCTTTGAGGGCGCCGAGACCGCACTGTTCGACGAGATCTCCTCCACGCTGCGCTATGCCGCCTTCCGCCTGCTGTGCGTGTGGGGTGCCACGAGTGTCGAGCGTTCGCGCGAGGCTTGGCCCATCCTGGACGAGGCCATCCAGTGCTACCACGGCGACCTTGAGTATCGCGACATGCTCGGTTGCCTGTACGAGTTTTGCCAGGGCGAGATCGACGCCGAGGTTGCCGAGAAGCTTGCGCTGCGCCTTAAGTTCGATGCCGAGAACGGTAAGGGCAGCTATCTCAAGGCCCGTTCGAGCGAGATTTGCGAAATGCTTGTTAAACGTTTTGGCCTGGATCTCTCCAAAAAGAAGAAGCGTGCTAGCGTTAAAAAATCTGACGACGCCGAAGACGAGGAGTAACAGATTATGGCGCACGATGTAGTCCTGATTCCCGGTGACGGTATCGGTCCCGAGATTACGCAGGCCATGCGCCGCGTGGTCGAGGCCACCGGTGTCCAGATCAACTGGAACGTCCAGGAGGCCGGCGCCGGCGTCATGGACGAGTTTGGCACGCCGCTGCCCCAGCACGTGCTCGATGCGGTCGCCGAGACCAAGGTTGCCATCAAGGGCCCCATCACCACACCGGTCGGCACGGGCTTCCGCAGCGTCAACGTGGCCCTGCGCAAGCATTTCGACCTGTACGCCTGCGTGCGCCCTTGCCTGTCGCAGCCGGGCGACGGCTCGCGCTTCCGCGACGTCGACCTGGTCATCGTGCGCGAGAACACCGAGGACCTCTACGCCGGCATCGAGTTCGATGAGGGCGCTGCCGAGGTCGAGGAGCTCTCGCAGCTCGTCGAGCGTTCGGGCCAAAAGACCTTCGCCGCCGATTCCGCGATCTCGATCAAGCCGATCTCTATCGCCAAGAGCCGCCGCATTGTGGAGTATGCCTTTGAGTATGCCCGCCGCTGCGGCCGCAAAAAGGTGACGGCCGTGCACAAGGCCAACATCATGAAGGCGACCGACGGCCTGTTCCTGCGCGTGGCGCGCGAGGTGGCCGCCAACTATCCCGATATCGAGTTCAACGACAAGATCGTCGACGCCACCTGCATGGGCCTGGTCCAGAACCCCAACGACTTCGATGTCCTGGTGCTGCCCAACCTGTACGGCGACATCGTGAGCGACCTGTGCGCCGGCCTGGTGGGCGGTCTGGGCATGGCCCCCGGCTCCAACATCGGTGCCGACTGCGCAATCTTTGAGGCTACGCATGGCTCCGCGCCCGATATCGCCGGTCAGGATATCGCCAACCCCACGGCCGAGATCCTCTCTGCGGCTATGATGCTCGATCACCTGGGCGAGAACGACGCTGCCAATCGCATTCGCGTCGCCGTGTCTGCCACGCTCGACGAGGGCGAGCAGGTTACCGGTGACGTGCGTCGTGCCCAGACCGGCTCCGTTGAGGGCGCTGTGGGCACGCAGGCCTTTGCCGATGCCGTTATCGCGCACCTGGTCTAAGGTATGCACGCTGCAAACGCCTAAATAGTACTTAAGTGTTTGCGTATAACCTAAGAAT
>CABULX010000101.1 GCA_902492545.1 uncultured Collinsella sp. | reverse complement strand
TTTCCCTACATGGAATTGTTTGAGCCGATTCTTCATTTCTTTGCACAACGATGGGTCCACAACATCATCTGGGCCGTCATCTTGGCGATAGGCACCGCCGTCGCCGCCAAGGTCGTATCCAAGACCCTGAACCATCTGCTTAACCGAGACGATAACCCGCTTCCGGCATCGAGTATCTTCATCAACATCGCGCGCGCCGTCATCTGGATGATTGGCGGCAGCTTTATCCTCGACAACTGTTTTGGCATTAATGCAAACGCCCTCGTCGCCGCTCTTGGCGTCGGCGGCATCGCCATCTCGCTCGGCTTTCAGGACACGCTATCAAACCTTATCGGCGGCATGCAGGTGACCTTTATGGGCATCATCAAACCCGGCGACAATATCGAGGTCGGCGGCGTATCCGGCGTTGTCCAAGACATCACTTGGCGCCATACGACGATTGAGGATGCCTGTGGACAGACCATCATTGTGCCCAATTCCAACATCTCCAAGAACACGCTCGTGCATTTGATGCCCTTTGGGCGCGTGGCCGTGCCCGTTGCCGTAAAGGACACGTCTAAGTGGGCCTCCCTTGACGTGCTGGCAGACGAGCTCACGAGCGCAACCAAAACGGCCGTCTCGCCCATCTCGGGCTTTGACAAGGAGCCCTACGTACTCTTTAGCGAAATCGGCGACTTTGGCATCAAAGGAAAGATCATCTTTATCGTCAGCGACGACAGCACTACTTTCACGGCAGCCGACGCCTGCATCCGCGCCATCGCCCCCATCATCGCCTAAACCACCGCAAAGGGGACAGGCATCTTTGTAGTGGTTTTCATTCGTGGTACCATGGTTCATATCGTTGTTTAAACGACTAAGGGAGTAGACACCATGGAAGAGGCCTATCGTCAAGCACGCAAGCGCGGCGAGCAGGGACGCCGTCGCGCCATTAGCCAAAGCGAGCATCCATACCTTACGGACCTCGATAGCTTGGTTGCTCAGCTCCCCTTAGGTCAGCGAGTGAGCGTCGGCCTGCGGGATATTCCGCTCGAAATGGTCGTCGGCACGGTCACCAAGGGCCGTCAGCCCGCCTTTTCATGCAACTTTATGCCCCTGCTGCCGTTTAACACCGAGTTCGCCCGCAAGTGGTCCAACCTCTACGACATCCAGGTAACCGAGGGCTATCGCGACCCCATCATCGTCACCGAGTTCATGCATCGGTTCTATGTCCAGGAAGGCAACAAACGCGTCAGTGTCCTCAAATTCCTGGACGCTCCAACGGTTTCGGCCAGGGTCACCCGTCTCTACCCCGGCACATGGGATTCCGTCGAAAGCCGCCTGTACGGTGAATTCTGCGCGTTTTGGCGCGTCTGCCCCCTATACGAGATCGAGTTCTCGCGTGAGGGAAGCTACGAGACGCTCGCCAAGATGCTCGGTCAGAACCTTATCGAAAAATGGCCGCAGAAAAAGGTCGACTACCTACGCCACACCTTCCTGCTCTTTAAGCGCGCCTACCTTCGCGCAGGCGGCGACCACCTGGACATTACGCCTGCCGACGCCATGCTCGTTTACCTCAATGTGTACAACCAGGACCGCCTGCTGGATACGCCGACGGATATCGTCGTAAACCGCCTGTGCAAGATTTGGCGCGAGCTGGTCATTGCCGGCAAAAATGACGAGGACAAGGTCGATCTTGTCGAAGCGCCGAGCGTCGATGAGGAGGAGTCGCCCACCAAGTCCACCTCCGGCGTGCTCAACTTCTTTATGGGCAAGACTGTCTATTCGACGGCCAACCCCCTGTGTATCGCCTTTATCCATGAGTTCCCCTGTGCGGCGTCGAGCTGGGACAGTCTGCACGACCAAGGACGCCAGTATCTCGATGAGCACTTTGACGGTATCGTGCGCACCGAGGCGTTCGAGGACTGTCACGATCCGGACGTGTTCTACGCCGCCGTGGAAACGGCTGTCAAACATGGAGACAACGTCATCTTCTCGACCTCGCACCGCCTGATGGAATACACGCTCAGAGCTGCCGTTGAGTATCCCCAGGTTCGGTTCCTCAACTGCTCTATCGGCCTTCCCCACCAAAGCGTCCGTTCGTACTTTGGCAAGATGTACGAGGCCAAGTTCCTCCTGGGCGCCCTTGCCGCCAGCATGGCAGACAACCATCGCATCGGCTACCACGCGTCGGTCTTCGCATCCGGCGCGCTCAGCGAGATCAATGCCTTTGCCATCGGTGCCTCGCTGCTCGACCCCCGCGCGCAAATTATCCTCACCTGGGGCGATGTACCCGCCGGCGGTCTTGCCGAGGCCATGTGCCGCGAAGGCGTGAGCGTCATGACCGGCGCTGACATGTCAAAGTCGCTCGAAGACCCTACGGCCTACGGACTCCACCGCCTGGTCGATGGCAAGGTTTCCGGCATCGCCATGCCGGTATGGAACTGGGGCCGTTACTACGAGCTCATCGTTCGCAGCCTTCTGCACGGCACGTGGGACGAGACCAGCGATGACAACCAAGTGCGCGCCGTCAACTACTGGTACGGCATGAGCTCTGGCGTTATCGACATCCGTTACGCTCCGGGCCTACCCTACCAGACGCGCAAACTCGTGCAGTTGCTCCGCAACGGCATTGTCGAGGGATCCATCAACCCCTTTGGCGGCGAGCTCCACAGTCAGAACGGCGTGGTACAGATCGAAGGCTTCCCTCCGCTGCCGAGCACGCAGATTGTCGAGATGAATTGGCTGGCGGACAACGTGGTAGGCACCATTCCGCAGCTCGACGATGAGCCGGAAGTCCCTGCCCTATGAAAATCCTTGCCATAGCCGATACCGAAGAACGATGCCTTTGGGAGTGCTTTCGCAAGGAACGCTTTGAGGGCGTCGACCTGATTTTGTCCGCCGGCGATCTGGACCCGGACTATCTTGAGTTTTTGGTTACGGTCATCAACAAACCGCTCATCTACGTGCGCGGCAATCACGATGACCGCTACGCACGTCATGCACCGGGTGGATGTATCTGCGTAGAGGACAGCGTGTACACGTACCGAGGGATTCGCATTGCGGGCCTTGGCGGGTCCATGCGTTATCGCGACGGCGCCAACATGTACACCGAACGCGAGATGTCCAAGCGCATGCGTAAGCTGTCGCGTAAGGTTAGGATGGTCGGCGGGTGCGACATTCTGCTTACCCATGCACCCGCCGCCGGTATGGGTGATCTGGACGATCTGCCGCATCGAGGATTCGAGTGTTTTAACACAGCACTCGAATCCTGGAATCCCGACTACATGGTGCACGGGCATGTGCACCAAAGCTACGGTTGCGATTTTCAGCGCGAGCGTCAGCATGTGTGTGGAACGACGATCATCAACGCCTGCGGCTATACGCAGTTTGAGCTCGACCAGACGCACTACCCCATCCGCGGCTGGCAAGCAGCTTGGCTCAACTCACAAACCATGCGCCGCGAGCTCAAACGCCACGAAGCCATCGAGTCTTCAACAGCCAGAACACCCTGGTAACCACCATAAAGGGGACACTGTCCCCTTTATGGTGCTTTTGACGCGATAGCAAGAAACCCGGTCCTGCACAAGGCAGAACCGGGTTTCTTTAGCAATGCTTGCTGTACTCAGGCAGTAACTAGCAGTTACTCAGCCAGGAAGTCACGCTGGACAGCGGGATCGACCTTGACGCCAGGGCCCATGGTGGAAGACACGGAGATGGACTTGACGTACTTGCCCTTAGCAGAAGAGGGCTTGACGCGCAGAATCTCGGTGTACAGGGCAGCGTAGTTCTCGACGAGCTGCTGCTCAGAGAAGGACTTCTTGCCCAGGGGCACGTGGCAGATGCCGTAGCGGTCGGCGCGGTACTCAACGCGGCCAGCCTTGAGCTCGGAGACCATCTTGGCGACGTCCATGGTCACGGTGCCGAGCTTGGGGTTCGGCATGAGGCCACGGGGACCAAGGATCTTACCGATGCGGCCAACCTTGGCCATCATGTTCGGCGTAGCGATAGCGGCGTCGAAGTTGATCTCGCCCTTCTGAATCTGGGCGACGAGCTCGTCGGAACCGATGATGTCGGCGCCGGCAGCCTCAGCCTCACGGGCCTTCTCGCCCTCGGCGAAGACGGCAACACGAACGGTCTTGCCGGTGCCGTGGGGCAGGGAGATGGAACCACGGATGTTCTGGTCAGCCTTACGAGTATCGATGCCCAGACGGAAGTGAGCCTCGACGGTCTCGTCGAACTTGGCGGTGTCGAGCTCCTTGATGAGCTTGGCAGCCTGAAGGGGGGTGTAGAGCGTGGCGCGGTCGATCTTCTCGGCAGCGGCGTTATAGCTCTTACCATGCTTAGCCATGTGCATTACCTCCTGTGGTTAAACGGGCGTGAGCCCTCCCACATCGTATCGTGTGCCCTATTGCACACATTTAACGGGCGCCCCGGTCGGAGCACCCGCCGTTACCATAAGAAATCGCTACTCAGCGATGGTGACGCCCATGGAACGGGCGGTACCGGCGATGATCTTCTTGGCGGCGTCAATGTCGTTGGCATTGAGGTCCGGCATCTTGATCTCGGCGATCTTGGTGAGCTGCTCCTGGGAGAGCTGACCAACCTTGTCAGCCTGGGGCTTAGCGGAACCAGACTTGAGGTTCAGCTCCTTCTTGATAAGGTGAGCCGCCGGCGGGGTCTTGGTGATGAAGGAGAAGGACTTGTCCTCGTAGACAGAGATCTCAACGGGGATGATGTCACCCTTCTTGTCCTGCGTCTCGGCGTTAAAGGCCTGGCAGAACTGCATGATGTTCACGCCAGCAGCGCCCAGGGCGGGGCCGACGGGAGGAGCGGGGTTTGCTGCACCAGCAGGAATCTGGAGCTTAATGACGTTGGCAACCTTCTTCTCAGCCATGGTCATTCCTTTCGAATCACGAGTGTGAAGTACTTGCTATATCGTAAGCACGCACGTGTTAGAAGCACTCCTGAGATGAGCAGTCACAGAAGAAGCACGCTCGCGCGAACGGACGAAAACTTAAGCGATGACAGCGACCTGGTTAAAGTCGAGCTCGACCGGCGTCTCGCGGCCAAAGATCATCAGCGTGACCTTGAGCTTGCCAGCCTCGGTGTTAACCTCGGAGACCTTGCCATCAAAGTCGGTAAGCGGGCCATCGGTGACGCGGACGGACGTGCCGACCTCAATATCAACCGAGGTGCGCTTGGGCGAATCGCCCTTACCGGGACGACGAGTCATCTTGTTGTACTCGTCGCGGGAAAGCGGAGCGGGCTTGCCGTTGCCGCCTAGGAAACCGGTGACGCCGGGCGTGTTGCGAACACACGTCCAAGCATCGTCATCCATCTCCATGCGGACCAGGACATAACCCGGGAAAATCTTGGAATCCTTGGTCTCGCGCTTGCCACCCTCTTTAATCTCGGTGACGCGCTCCATAGGAATCTCGATATCAAAGATACGGTCCTGCATGCCCATGGTCTCGATGCGATGCTCGAGATCGGACTTTACGCGGTTCTCGTATCCGGAGTAAGTGTGAACGACGTACCAACGCTTAGACATGGTTTAGCCCCTCAATCCAGAGAACAGAGCAAGAGCCTCGCCAAAGCCAGCATCGAGCAGAGCGATGACGACGCCGACGACGACCAGAGAAGCGCAAACGACGACCGAGTAGTTCACGAGCTCCTTCTTATCGGGCCACGTGACACGCTTCATCTCGGACTTGACCGAAGCGAAATACTTCTTGGTGCGGGCGAAGAAACCAGGCTTCTCGTTCTTCTTGGACTTCGCAGCCTTCTCGTTCTTCTTGGCAACGGCCTTCTTGGCCTCAACCTTGGAGTTGGCGGCAGCTTTGTTGGCAGGTGCCGGCTGCTGAGCCTTCTTCTTGTTCTTCTTGTTGGCCATTTGGGTTACCTCCGCGCAATGCGCTTATACATGAGTAAACCGTAAGCCCCCAAGTGGGAGCTTACGGAATAATGACTGGCACGCCAGGAAGGACTCGAACCCTCAACACTCGGTTTTGGAGACCGATGCTCTACCAATTGAACTACTGGCGTATGTGACTAGAGACTAGCGAGTCTCTTTGTGCAGCGTGTGGTGACGGCACCAGGGGCAATACTTCTTGATCTCCATACGATCAGGCATGGTCGACTTGTTCTTGGTGGTCGTATAGTTGCGGCGCTTGCACTCAGTGCACGCAAGAGTAACTAGAGTACGCATGTATCCTGAACCTTTCATTTCCGCCCCGTACGGGCACGAGTTGTTACTTTATCAGCTCCACGTAAGTGCTGTCAATGAAAACCTCGAGTCAATTGGTTCTCGGTGGATCCATTCATATTTGGAACACATCAATGAAGCCATCGAGATCTAATCGACGGTGCATCCAGGACCATTATCGATCCTCTCGACACCAGCAACGGCTCAATATCCATTGCAGAAAAGAACCCGGCACCCATATAAGTGCCGGGTTCTCTAAGTCAGCTATATCAAAGAGCTAATTTACTCAATGATCGTGGAGACGATGCCCGAACCGACGGTGTGGCCACCCTCGCGGATAGCGAAGCGCAGGCCCTCCTCCATGGCGATCGGGTGGATGAGGTCGCCCTCGATGGTGATGTGGTCACCAGGCATAGCCATCTCGGTGCCCTCGGGGAGCTTGACCGTACCGGTAACGTCGGTGGTACGGAAGTAGAACTGAGGACGATAACCATCGAAGAACGGGGTGTGACGGCCGCCCTCCTCCTTGGTCAGAACGTAGATCTCGCCGGTGAACTTGGTGTGCGGGGTAACCGAACCGGGCTTGCAGAGAACCTGGCCGCGCTCGATGTCCTCGCGCTTGATGCCGCGGAGCAGCAGACCGACGTTGTCGCCAGCCTCGCAGAAGTCCATGGACTTACGGAACATCTCGATACCGGTAACGACGGTGTTCTGGGTATCCTTGATGCCGACGATCTCGACGGGCTCGTTGAGCTTGAGCTCACCGCGCTCGACACGGCCGGTAGCAACGGTACCACGGCCGGAGATGGTCATAACGTCCTCAACGGCCATCAGGAACGGGAGGTCGTTGTTACGAGCAGGCGTCGGGATGTACTCGTCGACGGCCTTCATGAGCTCGCGAATGGCGTCCATCCACTTGGCGTCGCCCTCGAGAGCGCCCAGAGCGGAACCACGGATGACGGGGATGTCGTCGCCGGGGAAATCGTACTCGGAGAGGAGCTCACGGGTCTCCATCTCGACGAGGTCGATGAGCTCGTCATCGTCGACCATGTCGCACTTGTTCAGGAAGACGACGATGTAGGGAACGCCGACCTGACGGGCGAGCAGGATGTGCTCGCGGGTCTGAGCCATGGGGCCGTCGGTAGCGGCGATGACCAGGATAGCGCCGTCCATCTGAGCAGCACCGGTGATCATGTTCTTGACGTAGTCAGCGTGGCCCGGGCAGTCAACGTGAGCGTAGTGACGGGCAGCGGTCTCGTACTCGACGTGGGAGACGGAGATCGTAATGCCGCGCTCGCGCTCCTCGGGAGCCTTGTCGATGTTCTCGAACGCAGTGAAGTCAGCCTTGCAGCCCTCGGTCTCGGAGAGAACCTTGGTGATGGCAGCGGTCAGCGTGGTCTTGCCGTGGTCGACGTGACCAATGGTGCCGATGTTAACATGCGGCTTAGTGCGCTCAAACTTCTCTTTGGCCATAAAGCCCTCCTCTAAACAGGTCGTCCCCGGACGGGACTTTGCCTTTATACCATAGTGGCCTCTCAACATACTATTGAGAAGCCACCGTGTTACCTATGGTAGCGGTGACTGGATTCGAACCAGTGACGCCACGGGTATGAACCGTGTGCT
>CABULX010000100.1 GCA_902492545.1 uncultured Collinsella sp. | reverse complement strand
CATCGTACGGCACGTATGTTTCTGCGATTGGTGGTTTGGCCGAGAAACAGTACGGCGGCACGAGCGGCTGGATGTATTCCGTCAACGGCACAACGCCCATGACGGCCTGTAGTAACTACGTTCTCTCAAACGGCGACAACGTAGTCTGGTATTACGTTACAGACTAGAGGCCTCGACATAGCGCGCCAGACGGGCGGTTCGGACCAACATCCGAGCCGCCCGTTTTTCATGCGAATGGGACTGGATCGCCGGGTCTCTCGGCAAACAAAAAACCGGTTGGAACGGGAATTCCAACCGGTTATACATTCAAGCAAATAGTGAATCGACTACGACCGTGCGCCCTCGAGGAAGAAGCGGCGGCTGAAGTAGTTGTACCAGGTGACGAGGAATGTGGCGATGGCCTTCATGGCCTGGTAGCCGATGCTCAAAAACGTGACGCCCACAAACATGTACAGGTCGTTGAGGCCCAGGCCGATCACCGACAGGATGGTGAAGATCGTGAACTCGCGCTTGCGGCTCATGCCTTCGCGGTGGTCGAACACGTACTTCATGCTGAGCCAGTAGTTGACCACGACGGATGTGATAAACGAAACCGTGGTGCTCATCAAAAAGTCGAGGTGGAACAGCTCGACGAGCGCAATGAGCATGCCCCAGTCGATGCCAAAGGAGATAAGACCCACGACGGCAAACTTGAGGAACTGCTTGGTATGAGGTTGTGCCAGCGCCTTGCGCACGTAATCACATCCAATGCGTTGATGAATCGAGCAGAGGATACTTTAGAGCTTTTACAAGGGAAACGTAAGGTCTTTGCCAAGAACTATATGAACTCGCCAAATTTTCAAGAGCTAATCCGCAAACGTTGAAAATTTGCCCGTAAACGAGCGACACCCACGGACGATACTGCGCTGAGTGCGCGTCGTCCGTGGGCGCCGTAATGCTACAGGGGTTTCGAGCTATTTTGTCTCGTCGCCCTCCAGGAAGATTTTTCGGGTCACAAAGTTGTAGACCATGACAAGCGCGGTGGCACAGATCTTGGCGATATTGGCCTCGAGTCCCAGGCCGGCGTTGAGCGCCAGCACGATGCCATCGTTGAGCACCAAACCGATCACGGACAGCACGACAAAGATGATGAACTCGCGGCGGCGGCTCATGCCTTCCTTGTGCGCAAACACGTATTTCATGCTTGCGAGGTAGTTAAAGATGAGTGAGATGATAAAGCCGCTGGTGTTGGCGATTAGGATGTTGAGGCCCAGACCGTAGTGGAGCAGATTCATAATGCCAAAGTCGATAACCGTGGCAATGACACCGACGACGCCAAATTTCATAATCTGCGCAAGGAGCTTTTGCATGGTACCTGCCTTAAGCTGGCGCCGAAGCGCCGCGGGGATGACAAACTTAGCAAGTTTAGCCAATCCCCGCGGGTGGTGCTAGGCGCGCTCCTCGATAGCACCGTTTCTATATGCATCGAGCAGCTGGCGCAGGTCCTGGATCTGGCTGCGAATCTTGGCGCCAGTATCGGTGTCGCTCACCATGCGGCGACGGTCTGCTTGGTCAAAACGGTTGGTCTCGCTCTCGATGTCCACGTTGCGCGTGAGTGCCTCGGCAACCGTCGTAAAGGCCCGGTGCGACTTGAGGCGGCAGCCGCGCGAGCTCGAGATGAGCGTATAGCCGGCGATGCCCGTCTTGGGATGGTAAGCGCGGCAGAAGCCGCCATCGATGACCAGTAGCTTGCCCTCGGCGCGGATGGGCTGCTCACCCTTGGTGGTTTTAACGGGCGTGTGGCCGTTGATGATGTGGCCGGTCGGCGAGCATGCCATGGCCGCGACGCCAAACTCGCGCATGATATCATCGCAGACCGAGGGCGACTTGGTAAGCGTAAAGTACGGGTCCATCGGCTCGACCCAGGTGCTCTTATCGGCGATATAGGCGCGCTCAAAGGTACGCACCAGGCGTCCGCTGGCGGGTGAATTGAAGCCAATCCACAGGTACCACATCCAGTCGAGGGCATCGCGGTCGCCCACGCGCCACGCGCGGCGGGCGATGTGGTCGCAAAAATCGAGATAATCGCGGCCAGCGTGCCAGGTGCCCAGGCAGTTCATGCTGCTGAAGGTGCCGTCTTCGTTGAGTGGAACGCAGCCGTGGAAGAGCAGGTTGCCGTTGGCGACCTTGTACATCGAGCCGTGGGTGTAGAGGAAATCGATATGGCGATGCAGGTGATCGGCGGTGACAAACTCGGACACGAGCTTGTCGATGATGTGCTGCTCCTGAGACGTGAGCGTGTAGGGGTCCGCCGGGTCGACGGTGGGGAAGTCGTTGGTCGTGAGCGGCCACACGCTGCCGTCGGCGAGCGTGACCGTGCCGGTGTCGTGGTCGATCTTGTCGAGTAACAGGCGGTCGGTCATATCGAACTCGGGGTGGCGCTGGATAATCTGGCCCTCGAGCTTAAAGAGCAGCACGTTGATGGCCTTGATCAGCGGGGTGATGGACTCACCGGCGGTGTAGGTGGCATCGGCAAAGGCGACAAGCTCACGCAGCGAGATGCCGTAGTCGTTCTCCAGGATCTCGTAGTTGTCGTAGCGTAGGTTGTTGCGCAACACCGTGGCGATGCAGGCGGGCTCACCGGCCGCAGCGCCCATCCACAGTAGGTCGTGGTTGCCCCACTGGATGTCGAGTGAATGGTAGGTGAGCAGACGGTCCATAATCTTGGCCGCGCCGCCGCCGCGGTCGAAGATGTCGCCCACCAGGTGCAGGTGGTCGACGGCCAGGCGCTTGATGAGCGAGGCGAGCGACTCGATAAAGTCGTCGGCGCTGGCGGTCTCCAGGATGGACTCCACGATGCGCTCGTGATAGCGCACGCGATAGTTGTTCTCGTCCGGGTGCGTGTGCAACAACTCGTCGATGATATAGGCGTAGTCGCGCGGGATGGCCTTACGCACCTTGGAGCGCGTGTAGCGGCTTGAAAGCGAGCGAGCGACCATGATGAGCTGGTCAAGCATCGTCTTGTACCAAGTTGGCGAGTCCTCGCGCTGGCTGCGGACCAGGTCGATCTTCTCGCGCGGGTAGTAGATGAGCGTGCACAGCTCGCCCTTTTCGTCAAAGGAGAGCGTGTCGCCAAAAATTTCGTCGACATGCTCGCGCACGACGCCCGAGCAGTTGTTGAGGATGTGCATAAAGGCTTCGTACTCGCCATGCACGTCGCTCATAAAATGCTCGGTGCCCTTGGGTAGGTTGAGGATGGCCGAGAGGTTGATAATTTCGGTAAACGCGGATTGTTCGGCGGGGAACTGTCTCGACAGCAGGCGCAGATACTTGAAGTCTTGCGGGTTGCGATCGAATGCGACCATGAAACACCTTCCGATGGGGCTGGTAAAACTGATAAACAGCGTCAAACGTTTATCAGTATGCGCCGCTTTTGTTTCGATTTTGCGCCGGCGGCTGAATTGTCGGCTGAACGGTTTGGTAAATCGATTTAGTTGAGGTGGATATGGCGGTTGAGTGGAGACGACAGAAGGTGTTTTCTCAGATATTTATGCGTGGGGCCGGTGGAGACGATGGTGGTAAAGATGTTCGCTATTTTTGGTTCGATTTGGTAAATAGTGGACATATGTACCGTATGTAGGCTCACTGTGCGATAATTTGCGCAGCAATGAGTAAGGAGCCTCATATGAGTGATTTTGTCCTGACCTGTGAATCCGCCGCCGACCGAACCCGTGAGTTCTTTGCGTCGCGCAATATCCCTGTCGTGTGTTTTCATTACGAGATCGACGATGTTGTCCATGCGGACGATCTGTATCAGTCGATTACGCCGGACAAGTTTTTTGCCCAGATTGCCGCGGGCGCCATGCCCAAGACGTCTCAGGTGAGCGTGGGTGAGTACAAGGAGTTTTGGGAGCCGTTTGTTGCCGAGGGTAAAGACGTGCTGCACCTGGCGTTGTCGTCGGGTATTTCGGGCACGTATGGATCGGCCTGCGTTGCGGCGCAGATGCTCGCGGATCGCTATCCCCAGGGCGGCAAGGTGCGCGTCATCGATTCGCTGGCGGCGTCTTCGGGCTTTGGCCTGTTGCTGGAATATGCCGCCGACGTGCGCGATAGCGGGGCTTCACTCGACGAGACGGCTGCCTGGATCGAGGAGCACAAACTCAACCTGCACCACTGGTTCTTCTCGACCGATCTGTCGAGCTATCTACGAGGCGGTCGCATTTCGGCTGCGAGTGCGATCATCGGCACGGCGCTTAAGATTTGCCCGCTTATGACGGTCGATTGCGACGGCAAGCTGTCGCCACGTGAGAAGATTCGCACTAAGAAGCGCGCGATTTCCGAGATGGCCAAGACCATGATGGCACACGTGCAGGACGGTGCGGATTATTCGGGTAAGTGCATCATGTCGCACTCGGCGTGCCGCGAGGATGCCGAGGCAGTTGCGGCGCTGATTGAGGAACAGGTTCCGCAGCTTAAAGGCAAGATTGAGATCAATGACATCGGTACTCTGATTGGCTCGCATACCGGACCTGGTACGGTGGCGCTCTTCTTTATGGGCGACAAGCGCGTGGATTAATTTGCTCCATCACGTCGCTGCATGATTGCTCAAACGATAACGGCCCGCCTCACGTTTGTGGGGCGGGCCTTGCTGTTACGATTAGCGTTTCTTTCCGCGGAAGAAGAAGCCGTGCAGTGACGGCTTGAGGCCGCGGTTGGCGCGATGCTCCTCGACGCGCTCGTGGATCGAAGCGACGCGCTCGATGACTTCGTCGGGAATCGGCACATCGGGATTCATGTTCTCGACCTGGCTGACCTCGGCGGCGGCGACCTGGTCGATAATGGGCACATCGTCGCGCGAGATGACAGGTGTGGCTTCTTCCTTCATCTTGCGATAACGCTGCATCATGTCGGTCTGTAGCTGCTGTGCCGAAGGCGGCGTCCAGATGATGGCGTTGGCGCCGGCGGCGATGGTCTCACGGATGCTCTCGGGCGTCTTGCCGCCCGGCGCGATGAGCGGCAGGTTGGGATAGTGCTCGCGCAGTTCACGCAGGACCTGGGGCGTGTTCTTGCCGGCGGCGATGTTGAGAATCTTGGCTCCGGCGCGCACTTTGGCATGCGCATCGTCGTCGCAACGTACGACCGTGGCGACGACGGGGATGTCGGCGATGTTGGTGATGTGCTCGACCATCTCGGCAGTAGCGGGGGAGTTGACCACGCAGCCCGCCGCGCCCTGCATCTCGGAGACGGCTGCCATCTGCACGGAGCGCTTACCGGTCGTAGTTCCGCCGCCCACGCCTACAAAGACCGGGCACTCGGCGACGGTCAGCAGCGCTTGCGTAATGGCGGGCTGCGGCGTGAAAGGGTAGACCGCAAAAACGGCATCGGCGTTGGAGTTGCGGATAACCGCGACATCGGTAGTGTAAATGAGCGACTTGATGCGGCGGCCGAAGAGCGTGAAGCCGCTGGCCTCCTCGATCTCGTCGGGCATGCGAAGAGCAGCCTTGCGCAGACGTCCGTCGATGGGTAGGGGCTCCATGGGGAGCAGTCCGTTGGGGGTCACGGCTACCTGGGGCTCGGTGAACTCGTCTGCGAGCTCGACCTCGGAGAAATCGACCGAGGCGACGATGTCCTCGTGCACCTCGGCGGGCACATCGATGGGAGCTTGGTCGTTTGCCGCCGCAGGCGTGTCGAAGGAGCTGGTGCCGACGAAGGCGTCGACGCGCTCGTTCAAATCGTTGAGAGAATCCATGGTGGTCCGTTTCTATGTTGTGCACCCGTCAGCGTGCGACCGGCGCTACGATTGCTAAATCGTTTGACGAGTTGATTTTTCCCCGCCGCGCCATCCGTTAGACCGAAGGGCCGGCGAACGTGAAGGAGCTGTGGTGGCGGGGATCGAGGTGCTATCTTGAAAGTCCCGTTTAAAAGAGAGGTGACGCGGTATGGAATTGACAGCAATGTTTGGCTCGATCGGCCTGTGTGTGGCCGCAATCGTTGCCGCCGCGGTCATCTACTTTGTGGTCACGGCCATTAAGGGCAAAAGGGCCGAACGCAAGGAGCGCGCGATGCTTAAACAGCATCGCGACCAGCAGGGCAAACGCGCACAGAGATAGCTTGTTGAGTTTTGGATCCGTGCGCTAGCTGCGTTTTCGGATCAGGGCAATGTAGAAGCCCTCAAAATCGCGGCTAGGCGGAATGGTGAGCGTGCCGGGCAGGCCGTTGGCGATGGCCGATACCTGACCCGCGGCAATGGCTTCGGTCAGAGCGTTGGACTCGATGCGCGGCTCCTCACCAGCTTCCTGGGTGCGTCGTGCTTCACTTTCGCTTGGCGTGCCGTCGAGGGGGATGAGCTCGCAGTCCATATGCTTGTCGAGGGCCTCTTGCAGGGCGTCCTCGTTTTCCTGCGGCAAGATCGAACAAGTGGAATAGACGAGCGTACCGCCCGGTTTGAGGGCACCCATGGCGCGGTCCAGAAGTGCTCGCTGCGAGCGGGCGCACTTGCTCAGCAACTGCTCGGTGAGGCCGCGCAGGCTTTTCTCGTTGCCACTGATGACGGTGCCCGTGCCGGTGCAGGGAGCGTCGAGCAGGATGCGGTCAAAGCGGAAGAACTCGTCGAGCTCGCGTGCGTCGATGCGCATGACGGGCACGTTTTTGGCACCTTGGCGGTGGAGGTTGGACTCAAGCTTTTCGGCGCGGGGAATGCTCATCTCGCAGGCCGTGAGGTGTGCCTGGCCCTGGGTGAGGGCGGCGATCTGCGTCGTCTTGCCGCCAGGGGCTGCGCACATGTCCAGGATGTCCTCGCCTGCCTGGGCGCCCAGGACCAACGGCGGCATCATGGACGACAGGCTCTGCAGATAGATCTTGCCGTCGCGGTAGATGTCGAGATCCCACAGATCGGAAACCTGGGCCTCGGGCAGGATAAAGGCGTCCGGATACCAGGTAACGGTTTGGTGCGCGATGCCGGCGGCATCGAGCGCCGCAACGATGTCCTCGGCGGTTGCCTTGAGCGTGTTGGCGCGCAGCGTGACCGGGCGTGTGGCCGCGGCGCCGAAGCCCTCGATCATGAGCTTGGCATCGGCGGGCGCATAGGCGCCGGCGACCGTGTCGACCATAAAGCGCGGCAGGTCGGCGGCGCAGGGAAGGGCGGCAAGCTGGTCGGAAAGCTCGGTAGCAGCAAACTGCCTGAGCTTGAGCTCGGCCTTGACCTGCTTTTTCTGCTTACGACGACGCGGCTTGGACATCCGTCTTTCCTTCCACCGAAATGATTATTCTGGGACGGGGATTAAAAAATCATTCCATGATCCCCGTCACAAAAAGACTGTACTGTGGCGCCCGGGAATGATTTTTTAATCCCCGTCCCAGAATAATCATTCCCGGGCGCGTTGCGATTGCCTAGTACTGGCTCTCGTGCTTGCTGAAGAAGTCGAAGCGCGGGGGCAGCGGCTTCACGCGGTGCTCACCGGGCTTCTCGCCCAGGCTCTCCACGAACTCGTCCGTTGAGGCAAAGATGTTGTCCCAGCTAAAGAAGGCGACGGGGTCGACGTCGAAGTACTCGCAGATGAGCTCGCAGCCGGCCGGCACAATACCGTGCATCAGGACGGTCGCCACGCGCAGCTCGGTAAAGGCGTCGACGAGGGCCTGCGTCATCGCGGCGTTTGCCTCATTACCCTCGAGCTTGTTGGCGGCCTTGGAGGCGTCGCTCCAGCGCTTGTTGGCGGCGCGCAGGTAGTCGTCGCACACGGCAAGCGCGCGGTGCGTCTCGAACTTGTACATGGCCTGCTCAAAGGCAAGGGTTGCCTGCTGGGCGGCTTCGACCACGGTGTCAGAAGCGGCACCAGCGGGGATGCAGCCGTTGCGGTAGGGGCTCTCGTCGCCCTCCTTG
>CABULX010000099.1 GCA_902492545.1 uncultured Collinsella sp. | reverse complement strand
CCATATTGGGAACCAGCGAGAAGTACATCTCGATGCTGGAGAGGGGCCAAAGGGAGCTCAAGCCCATAAGGAGGGCCTACGAGGCATGGGTCGAGGCCGGACTTCCGCTCGATTGGGACAGGCAAGCCTTCGAGGCCGAGCGCAAAATGGATTCTAAAAAACACCTTGCCAAATAGGAGCGTCAGGACGCAAAGGGCTCCGCCGCGCGAAGCGCGCAGCGGAGCCCTTTGCATGTCCGAGGACGTTTTGGGAGATAGCCCAAACAGTCCCGGCGATCCTGCGGGAGTTAAATCCCTTTAGAACTTATCGTGGAAGGTACGCGAAATGACCTCGTCCTGCTGCTCCTTGGTGAGCGTGTGGAAGTTCACGGCATAGCCGGAAACGCGGATGGTCAGCTGCGGATACTTCTCGGGGTGAGCCTGAGCGTCGAGCAGCGTCTCACGGTTGAAGACGTTGATGTTCAGGTGGTGGCCACCCTTCTCGGCGTAAGCGTCGAGCATGTGGACCAGGTTATCGGCCTGGGTCTCAGAAACTTCAGAAACCTTCATAATGTGTCTCCTTCGATTAATAGGCGCCGGCCGAAACCGGCGCGCTAATCAGTAATCGTTATTGTTAGTATAGCACTAACAATAGTTACTCGCCCAGCTGATCAAGGTCGATATCGCCAAAGAACACCTGATCCTCCTTGCCGAGCGCACTCGGGATAATGGAGAAGGTGTTGGAGATGCCGTCCTGAGCATCACGGAACGGGAGCTTAGAAACCGAAGACAGCGAAGCGATGGCGCCGTGGCTATCGCGCTTGTGCATGGGGTTAGCACCCGGGGCGAACGGCTGGCCAGCCTTGCGGCCGTCGGGCGTGGAGCCGGTCTTCTTACCGTACACGACGTTGGAGGTGATGGTCAGAACCGAGGTCGTGGGCACGGAGTTGCGGTAGGTGTCGTTCATGCGGATGTACTCCATGAACTGATGCACAACGTCGTGAGCGATCTGGTCGACGCGGTCGTCGTCGTTACCGTACTTGGGGAACTCGCCCTCGGTCTCGAAGTCGACGATGATGCCGTTCTCGTCACGGACGGGGTGGACCTTGGCGTACTTGATGGCGGACAGGGAGTCAGCCACGACGGAAAGGCCAGCGATGCCCGTAGCGAACCAGCGGTGCACGTGCTTGTCGTGCAGAGCCATCTGGATGCGCTCGTAGCAGTACTTGTCGTGCATGTAGTGAATGATGTTCAGCGAGTTGACGTACACGCCAGCGAGCCACTTCATCATGTCGTTGTACTTGGCCACAACGTCGTCGTAATCGAGCGTATCGCCCTCGACGGCGCGATACTTGGGGCCGACCTGCTTCTTGGAGACCTCGTCAACACCGCCGTTGAGTGCGTACAGCAGGCACTTGGCCAGGTTGGCGCGAGCGCCGAAGAACTGCATCTCCTTGCCGATGCGCATGGAGGACACGCAGCAGGCAATGCCGTAATCGTCGCCGTGATAGACGCGCATGAGGTCGTCGTTCTCGTACTGGATCGAGGAGCTGGCGACGGAAGTCTTGGCGCAGAACTTCTTGAAGTTCTCGGGCAGACGGGTCGACCACAGAACGGTCATGTTGGGCTCGGGGCTGGTGCCCATGTTCTCGAGCGTGTGCAGGTAGCGGTAGCTCATCTTGGTAACGAGCGTACGGCCGTCAACACCCATGCCGCCGATGGACTCGGTGACCCACTGCGGGTCGCCGGTGAACAGGGCCTGGTACTCGGGGGTACGGGCAAACTTGACCATGCGGAGCTTCATGATGAAGTGATCCACGAACTCCTGGATCTGCTCCTCGGTGAAGGTACCGTTGGCAAGGTCGCGCTCAGCATAGATGTCGATGAACGTAGAGGTACGGCCGATGGACATAGCGGCGCCGTTCTGCTCCTTGACGGCAGCAAGGTAGGCGAAGTACATCCACTGGATGGCCTCCTGCGTGTTGGTAGCAGGGTTGGAAATATCGAAACCATAGGTCTCGGCCATCATCTTGAGCTCGCCGAGGGCGCGGATCTGCTCCTGCAGCTCCTCGCGATCGCGGATGTTGTCGGCGGTCATGACCGTCGGAGTGGAAGCCTTCTGGGCCTCCTTGTCCTTGATCAGGTAGTCGACGCCGTACAGGGCAACACGACGGTAGTCGCCGATGATGCGGCCGCGGCCATAGCCATCGGGCAGACCGGTGATGATGTGAGCCGAGCGGCAAGCACGCATCTCGGGGGTGTAGACATCGAAGACGCCAGCGTTGTGGGTCTTGCGCTCGAAGGTGTAGCGCTCGACAACGTTCTCGTCGACCTTGTAGCCGTGCTGGCTGGCAGCCTGGCAAGCGATGCGGATGCCACCGTTGACGTGCAGCGCGCGCTTGAGCGGCTTGTCGGTCTGGAGGCCAACAATGGTCTCCTTGTCGCGATGGGCATTATCGATGTAGCCAGCGGGGTGGCTCACGATACCCGTGACGGTCTTGGTGTCCATATCGAGGACACCACCCTGCTCGCGCTCCTTAAGCAGCAGGTCGAGAACCTCGCCCCACAGCTCCTTGGTACGCTCGGTCGGACCTACGAGGAACGACTCATCGCCCTCGTAGGGGGTGTAGTTCTTCTGGATGAAGTCTCGGACGTCAACCTCTCCCATCCAGATACCTTCCTTGAAGCCTTCCCATGCCTCCTGCATTGTGTAACCACGCTCCTAGTTACGTGTAATGCGGCGCTCTCTCACACCGCTGCTTATTGAATTCTTGAATTTTCGGCTTGCACTACCGGCTTCTTCCGTTCTTCACCACACGTTGGTGCAGGAAAAACGTTTGTCCACCTTGGAACTACAACCCAAAACCCAAGATTTCACCCGTCTGAGAAGGATAACATAGCCACCTTCTCCATCTGGGCTGTTATATGTTTCTTTTTTTATATCATAATGGCGTTTTTTACAAATCCGCAGGAAATGCGAGCGCGAACAACTACCGTTCACCGATTTGTTTAGTTTTTTCCTTGCCTTTGTACGACGTTCACTCTAGCTGTTATGCCAGCTTTAGCAGGGTAAAGTACCTCTGAGTAGGCTTTAGAACATGCCTAACGATCTGCCCCTAACTTTGCTGGCACCGACGGCGTACGGAGGTCGCCTAAAGGTAGTTTTCTAGGCATGTCCCAAAATCTACCGCATAGGGTGCGCGTGCAAGGGTATCATCTTTCACCGAAAATAGTTTCTAGTGTTAGGGGTTTTCGGTGGAAGATACCGATTTCCGTGAACTTGGGCGTCAGCTCCTTACCGAGTTCGGCAGCATGCATCAGCGCATTTCGCGTTTTGCGGACAAAGCCCTCGGCGGCGAGATGGCCGTTATGCGCGCCCTCATACTCGCCGGCGGTTCGCTCACGCCGAGCGAACTCGCTGATCGCGCCTGGGTCTCGAGTGCCCGCATCGCCAATATCCTACGCGCTCTCGAAGCCAAGGGCTGGGTCGAGCGCGAGCACTCAAAGACTGACCGTCGTCGCGTACACGTCATAGTGACCGACAAGGGATTCCAGGATCTCGAAATCAAACGTCGGGAATTCGAGGCCCGCACTGCGGCTTTCCTCGAGCAGCTCGGCGAAACAGATACCCAAGAGATGGTGCGTCTTCTAAGGCGCGCCAACGAAATTATCGACCGCAATCAAGAAAGGAGAGATGCCGAGTGAGGATTCTCAAGCTCTTTAAAAAGCATATCCTGGCACTGTTCGCAGCTATCGTGCTTATCGTAATCAGCTGCAACGCCGATCTGGCGCTGCCTACCTATATGAGCGACATCGTCGACGTGGGTGTGCAGCAAGGCGGCATCGCCTCGCCCGTACCCGACACCATCCGCGCCGAATCGCTCGACGACCTTGAACTCTTTATGAGCACCAAGGACGCCAAAGCTGTGGAGGCCGTGTTTAGCAAGGCTGACAAAAATGGCATTCGAACGTATAAGGGTACCGAGGAAGAGCGTGCCGATGGAGGCAAGATTGCCGACATTATGAGCCTGCCCGAGACTGTCGTCCTTTCGCTCGACCAGGGCATTGACGCCGACTCCATGGGCGACATGATGGGCTCGTCCAGCGAGAAAGACAACAACGCTGCCCAGGCCATGCCCACCCCCGAGCAAATGGCAGCGATGACGCCCGAGCAGCTCGCCGAGATGCAGCAGAAGGCCGCAGCCGCGCAGAGCATGCAAAAGCAGATCGACGCCGACGGCGGCAAGATCACCATGAAGAGCCTGCGCCTAGGCGTTGAAGGCGGTCTTATCGATCAGGGCAAGCTCGTCGAGGGCGCCAACCAAATGGCGGACAAAATGGGCTCCATGTCGGGCTCCATCGTCACCCAGCGCGCCGTGAGCTATGTACAGGACGAGTACAAGGCACAGGGCATCGACCCCGCCGACGTGCAGAACGCCTACCTGAGCCACATGGCGACCACGATGTTTGGGCTGTGCCTGGTGTCGCTCGTCGCCACCATTCTGACCGGTGCCGTGGCGTCGCGCACCGCCTGCTCCATCGCCCGCGACCTGCGCCGCGAGACCTTCAACAAGGTTATGCACTTCTCGCCGGCCGAGGTGGGCAAGTTTAGCCAGGCCTCGCTCATCACCCGCTGCACCAACGATATTCAGCAGATCCAGATGGCCGCAACCCTGTTTATCCGCATGTGCCTGATGGCTCCCGTCATGGGCATCGTCGCCGTCATGCGCGTCCTGGCCAACCACACCGGCCTGGAGTGGACCATCGCCGTGGCCATCATCGCGGTCTCGGCCGTCGTCGGCGTGCTCATGGGCCTCACCATGCCCAAGTTCAAAAAGATGCAGAGCTTCGTGGACCGCGTGAACCTTACCGCCCGCGAGCTACTCGACGGCCTTATGCCCATCCGCTCGTTCAACCGCGAGGAGCATGAGCTCGAGCGTTTTGACAAGGCGTCGCTCGACCTGATGACCACGCAGCTCTACACCAACCGCGCCATGAGCTTTATGATGCCGCTCATGATGCTCGTCATGAACTGCATCACCGTGCTTATCGTCTGGTTTGGCGCGCAGGGCGTGTCCGACGGCGTGATGCAGGTCGGCAACATGATGGCGTTTATCTCCTACACCATGCAGATCGTTATGGCGTTTATGATCCTCACCATGGTTTCGGTCATCCTGCCCCGTGCCGAGGTCGCGGCCGAGCGCGTGGAAGAGGTCATCACCTGCCCCACCAGCATCAACGACCCCGCCTCGCCCAAACTGCCTGCCGCCAGCGCGCCGCGCGGTGAGCTCACTTTCCGCGACGTAAGCTTCCAGTATCCCGATGCCCGCGCCGACGTCATCAGCGGCGTGAACTTCACCACGCACGCCGGTCAGATGCTCGGCATCATTGGCTCCACGGGCTCGGGCAAGTCCACGCTCGTGCAGCTGATTCCGCGCCTGTACGACGTCACGGGCGGCAGCATTTCGCTCGACGGCATCGATGTGCGCGACATGACCCTTTCCGAGCTGCGCCGCCGCATTGGTTACATCCCGCAGCAGGGGCGCCTATTCTCGGGTACCGTCGAGAGCAACCTCAAGTTTGCCGGCGACATGGTAAGCGATGATGACATGCGCCAGGCCGCGCGCATCGCCCAAGCCGAGGACTTTATCGCCGAGCGCGAGGGCGGTTACGACTCCCCCATCAGCCAGGGTGGCTCCAATGTTTCGGGCGGTCAGCGCCAGCGTCTGGCCATCGCCCGCGCCCTGGCCAAGAAGCCCGAGGTCGTGGTGTTCGATGACTCGTTTAGCGCGCTTGACTACAAGACCGACGCGCGCCTGCGCGAGGAGCTCGCCAAAAACGTCACCGACGCCGCGCTCGTGGTCGTGGCCCAGCGCATCGCGACCATCATGCACGCCGACCAAATCATCGTGCTCGACGACGGCCACGTGGTGGGCACCGGTACGCACGAGGAGCTGCTGCGCAGCTGCCCGGCGTACCTGGAAATCGCACAGTCGCAGCTTTCCGCCAAGGAGCTGGGACTTACCCAAGAAGAGATTGCAGCCGTCATGGAAGGAGGCGAGCGCTAATGGCAGACGAGACCAAGACCCAAATTCCCAAGCCCACCCGTCAGCGTGGACCCATGGGCCGCATGGGCGGCATGCGTCGCGGCGAAAAGGCCAAGGACTTTAAGGGCACCATGAGGCAGCTGCTCGGCTATATCGGCCAGCACAAGGTTGCCGTGTTTGTCGCCGTCGCCTTTGCCGTATGCTCGGTCATCTTTAACATTGTGGGACCCAAGGTACTCGGCCAGGTTACGACCAAGCTGTTCGAGGGCCTGGTTGCCAAGGTCAACGGCACCGGCGATGTCGACTTTAACTGGATCGCCAAGACGCTCGGCTTTTTGCTCTGCCTGTATCTGGCGAGCTCTGCCTGCAGCCTGATCCAGGGCTGGCTCATGACCGGTGTCACGCAAAAGATCTGCTACCGCATGCGCAAGGAGATTGCCGCCAAGATTGCCGTCGTGCCGATGAGCTACTTCAACGGCCACAGCAAGGGCGACGTGCTCAGCCGCATCACCAACGACGTCGATACGCTGGGTCAGTCGCTCAACCAGAGCGTGACGCAGCTCATCACGTCGGTGACGCAGATTATCGGCGTGCTCGTCATGATGCTGTCGATCAGCCTGCCGCTCACCGGCGTCACCGTGCTCACGCTGCCGGCAGCCGCAATTATCTTGATGGTGATGATTCACTTCTCGCAGCCGTACTTCCGCGAGCAGCAGCAGGTCCTGGGCGCCGTCAACGGCATTATCGAGGAGGACTTTGCCGGTCAAAACGTCATTCAGGTGTTCGACCGCGCCGAGGCCTCAATCGAGGAGTTCGACCGTCAAAACGACCGCCTGTTTATTAGTGGCTGGCGTTCGCAGTTCCTGTCGGGCCTGATGATGCCGCTTATGAGCCTGGTGGGCAACATGGGTTACGTGGGCGTTGTCGTGGTGGGCGCGCAGCTCGCGCTGACCGGCAATGCCACGCCCGGCGACATCCAGAGCTTTATCCAGTACGTGCGCAACTTTACGCAGCCCGTGCAGCAGCTGGGCAACGTGAGCAACACGATGCAGTCGATGGCAGCTGCCACCGAGCGTGTGTTTGAGTTTTTGGCCGCACCCGAGGAGGAGCAGAAGGCCGACGCGCAGATCCCTGAGAAGCGCCCCGGCCACGTGGAGTTTGACCATGTGAAGTTTGGCTATACGCCCGACAAGACCATCATCCACGACTTTAGCTGCGAGGCGCAGCCCGGCCAGACCATCGCCATCGTCGGCCCCACCGGCGCCGGCAAGACCACGCTCATTAAGCTGCTGCAGCGCTTTTACGACGTGGACGGCGGTTCGCTGCGCGTCGAGGGCGTCGACGTGCGCGACTGGGACCGTGCGGCGCTGCGCGGCGAGTTTGCCATGGTACTGCAGGATACCTGGCTGTTTAACGGCACCATCCGCGAGAACATCCGCTACGGACGCCCCGATGCGAGCGATGCCGAGGTCGAGGCCGCTGCGCGCGCCGCGCGTTGCGACCACTTTATCCATACGCTCGCCGGCGGCTACGACTTTATGATCAACGAGGAGGGCACTAACCTGTCGCAGGGTCAGCGCCAGCTCGTGACCATCGCCCGTGCCATTTTGGCCGACCGCCCGGCGCTGATTCTGGACGAGGCAACCTCCAACGTTGACACTCGTACCGAGGAGCTTATTCAGCGTGCCATGGATGCGCTGATGCAGGGCCGTACCAGCTTTGTTATCGCGCACCGCCTGTCCACGATCCGCAACGCCGACGTGATCTTGGTAATTCGCGACGGTGACATCGTCGAGAAGGGCACGCACGACGAGCTGCTCGCCCAAGGCGGCTTCTACGCCGACCTGTACAACTCGCAGTTCGACGAGGCGGCGTAA
>CABULX010000098.1 GCA_902492545.1 uncultured Collinsella sp. | reverse complement strand
CACCGGTACCGGTCTCGGAGGCACCAAAGATGATGATGTCGTCGATGCCCAGCTCATGGGACACCTCGGACAGCGTGGCGCCCGAGACGAGCGACACCTTCAGGCGCGTAAGCTTGCCCTCGTCAAACTCCGGATAGGACTCAAAGAGCGAGCGGGCAACCACGGCGCCCAAAATGGAATCGCCCAAAAACTCAAGGCGCTCATAACTCGCCGAGACGGGCTGACCTTCCACGGCAGAAGGGTGCGTGAGCGCCGCGCGCAGCAGCACCTTGTTATTGAACTCGTGGCCCAGGATTTCCTGGGCGCGTGCGAGTCGTTGAGATAAAGCCAAGACTTAGGCCTCCTTGGCGTTTTCAATAGCGTCGACAGCGTCGGCGACAGAGTTGAGCGACAGCAGGGTCTCGTCATCGATCTCGAGGTCGAACTCGTCCTCGATGGCCGTCACCAGCTGCAGACGCTCGAGCGAATCGGCATCGAGATCGTCAAAGGTAGTCTCGTCGCTAATGTCGGCGACATCGACGCCCAGAACGTCAGCGGCGACTTCGGCGATCTTATCGAAGATTTCGGAGCGGTCCATAGCGCTTCCTCTCGTATTGCGTGAACATCAACGAGCTGGCGCCGCAAGCGCAGCGCCAAGACACGGTTTTGATTCTACCCCACGACGAAGGCCGCGAGGCACATAACAGCGCTCTAACTCGCTCCTACAAAACGATGCCGTCCATAGAGTTGGCGACGTTCTCGACCAGCCCGGCGCGCACGGCCTCCGCCGCGGCGAGCGTACCGTTTTTGACGGCCTCGACCGAGGTGGCACCGTGGCCGATCAGGACCACGCCACGCAGGCCCAGCAGAATGGCGCCGCCCTTAGCATCGCCCGAGAGCTTTGCCTTGATCTCGCGCATCTGCTTTTTGATGAGCAGCGCGGCAATCTTGGTGCCAAGCGAAGCCATAAAGGCACCCTTGAGCTCTTGCAGCAAAAACTTAGCGGCGCCCTCGGTCGCCTTGAGCGCGATGTTGCCCGACATGCCATCGGCAACGACGACGTCAAAGTTACCCGAGGTCAGGTCGGTACCCTCGCAGTTGCCCACAAAGCCGGGAACCGCGGCCTTCATGACCGGGAAGCACGCCTTGGTAAAGTTGGAGCCCTTCTCATCCTCGGTGCCGTTGCCGAGCAGGCCGACGCGGGGATACTCAATGCCCAAGACGACGCGCGCATAGGCGCTACCCATCTGGGCAAAACGCACCATGTCGTCGACCTCGACATCGGGGTTGGCGCCCATGTCGCACAGGACCGTCAGGCCGCCGGCGCGGTTGGGCAGTGCATTGGTGAGGCACGGACGCACCGGCTGCTTCTTGCCCTCGGCCTGATACCTAAATGGCGTCACGTAGGCGGTAGCGGCAGCGGTCATGGCGCCAGTGGAGCCGGCAGAGAAGAACGCATCCGCGTTACCCTTCTTGATAGCACGGCAGGCAAGCACAATCGAGGATTTGCGCTTGGTCATCACGGCTCGAATGGGATCGTCATCCATGGCGATGACATCGGGCGCCTCCAAGGCCTCAACGCGAGCGTGAGCCGCGGCAAAGGGGTTCACGATCTCTGCGGGACCGACGGCCAAGACCTCGATATCGGGATCCGCCGCAAGCGCCGCCTCGATACCGTCGAGGACAACCTGAGGCTTCTCGTCTCCACCCACAACGTCTACACAAACGCGAACGTTACTCATATACATACTCCTTATACAAAAATGGCCGACTCATTGAGCCGGCCATTGTGGTTCCAGTTGGAACGGCATCGCATCCAGAGTATACAGTTACTCGGTAACGATAACCTCGCGGTCCTTGTAGAAACCGCAGCTGGGGCACACGTGATGCGGGAGCTTAACAGCGCCGCAACGGGGGCACGTGGACTGAGCCGCAGCCGAGATCTTCATGTTGGCGGAACGACGGGTATGGGTGCGGATACGACCCTGCTTTTGTTTAGGTACGGGCATAGTGACCTTCCTTATGAACTATCCAGTGTGGCGATTACGCGCAAGTAGCGATACTACCACAGTTTTACTCGTCAAGCTTGAGATTCTTCAATGCTGCAAATGGATTTTCCGTGGCAGCGGCCCATTCGGCCTCTGCTTGGGCGGCACAATCGCATTGCTCGACGTTGAGATTGATGCCGCAGGTGGGGCAAAGGCCGCGGCAATCGGGCTTGCATAGGACAACGAACGGCGTGTCCATGACGACCGCGTCGTTGATGGGCTCACCCAGATCGACGATGCGATCCTCGCCCAGCAACTCGTAGCCATCTTCGTAGGTCTCGGGGTCCTCAGGCTCCTCAAAGAGGTAGAACTCCTCGATCTCGCCTGCGATATCAAACGAGGCGGGCTCTAGGCAGCGATCGCACTCGCCGGTGGCGTGGGCGCGGACCATGCCCGAGAGCAGAACGCCGGTACCGGCGTTGGTAAAGACCACGTCGTAGGCAATGCCGTCCTGCAGCTGGTACTCCTTCTCGCCCACCGTGTAGGTGGCGACATCGACCTTGCCGGTCAGCGGATAAGAGTCTCCGGGAAACTCGAGCTGCTCGGAAAGATCGACGGTAACGCTCGGGAACTCAGCCATTACCACTGGCCGTTCTGCTGGGCGGCACCCTCATTGAGCTGCTGACGGCAACGGGTGACGGTGCCGGTCAGGCTCTTAAGGTTCTCCTCGAGGTGCGTAAAGACCTGCTCGGCGTAATCCTCGGCGGCATAGCGCGTCTCGCGCTCGTACTGCTGGGCACGGTCGCGGATGTCGTCGGCCTGCTGCTGTGCTAAGCGAACGATCTCCTGCTCACCGGCAATGGTGAGCGCTTGCTGCTGAGCATCGGCAATGATGGAATCGGCCTGAGCGGCGGCGGAAGCCATAAGCTCCTCGCGCTCTTTGAGGATACGGCGGGACTTCTGCCACTCCTCGGGATAGCTCATGCGGATCTCATCGAGGATGTTAAAGAAGACGTCGGCGTCGATAACCTTCATCTGGGCGTTCTTGCCGAACGGCGTCTTAGCCTCTTCGATGAGCCCCTCGAGCTCGTCGACAAGACTCACGATCCTGTCGCCAGGAAAATTCTCGCCCGGCATCCGGTCTCCTTTCATAGGTAACATATCATCGTGTTAGTTTACCACATGCCACCAGGCAATAAAAAACGTCACGAAAAGCGATGTTTAAGCGCTTCGACCACGTTGGGCGGCACAAACGTCGATACGTCGCTCCCAAGCGACGCAATCTGGCGCACCACCGAGCTCGAGATGTAACCGTACTGCGGAGCACTCATGACAAAGATGGATTCCAGCTCGCTATCGAGGCGATAGTTGAGGTCGGCCTGCTGCAACTCATATTCAAAGTCGGTCATGGCGCGCAGACCCTTAACGACGGCACCCGCCCCCTGCTCACGTGCAAAGTCAACCAGCAGGCCGGTGAAAGGCAGCACCTCGACGCCGTCCAGATCACCGAGGGCCTCGCGGACCAGCGCCACGCGCTCGTCGAGCATAAAGGTGGTACCCACGCCGTTTTTACCCTGCGATTCGGCCACGGCGACAATCACGCTGGGAAAGATGCGGCGGGCACGGCGGATCACGTCGATATGGCCAAAAGTGATGGGATCGAAAGTGCCCGGGACGATCACGCGGTTGATGGTGTCATTCATGGGTACCCTCCGAAGGCGCGTCCTCGTCATTTTCGTTCTCGTCAGCATGGCCGTTCTCGTCCTCGGCCGCCCAGCGCAGCAAGTCAACCGAGGTAATGCCGTAGCGCTTCTCTCGCACGGTCTTAAAACCAGCCGGATGGGCGCCCGCATCGGCTGCGGCATGCTCAAACAGGGCAAAGGCCCCGGGCGCCAGCAGTCCCTGCTGGGAAAGATTTTGCAGCAGCCCCTCGACCGGCTCGGCGCCAAACGCATAGGGCGGATCGAGCAGGACCAGATCAAAAGGACCACCCGGCACGCGGCCGCGCGAGGCGCTCGCCAGCACATCGCCGGTAAAGATGCGCCAACGCGAGCGGTCACGGCACAGCGACTCAATATTCCTGGTGATCAGACGGGCGGCATTGCGGTCGATCTCGAACGTGGTGAGCGAGCGGGCGCCACGCGAGAGCATCTCGATTCCCAGGGCGCCGGAGCCTCCAAAGGCGTCCAGCACGCGGACCTCGTCCAAATCGAAGTCGAACGCCGACATGACCATGGACGCGCATGCCTCGCGCACGCGATCGGTCGTGGGACGGGTGACATCGCGCCCGCGCGGCTCTTCGATCTTGCGGCCGCGCCATTCACCGCCGATGATTCTCATCCTCCGCTGACCTCCTTAAAGATATGTCGATAGCGTGTGGCGACCGCGTCGCGCAAGGGGCGCGTCGCCACGGAGTCAAGGTTGCTAGCATACCGCAAGAGCTCGACCGCGTCCAAATGAGCCCATTCGATAAGATCCTCGTCGGCGTCCAGGTCCACAAAGCGCAGGGTCACACCGCCGTGCTGGCGATACCCCAGGATCTCGCCCTCGTGGCGCAGGCGCAGGTCCATCTGGGCGAGCGTAAAGCCATCCGAGGTCTTTTCGAGCGACTGGAGGCGGTCTTGTGCCGCCGAGGCACCGCCATTGCCCTTGGAGTGCGTCATGACCAGGCACGTACCCGACACGCTGCCGCGGCCCACGCGACCGCGCAGCTGGTGCAGGGCCGCCAAGCCAAAGCGCTCGCCGTTCTCGATGACCATGACGGTGGCGTTGGGCACGTCAACACCCACCTCGACCACCGTGGTCGATACGAGCACGTCGATCTCGCCTCGCTTGAAGGCGTCGATCACGCGGTCCTTCTCCCCCGCCGGCATGCGGCCGTGAAGGCGCTCGACGGTAAGCCCCGGCAACGCCAGACGCAGGCGATCGAGCTCGGTCGCCGTATCGTGCAGCGGCACGGGTACGGTTACGCGGCCCTCATCGTCGCGGGCAATACCGGGCACGTCTTCCAGCTCATCGGCCGAGTCACTCGGCTCCACGAGTGGGCAAATCACGTAGGCCTGCTGACCCTTTTCATGCGCCTCGCGGATGGCGCCATAGGCGAGGTCACGGCTCGACTCGGTGAGCACGCGTGTCGTCACGCCAGCGCCAGGGACGGGCCGATGGCGGATGATACTCGTGTCCAGATCGCCGTAGACCGAAAGCGCCAGCGTACGCGGGATTGGTGTCGCCGTCATAACGAGCAGGTCCGCACCGGGGCCCTTCGCGCGCAGGGCGTTGCGTTGGCCAACGCCAAACCGGTGCTGCTCGTCGATGACGACAAGCGACAGATGATTGAACGCAACGTTATCCGAAAGCACCGCGTGGGTTCCAAAGAGGACGTCGAGCTCGCCCGATTCAAGCTGGGCATGGATCTGCTCGCGCTCTGAGGCCGGCGTGGCACCCGTCAGAAGCGCCCAGGACATGCCCGCCTGCGAGAGCAGAGGGCCGGTCTTATCGGCATATTGGCGCGCCAGAACGCCCGTGGGCGCCATAACGCAGGCCTGCGTGCCGCTATCGGCAGCCACAGCCAGCGCGCAGGCGGCAACGGCGGTCTTACCGGTACCGACATCGCCCAGCAGCAGGCGGTTCATCACGCGCCCGCCATCGCACATGTCGTGCAGAATGTCTTGGAATGCGGCCTCCTGCTCGTCGCTCAGCGAAAACGGCAGGGCTTGCTTGAGCGCGGCCAGGTGCTCGCCCGCGGTGTGGGCATAGGGCACCACATCGACCAGACCGCCGTCGTTGCGCAGACGCAGCGCCAGCTGCAGGTAGAGGCACTCCTCGTAGGCAAGCCGTGCGCGCGCGATATCGCGCTCGGCCATGCTCGAGGGAAAGTGGATCGATCGAAGCGCGCGGGCATTGCTCATGAGCTTCCGCTTTGCGCGCAGCGGCGCGGGAATCGAATCGAACGGATTGCCGACGACCTCGAGCGCGCCGCTTACGATGCGGCGCATCCACGCCTGGCTCACGCCATCGCTCACGTAATGGACCGGCAGAATGGTGCCTGCGGCGCGCCCGTCCTCGAGCTTTTCAAAGTGGGGCGAGGCCATCTGCTTAAAGCCGTAGGCAAACTCGACCTTGCCCATCACGGCCAGGCGGTCGCCCTGCTTAAGCTGCTGAGCAATCCAGGGCTGGCGGAAAAAGGCGACCTGCAGTACGCCCGTCTCGTCAACAAGTGAGACCTCAGTCACCTGCATGCGCGGACGCGGCTGCTTTTGAACGATACGGTCGACCGTGGCGATGATGGTGCACACGGTACCGATGGGCGCCATCTCAATGGACCACGAACGGGTAAAGTCGAGGTATCGATGAGGAATATGGAGAAGGAGGTCCCTCACCGTCCGAATTCCCAGACGGCGAAGGGCCTCCTCACGTTTACCCGAAACATATTTGAGTCGCGCGATATCCTCGTCGAGCGCATTGCTCTGGGCAAAGCGCTCCGAGACACGCGGCACGGAGCACAGCTCGGACATAGGCAGTTGCCTACTCGATCGAGAAGATCACGGGATAGAGCGGCTGTTCGCCACGATGGGCGTCGATCTCCAGATCGGGCTGAGCCTCCTCGATAGCGTCGACGATCTCCTGGAAGGCCTCATCGGACAGCTCCTCGCCGGCCAGAATCGTCAGCGCGTCGCCCTCCTCTTCCTCCTGCATGCGGTTGATGCAGTCGAGCGTGACCTGCTTCACGTCGGAGCCGACCAAGTCGATGGAGCCGGCGATGATACCCATGACGTCACCGGAGTGAATCGGAGAACCGTCAGAGGCACTGGAGTCGCGCACGGCGCGGGTGACCTCGCCATCGCGGACCTCGCTGATGGCGTCGGCCATGGCGGCGACGGCATCCTCGAGCTCGGAATCGGGCAGGACTGCGAACAGCGCGGAGAAGGCCTGCGGGACGGTCTTGGTGGGAACGACGGCGACCTTCTTGTCGGTGCAGGCTGAGGCAGCAGCCTCAGCGGCCATGCGGATGTTGCCGTTGTTGGGCAAGATGATGACCGAGGTCGCGTTGACCTGGTCCACCGCGCCCAGCAGGTCGGCGGTCGAGGGATTCATAGTCTGGCCACCGGAGACGACCACGTCGACGCCAAGGGACTTGAGGATGTCGGCCTCGCCGGAACCGGCGGCAACGGCGACAAAGCCCAGCGCCTTGGCGGGCTCGGCGGCCTTTTCCTGATCCTCGTGGATCTTGGCGGTACGGTCGTGGGCCTCCATCTCCATGTTGTGGATAAAGACCTCATAGATCTGACCGAGCTGCAGCATGTGCTCGAGCACCAGGTTGGGGGTGTTGGAGTGCACATGGATCTTGTAGTCGGGATAGGCGCCCACGAGCAGCTCGCAGTCGCCCATGGAGCCTAGGAACTTAAGGCACTCGTTCTCGTCAAACGGGGCGTCGGCCTTAAAGAGGAACTCGTTGCAGTAGCGGAACTCCGAGCCCTCCCAGTCGTCGTTAGCCTCGATCTCAACGCGACCAAGGGCCGCATCGCGGGCAGAGCCAGCGGAATCAAACGTGGCGGAGAAATCCTCGACAACGGTGCTGCGGCCAAGCGCGGCGGCAACAAAGTTCTCCAGGAAGATGGCAAAGCCAAAGGCGCCGGAGTCGACCACGCCGTTCTCCTTCAGAACGGGCAGCAGGTCGGGCGTGCGAGCAACGGACTGGTACGCCTCGACGACGATAGCATCGAGCGCATCCTCGGCCGAGAACTTCTTCTTCTCGCACTCATCGGCCTTGGTCGAGACATCGCGCAGGACCGTGAGGATCGTGCCCTCGATGGGCTTGCGGACGGCCTGGAAGGCGACCTTGACGGCACGACGGAACGCATAAGCGATGTTGGCGGAGGTGATGGGCTCATCGGCAGAGACGAGGCCCTCGGCCACGCCGCGCAGAATCTGCGACGTGATGACGCCGGAGTTACCGCGGGCGCCCATGAGGGAGCCGTGAGTGATGGCGCCGGCGATGGCCTCCATGTCGGCATCGGCGGGAAGGGCGGAGAGCTCCTTGGTCACCGAGGCGAGCGTGAGCGACATGTTGGTGCCGGTGTCGCCGTCGGGTACGGGGAAGACG
>CABULX010000097.1 GCA_902492545.1 uncultured Collinsella sp. | reverse complement strand
CGGCAGCAGCACGCTCAAACACACCCGAAGCAACGGTAACCTGGGCATCAACCGGGGCATGGCAGCCCGGGAAGACAGGCGCGACGAGCTGCGAGATATACGGATCGGGCTTGGTCGCAAAGGCGTTCTCATGCAGGGCCAGCGGCGCGGGGGCCAGATTGCCAGCAAAGTTGAGCGCACCCTCTGGGGTATCGAACGAGGCCATAATACGAGCGCAAAGCCAACGCGGCAGACCCATCAGGCGCGACAGACGAACCAAGCGTCGCTCAGACTCATCTACATCGGACGCAGTGGCAAAGTTCTCAACGTTGTCCGCGACCTTATGGAGCACGGCATTGGCCAAACCGGCGGCAGACTTAGCTCCGCTGCGCACCAGCTCAACGCCCTGACTCACCGCAACGCGGCCAGGCGTATGCAGATAGAGCATCTCGAAGGCCGAGATACGAAGTGCCATGCGAACACGCGGCGCAACCTTTTTAGGCTTATCAAGAAACTGATCGAGCAGCTCGTCCAAAATACCCTGGGTAGCCGCAACGCCCAGTGCCAAACGAGCGGCAAAAGCGGAATCGCGCTGGTCAATAGCCTTGGCAGATGCGCGAGAGGACAGCACGTCGCGCGCATACATACCGCGGCGATCGGCCTCCATTAGCACATCGAGCGCAAGTTTGCGCGCGGGAGACAGCTTGCTCATGACAAAACACCCCAGATAAGATCGGCACCCTGCAGGCCGGCAGCCCAAGCGGAAGCGGCCATAGCACGCTTGCCATCGGGCTTAACCTCGAGCAACTCAACCGGGCCATCGGAAAGACCAAGGTAAACACGCTTGTTCTTAACGTCAACGGCGCCCTCGCCAAGCGACACATCAGCCGGCGCAGCATCGAGCACACGAACCGTCTTACCGGCAATCATGCAACGAGCAGGCGCGGTATCGGATGAGGCCAGCACATGACGCACGCAATCAAGCGCCGTCATTTGCGGATCTAGACGCATCTCCTGCTTGGAAATCTTGGCAGCATGGGTAACGAGCGCCTCATCCTGCTCGGTCCAAACCGCCGAACCATCGGCAAGTGAAGGAAGTGTATCGGCAAGCAGTTTGCCGCCAAGCTCACCAAGCTCCATGGTCAGCGCCTCAGCATGTTTACCGGCAACCGACGTGGAAGCCTGAGTACAATAAGCACCAGTATCCACGCCATGCCCAATGCGCATGATAGAAACGCCAGCAACCTCGTCACCAGCGAGAATCGCACGCTGAATAGGAGCAGCCCCACGCCAACGAGGCAGCAAAGACGCATGAACATTCACAATACCGAGCGGCGCCATATGCAGCATCTCATCAGGCAAAATGCAACCATAAGCAGCCACACAGAAATGTCAGCCTGGGCAGCCTGAAGCGCCTCAACAACCTCCGGCGTCATACGATTAGCCTCAACAACCGGCAACCCCAGCTCAAGCGCCTTGGCCTTAACAGGAGACGGTTCAAGCTTCTTACCACGCCCACGAACAGCATCAGGACGAGTAATAACCAGCACAATTTCATTGCCAGCCTCAACAAGCGAAGTCAGCGAAGGCACAGCAAAATCGGGCGTACCCATAAACACAATACGCATAAAGATCGTCTCCTCTCAACCAAAGCCGAGACGGCTACAAATAACAGCGGAAAGCCAAGTACCCAGCCCATCCGCAATAACAATTCAACAAGAACAAATATACCCAAAACCAAAGAAAGAGCCGCAATAAAAGCAGCTCTTCCAACAAAGCATCTATCAGCGAAGACGCCCTTCCCTGGCCCGACGGCACCCGGGCGAACCGAGCCAGAACAACGCAGTCCCCGGTGCTGAGCGCCCACATCTCGTCCCGCGCGCAGTTTCGCAGCGCAGCGAGAATGTTTGAGCACGGGAAGATATAGGCGGGCGCCCCGGGGACGGACAAACCTACTCCGTCTCGCCCGGTCGAGCGCCGCGGGCCAGGGCGTCCTGGTACTCCTTGACGGCCTTGAGCCTCTGCATCGGCTTGAGTCGCTCGAACATGGTGTTGCCGTGCAGGTGATCGATCTCGTGCTGCAGGCACACGCAGAACAGGTCGCCCGAGGCCTCATAGCGAATCAGGTTGGCGTCCAGGTCATACGCCTCGACGACAACGTGGTCGGGGCGCTCAATCTCGCAGCTAATGCCGGGGATGGACAGGCAGCCCTCGCTAAACGGCACCAAATGGTCGCTCTGCTCAACAATGACAGGGTTGATGAGCACGTACGGGTCATAGTCGTTCTTGTCGCTGTAGTCGCAGTCGATAGTGACAAGCTGAATGAGCTCGCCAATCTGCGGGGCGGCCAAGCCGCAGCCGCCGTTCTCGAACATCATCTTCTTCATCTTCTCGGCAAGCGCCTCGATCGCCGGGGTAATCTCCTCGATGACGGCGCACTCCTGACGCAGACGAGGGTCGGGCGAAAGTACGATTCCGTTGGCTTCCATGGCCATCCTTTCGGGTTGTTACATCAAATCATAAGCATCGACGTCAACGCTCACGCTCACGCCGCGCACAGAGCCCACCTCTTTGAGGCAGGCGTCGATATCATCAGAGACATGGTACCCCACGGGCGACTTCACAAGCAGGTGATAGCGATAACGGTCCTTGGCTCTCTCGATTACACACGAAGCAGGGCCCAGCACCTGCGGCGCAGCACTCCCCGCCCTCAAAAAGTCGGGAGCGGCGACATGCCAGCGGCGCTTGAGGAGTTTCGCGATGCGACCGATGTAGTCTTGCGCTTCGTCTCGGTTCGCCGACCACACCAAAATGTTAACCAGGCGAACAAACGGCGGATACAGGGCGTCGCGGCGCTGGTCCAGGTCGTAGTCGGTAAAGATCGAACGGTCGTGCTCGGCGACGGCGCGAATGACCGGGTCCTCGGGCAGATAGGTCTGGATGATGACCTCACCGGGGCGATCGCCGCGACCGGCACGGCCCGCCACCTGTTCCAGCAGGTCGTAGGCGCGCTCCCCTGCGCGAAAGTCGGGCAGCTTGAGGGCGAAGTCGGCATTGACCACGCCTACGAGCGTGACCTCGGGAAAGTCGAGACCCTTTGCGATCATTTGGGTGCCCAGCAACACGGCGCAATCGGCGGCATCGAACTGCTCGAGCAGCTTTTTGTGTGCATCCTTGCCGCGCGTGGAATCGGCATCCATGCGAATAATGGCGACGTCCTCGGGCAACATCTGGTGCAGTGCGTCCTCGATCTGCTGAGTGCCCAGACCCATTTTTGCCAGGTAACGGCTGCCGCACTTGGGGCAGCGACTCGTGCGCGCAGGATACGGCTGCACGCGCCAAGACGAACCGCAGGTGTGACATTGAAGCGTGTGCGTGCGCTCGTGATACGTAAGCGCGGTGGAGCAGTGATTGCAGGTGGGGACGCATCCGCACTCGCGGCACATCAAGAACGGCGCAAAGCCACGGCGGTTATGCAGCAGCACGGCCTTTTCGCGGCGCTCGACCACACGCTCCAGGCCTTCCATCAGCGGTTTAGAGAACATGGAGCGGCTGCCATGCGAGAACTCGCGGCGCAGGTCGGCAATGAGGACAGTCGGCAGCACGGCGTGTCCCGGGCGCTCGGGCATCTCGACGCGCGTCCAGGTGACACCGTTATACGTGCCGCGGCGGCAGCGATCGAGGGCCTCGGCAGAAGGCGTGGCCGAGCCCAGCACGAGCGGGCAGCGATAGCGACGCGCCATCTCGGCCGCCACTTCGCGCGCATAGTAGCGCGGGCTGGAACCCTGCTTGTAACTGGTCTCGTGCTCCTCGTCGATGATGATAAGGCCCAAGTCGCTGAGCGGGCAAAAGAGCGCCGAGCGGGCGCCCACGACCACGCGCGCGGCACCGCTGGCGACCATATCCCATTGGTCCAAGCGTTCACCGGCCGAAAGGCGCGAGTGGAAGACCGCAACCGTTTCGCCAAAGCGCGAGCGGAAACGGCCGACGGTCTGGGCCGTCAGCGAGATCTCGGGCACAAGCACGCAGGCTGAGCGGCCGGCTGCGAGTACGCGCTCAATGGCGGAGAGGTAGACCTCGGTTTTGCCGGAGCCGGTGACGCCGTCGACCAGCACCACGTCGCCATGAGCGTCCAGACGGGCGCGCTCAATCTGCGCGAGTGCCTGTTGCTGGCCGTTGGTAAGGGAGACCGGCGCCTTACCGTTTGCCGAGGACAGCGTGGTCTGCTCGATGCAGCCGCGCCACGCACGCCGCTCTTCCACCACCACGACGCCGCGTTTTTCGAGCGCCTTAATGGTCGCCGACATACTGTTGTAGAGAAGGTTGAGGTCGCGCGTCGTGACCGGCCCGCACTGGAGCGCCTCGATGAGCTGACGCTGGCGGACAGCAGTCCTGGGCGGCGTATAGTCGAAACCCTCGGGCGTGAGCATGACCCAGCGGTTTTGGATAGGCTTGACGGCGGGGCGCACAACTGTCCACACGCCGTCGTCGCCCTTGACCACACGCGGGCTGCCGCCCGGGGGCAAGAACAGGCGCAGGCACTCGGTAAGCGTCGCAACATACTCACGGCTCATCCAGCGCGCGATGCGGGCAGCCTCGGCGGTAAAGAGCGGTTTGCTGAGGATAGCCTCGATGGCTTTAATGCGCGCGGGTTCGAGGGCGTTGTTGCCCTGCAGGTCGCCCAGATCAGGCGCAATGTCGACGATATAGCCCGCGGCCGCACGGTTACCAAAGTGGACCAGGACCGTGGATCCGATCTGCGCCTCGTTGGCAAAGGACCGGGGAATGCCATAAGCAAACGGCTCGGACAGCGCACGCGTCGGGATGTCGAGGACCACGCTCGCATAGGCGGTGACGGGTTCGGGTGCAGGCTTAGGCTGAGCCGAGGCAGCGGCAGGCACAGGCTTCACCGGAGCCCGCTCGGGTTCAGGCGAACCAAACAGCGAAAGTTGCTCAGCCATGGCCCCAGCACCTCCTATCCCATACGTCTACAGAAACAAGAGCCCCGCTCGAGGTGAACGGGGCTCGGATACAAACGTTTGCGCAGCGATTACAGCGCCATCGTGCGGGCGCGATCGATGCGCGCCAGGCAGTCGTCGCGGCCGACGAGCGCCATGGTCTCGCCCAGCGGAGGGCTCACCATGTTGCCGCAAACGGCGACGCGCACGGCCTGGAACACCACGCGCTTCTTAAGGTCCATCTGCTCGGGCAACGGCTCAAGCGCAGCGTCGATATTGGCAGCCGTCCACTCGTCCACACCCTCGAGCGCGGCCTTGGCGGCATCCAGAATGGCACCCATGCCCTCCTTGGCCAGGCCCTTGTTGACGGATTTCTCGTCATACTCGAGCGTCTCGGCCGTGGCAAAGATGGGAGCGGCGACGGTCACGGCGTCGGCCGGCATCTTAGTGCGCGGCTTGACGATAGCGGCAAGCGCGTCGATCCAGTCCTCGCCGTACTCGACGTTGCCCTCGATGAGGCCCGCCTCGTGCAGCTCGGGGACCATGATCTCGTCGGCAAACTGGGCATCGGTCATGCCGTTGATGTACTCGGCATTGACCCAGTCGAGCTTCTTGGGGTCGAAGGTCGCCGGGTTCTTGGAGATGCGGTCGAGCGAAAACTTACTGGCCAGAACATCGCGCGGGATGATTGTAGTCTCGCCGTCGAGCGACCAGCCGAGCAACGCCAGGTAGTTGACGAAGGCGTCGGACAGGTAGCCGGCGTCGCGGTACTCCTCCACCGAGGTGGCGCCGTGGCGCTTGGAGAGCTTCTTGCCGTCGGCGCCCAGGATCATGGAGATGTGGGCGAACGTAGGCACGGGCGCGCCGAGGGCCTCGTAGACCATGACCTGACGCGGGGTGTTCGACAGGTGGTCGTCGCCACGGATGATATGGGTGATCTTCATCATGGCGTCGTCGACGACGGTCGCAAAGTTATACGTGGGCGTGCCATCGGAGCGGAAGATGACAAAGTCGTCGAGCTCCTTGGCATCGAAGGTCACCTCGCCGTGGACGGCATCGTGGATAACGACGTCGCCGCGGTCCTCGGGCACCTTGATGCGAAGGACGTAGGACTCGCCGGCCTCGATGCGACGGCGGGCCTCCTCGGGATCAAGATTGCGGCAACGGCGCTGATAGCCCTGGAAGGGGTCCTTGCGCTCCTGCGCGGCCTTGCGGTCGGCGTCGAGCTGCTCCTTGGTGCAGAAGCAGGGATAGGCCTTGCCCTCGTCCCAAAGCTTCTGGGCGGCCTGCTTGTACAGGTCCAGGCGCTCGGTCTGGGCGTAGGGGCCAAAATCGCCGCCCACCTCGGGACCCTCGTCCCAGTCCAGGCCCAGCCAACGCATGGCGCGCAGGATGATCTGCGTGTTCTCGTCGGTAGAGCGGGTGGGGTCGGTGTCGTCGATGCGCAGGATGAACGTGCCGCCGTTTGCACGGGCGAAAGCCCAGTTATAGATAGCGGTGCGGGCGCCGCCAATGTGCAGCTTGCCCGTCGGTGAGGGTGCAAAGCGGACGCGAACGTCTGATGCCATGGAAATCTCCTCGATTGCAGGATGGATGTCTAACCGCACCAGTATAAAGCATCAAAGCAACCTCCGCACAAAGGGCACCGACCCAGTCATTGGGTAGCTAATTTTGGGACGGGGCTTTTTTAGCTACCCTATATCGAGATTGGTCTTAGGCTCCGAAGACTCCGGATTGGGTAGCTAAAAAAGCCCCGTCCCAAATTAGCTAACCAATGCCTCGGTGCGGAAAGGGTGTGAATGTTTGATTTACGCGCTATGATGTGCCCTTGCATAGAGAGCCTGGCGGAATGGTAACGGTCGCCGGGACACGTTTTTTGAAAGGACTATCATGTCAGAAGAACTTCGTTCCATCCCGCCCCAACACGGGTACTTTGTTTTTACGTCGGAGTCGGTGACCGAAGGTCATCCCGATAAGATCGCTGACCAGATCAGCGACGCCGTCCTCGACGCAATCCTCGCCAAAGAAATAGAGCTGCAGGAGAAGGGCTACATCGCCCCCAACGGCGTGCCTGCCAACGTGGAGAACGTCCGCTGCGCCTGCGAGACCCTCGTGACCACCGGCACCGTCATCGTCGCCGGCGAGATTCGCACCCAGGCCTACGTCGACGTACAGGAAATCGCCCGTGGCGTTATCCGCCGCATTGGCTACAACCGCGCCAAGTTCGGTTTTGACTGCGACACCTGCGGCGTTATGAGCCTCATCCACGAGCAGTCGCCCGATATCGCCCAGGGCGTCGACGAGTCCTTCGAGACCCAGACCGGCGCTACCACCGACCCGATCGACCTGATCGGTGCCGGCGACCAGGGCATGATGTTCGGTTATGCCTCCAACGAGACCAAGACCCTCATGCCCATGCCGCACTACCTGGCAAGCCGCCTGGCCGAGCGCCTGGCCGCCGTGCGTCACGACGGTACCCTCGCCTATCTGCGTCCCGACGGCAAGACCCAGGTCACCGTGCGCTACGAAGATGGTAAGCCCGTCGAGGTCACGACCATCGTCATCTCCACGCAGCACGCCGCCGAGATCGAGGACATGGGTAAGATCAAGGCCGACCTCATCGAGCACGTCATCACCCCGGTCATGGCCGCCGAGAACATGCCGTGGGATAATGCCGACATCTATGTGAACCCCACCGGTCGCTTTGTCGTGGGCGGCCCCATGGGCGACACGGGCCTCACCGGCCGCAAGATCATCGTCGACACCTACGGCGGCTATGGCCGTCACGGCGGCGGTGCCTTTAGCGGCAAGGACTGCACCAAGGTCGACCGCTCCGCCGCGTATGCCGCGCGCTGGGTCGCCAAGAACGTGGTCGCCGCCGGTCTGGCCGACCGCTGCGAAGTCGAGCTTGCCTACGCCATCGGCGTTTCCAAGCCCCTCTCAATCATGGTCGACACCTTCGGTACCGCACATGTTGCCGAGGACAAGATCGTCGAGGCCGTAGAGAAGACCTTCGACCTGCGCCCGGGCGCAATCATCCGCGACCTAGACCTGCGCCGCCCCATCTACGAAAAGACGGCAGCCTACGGTCACTTTGGCCGAGAAGACGCCGACTTCACCTGGGAGAAAACCGACCGAGTCGAAGAACTCAAAGCATCCTGCGGCCTGTAATTAAGAGCCGCTAAGGTCACAACACGCATGCGCTTTCAAAAGAAGTACCGCCCCCAAGCGGTGCTTCTTTTTTATTAATCCGGTGGTGAAGATGCTTCGATATGAGCCTACGCTGCGTCCCTAGCTAATGAATTTTGCCATCTAGCAATCCCAACCATGTATCCTTAGTCCCGAGGGGCGGGGCATAAGGTCGATCGCGAGTTCCGCACGAGCCGGAGAGCACTTAATGTGCTCTCCGT
>CABULX010000096.1 GCA_902492545.1 uncultured Collinsella sp. | reverse complement strand
TTGCTACGACGTCATCTACAAGTGCCTCGAGGACCTCGACGCTGCCCGTATCGGCATGCTCAAGCCCACCGAGGTTGAGGTCTCCACGGGTACCGCGACCGTCCTGGACACCTTCAAGGTGCCCAAAGTCGGCATCGCCGCCGGTGTCCGCGTCGAAGAGGGTGAAATCGCCGCGACCGATTCCGTACGCCTGGTGCGCGACGGCATCGTGGTCTTCAACGGTAAAATCGCTTCGATGCGTCACTACAAGGACGAGGCCAAGAGCCTCAAGAGCGGCTCCGAGGGCGGTATTGGCCTGGAGAACTTCCAGGACATCAAGCCTGGCGACACCATTGAGGGCTACCGCATCGACCAGGTTGCCCGTACCGAGTAGGGGGTAGCGCTATGAAGCAAACGCAGGCAACCCGCCGTCTGGGCGAGCAGCTTCGCGAGAAGCTCGGTTATATCCTGCTCTTTGAGGTTTCCGATCCGCGTCTCGACCTGGTCACCTTGACCGCGGTCGAGGTCGCGGTGGACCGTTCGTTCGCGCGCGTGTACGTGTCGTGCGACGCGAGCCGCTACGACGAGGTCATGGAGGCGCTCGCCAGCGCCAAGGGTCGCATCCGTAGCCTGTTGGCCCGCTCGCTCGATTGGCGCGTCACGCCCGAGCTCGATTTTCGCATCGATCGCTCGACCGATGAGGCCGAGCGCATCACGCGCGCGCTGGAAAACGTTCCCGCCACGCTTGCGATCGAAAAGGACGAGGACGGCTATCCCATAGCGGATGCCGCCCAGGAGGCAGCTTTAGATGAGTAATTCCGCCGACCTCGCATCGTGCGAGTCTGCAGATATTCAGCGACGCATCCTCGAGCTCATCGAGGATGCGTCCTCCATTGCGATTTCGGGACATACGTCTCCCGATGGCGACGCCCTGGGCTCCGTGCTGGGTCTGGGCTTATCGCTTATGAAGTTTTTCCCCAACAAGGACATTGCCCTGCTGCTGGCAGACGATGACCCGGTTCCGCGCATCTACCGCTTTATGGAGGGTGCCGACCGTCTGGTGCCGGCATCTGCGTATACCGACAATCCGGACCTGTTCATCTCGGTGGACGTGCCGGTCGTCGAGCGTCTGAACAACTCCGCCGAGGTGCTCCGCCGCTCGTCGCATGTGGTGTGCTTCGATCACCATCCGGCGCGCGAGGAATTTGCCGAGCTGAGCCTGAGGTGCGTCGGCGCCGCAGCCTGCGCCATGATCATCGACCGCTTTTTGGACAATTGCGGCATTGTCGCACGTGATGGCGTTGCGACCTGCCTGCTGTGTGGCTTGGTTACCGATACCGGCCGTTTTCAGTATCAAAACGCCGATGCTGCTGCGTTCCATGCCGCCTCGCGCCTGGTCGCGCACGGTGCCGATCCGGCGCGTGTTGCGCTCGAGGTCTACCAGAGCATGCGCGTGGAGTTCTTGCATCTCAAGTCCATCGTTATGGGCCGCATCAAAACAGTGGCGCACGGTCGCGTGGCATATAGTTATGCGTACCAGAGCGACCTCGAGGCCTGCGGCGTCACTTCGGATGAGTGCGACGGCCTGGTCGATGTGGTGCGTTCGGTTATGGGCGTGGAGGTCTGCCTGTTTCTGAAGGGCATTGAGGGCGATACCAAGGTACGCGGCAACCTGCGCTCCAAGGGTGACCTCGATGTGTCCGAGATCGCTGCCAACTTTGGCGGTGGCGGGCATCATGCCGCCGCCGGCTTTTCCAACAACGGAACGATTCGCGAGACGCTCGCCGTGGCACTTCCCATGCTGGCCGAGCTGGTAGGGGAGGATCCCGCTTCGGTGACCGTCGAGCTCTAACATTTTGGATGGTACATGGCTCGTCGTACGCCTTCTCAACTGAATATGCTGCTCGCCGTCGATAAGCCGGTGGGCTGCACGTCCCACGATGTGGTCTCGCAATGCCGACGCGCCCTCCATGAGCGGCGCGTCGGCCATGCCGGCACGCTCGACCCCATGGCATCCGGCGTCATGGTGGTGGGCGTGGGCCAGGCTACTCGTCTGCTGGGCATGCTAACCCTCGATACCAAAAGCTATGTCGCCGACATCTCGTTTGGTGCCGAGACCAATACCGATGATGCGGAGGGCGAGGCGGTTCGCACAGTGGCTGTTGCCAACGAGCTCCGCGATCCTGCCTATGCCCGTGAGCACTTGGCCGCTATGCTGGGCCCGCAGATGCAGGTGCCGCCGGCGTTTTCGGCTATCTCGGTCAATGGCGTTCGCGCCTACAAGTCTGCTCGCGAGGGCAATGCGGTGGACCTACCTCCGCGCCCCGTCGAGGTCTATGCCGCCGACCTGATTGCCGTGGGCGGCGAGGGTGATACATGCGTGTGGACCGTGGCGTTCTCGGTGAGCAAGGGCACCTATATCCGTGCGCTCGCTCGCGACCTGGGCCGTGCTTGTGATAGCGCCGCGCATATTTCCGCGCTTCGTCGCACCGCATCCGGTGCTGTTTCCATTGGCGCTTGTCATGCGGTGGAGGAGCTTTCTCCCGAGTCCGCGGCTAGCTTTGCCCTGAATCCCATTGCAGCCCTGGGCGCCACGCGTGTTGACTTGCCGGGCAATCTTGCCGACGACCTGCTCTGCGGCCGACGCATTCCCGTTGAGCGTGCGCTTGCCGATTTCGATGCCTCGAAGGCGCCGTTTGCGTTGGTGCTCGATGGGGGACTCAAGGCGCTCGCTCGCATTGAGAGTGGCCGCTTTGTTATGGAGCACGTGTTTCCGCAAGCAATCGGCGGTGTTCGATGATGCTTTCCGCTCGCGAGCTCGCGCGTATTTTTTTCGCGGGCGAGTCGGACGAGGCTCGCATCGTTACTGCCGATACGCTTGATGAGTGCGAGCACTTGGGTGCCGCATCGATTGCCATCGGCGTGTTCGATGGCGTTCACCGTGGACACCAGGAACTTATCGAAGCGCTTGTCCGTGATGCCCGTGCCCATGGCTGCAAGGCGGTCGTAGTTACCTTCGATCCCGACCCGGACGTCGTGGTGAGCCCTTCGCCCGCCCAAAAATTGATGACGACGGCCGACCGTCTGCATGCCCTGGCTCAAACCGGGGTCGATGCGGTGGTGGCCGTTCCCTTTACGCCTGAGGTTGCGGCGCTTGACCATGTTGATTTTCTCTCGCTGGTGTCGCGTCTGGTCGACATTCGATCGATTCGCGTTGGCAGTGACTTTAGGCTGGGTCGTGGTGGTGCTTCTGGTGTTGCCGAGATGCGCGCCTGGGGTTCCGAGCACGGCGTTGACGTGTATGGTCACGACCTGCTTTGCGAGGGCGGTGAGGCCATTTGCGCCACGCGCATTCGTCATGAGCTGGGACAGGGCCATGTGGAGCTTGCTGCTGAGTTACTCGGCCGACCGTATATGGTGCGTGGCGGTGTTATTCGCGGCCGTCACGAGGGTTCTGGCATGGGCTTTCCCACGGCAAACCTACAAGTTCCCGGTGGTATTCAGGTGCCTGCTGATGGCGTGTATGAGGGTCTGGTGCTGGTCGATGACACCGTGTGGCCCGCTGCCGTAAACGTCGGACTGCCGCCGACGTATGCCGACGATGCAGCATCTGCGCATCTCGAGGCTAATTTAATTGGTTATGCGGGCGACCTGTACGGCGCTTCCGTTTCGCTGGCGTTTACGCGCTGGCTGCGTCCGTCGCGCGTGTTCGATTCGCTGGATGAGTTGATTGCGACCGTCGAGGGTAATATCGAGGACATTCGTCACAACTTGGGTGAGCAGGGGGTGAGCATCCGTGATTAGCGATGAGGAAAAAGACCAGGTACGCGCTGCGTCTGACCTGGTTGCCATCGTGCAGGAAACGGTCGAGCTCAAGCCTCGCGGCCATGAGTTTTGGGGATGCTGCCCCTTCCATGGCGAGAAGACGCCGTCCTTCCACATTATCCCCGCCACGCAGGTGTGGCATTGCTTTGGCTGCGGCGAGGGTGGCGACGTTTTCACGTATATCATGAAGCGCGAGAACCTGAGCTTTCCCGAGTCAATCCGTTACTTGGCCGATCGCGCGGGTATTGAGCTGCATGACACCGGAGATCGCCGCGAGCGCGGCACCAAGCGTGCCCGCATCTACGATCTGTGCGCCGAGACCGCCCAGTTCTACCACACCATGCTCATGCGCGGTAAGGACGGCCGTCCGCGCGAGTACTTTGCCAGCCGCGGCATGGGCGGCGACGTCTGCCGCCGCTACTGCCTGGGCTTTGCACCGGGCCGTAACGCGCTGGTGTCGCACCTGTCCCAGGCGGGTTTTACCCCGCAGGAGATGATCGACGCCAACGTTGCCGTGAGTCGCGGGCGCGGGCAGCTTGCCGACCGCTTTTACGACCGCGTGATGTTCCCCATCTTTGACGAGCAGGGTCACAACATTGCCTTTGGCGGTCGCATTATGGGCGACGGCCAGCCTAAGTATCTCAACACCGCCGAGACGAGCGTGTTTCATAAAAAGCGAAACCTCTACGGCTTTAATTGGGCCAAGGAGTTTATCGTCGCGCAGGATACCGCCATCGTGGTAGAGGGCTATACCGACTGCATCGCCTGTTGGGAAGCGGGGATTAAAAACGTTGTCGCCACGCTGGGCACCGCGCTCACGGAGCATCACGTCAAGACGCTCACTCGCTTTGCCAAGCGCATCGTGTATATGTTCGACGGCGATGCCGCTGGACAAAAGGCCGCCCGTCGCGCGATTCAGTTTATCGAGCAGGATTCTATGGACCTGCGCTGCGTGGTGCTCCCCGACGGCAACGACCCCATGGAGTTCATTACGGCGCGCGGCGGCCAGGAGCTGCAGAAACGCATTGACGCCGCCGAGCCCCTCATGGACTTTGTGTACCGTTCGCTGCAGGAGTCGAGCGACATCACCACGCCGGGCGGTCGCGCAAAGGCGCTGGAAGATGCGCTGACGCTTATCTATCCGCTGCGCGACAGCTATATGATCGACACGTACTTTATCCAGATTGCCGATCTGCTGGGTTTGGATCTGGAGACCGTGCGTGCGAGCTCGGGCCGTGTGTTTCGTGATGTCGCCAAGCGCGAAGATGCGGAACGCCGCCGTGAGCAGAACTATGAACGCCAGCGGGCACAGGCTGAGCGGTCCGGCGGGATAGGCAGTCGGGCGTCGGGTTCTCGCGATGTCGGTCGCGGTGCTTGGGCATCGGGCGCGACGCCGCCGGTGTCCGCGCCGGTCGAAGAAGAGCCGTACGACTACGTCCCGCTCGATGCCTACGGTGCCGCGCCCGTGGAGGTCGTTGGCGATCTGGCGCCGATCGATGTGCCTGATGGTATGGGCGCTGTGCCTGCGGCTGACGGTTCGGGCGCGCCGTCTGCGGCGGCGCCGATGGTTCTTACCGATCTTGAACGCAAGTCCTTGGCAGGGGAGCGCGAGCTGCTGACCATGCTCACGAGCTACCCCGACCTGTTCCGCACGTATACCGACCGCATCTGCTCCATCGAGTGGGTTGACCCACGTCACGAGTCCATCGCATGGGCCGTTCTGGCAACGCCGCCGGGAACCGATCCTGCAGCCTGCATGGATGCGGCACGCTCGGTGTGTCCCGAGGCGGCAACGCTTGTGAGTGCCGGGCGCATCTCGGCGACGAGCAAGCACCCCACCGAGACGAACATCGTGTTTATGCTCGATACGCTCGAGCTCTACACCATCAAGCGCCGCATGCGTGCCGCACAGGCCAGGCTGCGCCAGGACCGTTCACTCGATGATGAGGCCCGTCGCGCGCTGACCGTGCAGGCCGCGCAGGATTCGCAACGTCAACGCGAACTGCAAAAGTCGATCGGCGGCGTGGCGGACCCGTTCCGTTCGATCGGCCTGGAGGCCGCAGGCACCGAACAAGCCTAGATGTTGTGGTCAACCAGCGTATTCTCGCCTATATCCAGTCCTCTTTTTGGGTATAGACGTCACTGTGTGTGCTAAAGTATTGAGTCCTGTGGACTATGAAGGGAGAATCTGTGCCAAAAAAGACTGAGAGCACGGGTACTGGGCTGGAATCCTACGTTGCAAAGCTCATGGGCAACGGCTCAAACAGGACTTCGGTAACCGAGGACGAGATTCAGGTCGCCCTGAAGGATATCGATGTAACTGATGAGCAGCTCACCGCGGTATATTCCGCGCTGCGCAACAGCGGCATCCAGATTATCTCCGCGAGCGGTAACGACGACGCCCCCATGGACGTCGACGATGGCGATAACGATACCGATACCGACGATTTCGATGACGACGACGAGCACGATTCCGGCTCGCTCGACGATCACGAGCTCAAGATGGCCCGTCAGGCCGACGCCGAGATGGGTTCTTCCAAGAGCAAGAAGAAGCGCACCGTGCGCACGTCCCGTTCACGCTCCCGCGTGCGTGGCATCGATGCCTCCACGGTGATGCTGACCGGCGACCCGGTCCGTATGTACCTCAAGGAGATCGGCAAGGTCGACCTGCTGACCGCCTCCGAAGAGGTCGATCTGGCCATGAAGATCGAGGCCGGTCTTGAGGCCACCGAGAAGCTCGAGGCTGCCGATGCTGGTGAGCTCGAACTCACGCGTGCCGAGATGCGTCGTCTTACGCGCATTGAGAACGTGGGCCTCGAAGCCAAGCAGGCGCTCATCAGCGCAAACCTTCGTCTGGTCGTCTCCATCGCCAAGCGCTATGTCGGTCGCGGCATGCTGTTCCTGGACCTGATCCAGGAGGGCAACCTCGGTCTGATCCGCGCCGTCGAGAAGTTCGACTACCAGAAGGGCTTTAAGTTCTCCACGTACGCCACGTGGTGGATCCGTCAGGCCATCACGCGCGCTATCGCCGACCAGGCCCGTACCATCCGTATTCCCGTGCATATGGTCGAGACCATCAACAAACTCGTCCGCGTGCAGCGCCAGCTCCTTCAGGACCTTGGTCGCGACCCGACCCCCGAGGAGATCGGTGCCGAGATGGACATGAGCGCCGACCGCGTCCGCGAGATCCAGAAGATCTCGCAGGAGCCCGTGTCGCTCGAGACCCCCATCGGCGAGGAAGAGGATTCCCAGCTGGGCGACTTCATCGAGGACTCCCAGGCCATCGTTCCGCCCGATGCCGCCAGCTTCTCCATGCTGCAGGAGCAGCTCACCCAGGTGCTCGATTCGCTTGCCGATCGTGAGCGCAAGGTTATTGAGCTGCGCTTTGGCCTTGTCGACGGACATCCCCGTACGCTCGAGGAAGTCGGTCGTGAGTTTGGCGTCACGCGCGAGCGCATCCGCCAGATCGAGTCCAAGACTCTGGCCAAGCTTCGCCACCCCAGTCGCTCCAGCAAGCTGAAGGACTATATCGAGAGCTAGTCAAGCAAGAAGCGCCCTCAAGCACATCCGCTTGAGGGCGCTTTCATGTGGTCGTTGGGGACGTTCTTGAATGACTGGTCGTTTAAGAACGTCCCCAATGACTAGGTCGGAAAATTTCTTAAAAAAGTTCTTGCCCTGAGCTGATTCGTCCGTATAATGAACTTCGTTGCTTGAGAGCACGCACCTATTCCTCGGTAGCTCAATGGTAGAGCACGCGGCTGTTAACCGCGCTGTTGTAGGTTCGAGTCCTACCCGGGGAGCCAGAATTTTTCAGCCCTTTCTGTTGGGCTTTAAATTCCTCGGTAGCTCAATGGTAGAGCACGCGGCTGTTAACCGCGCTGTTGTAGGTTCGAGTCCTACCCGGGGAGCCAGGTTGTAAAACCCGTCGCTTATGCGGCGGGTTTTTTCATGCCGCGATCGCTGTTCGCGAACGTTACCGTATCAACATTTCGTGTCGAGGATGTAATCCCGAGGCCCGCCACCTCAACATGCCGCGGTCGTTGTAGAATATTGCAATGATTGCTCCCACGACATGGTGCCGCGAGCACCAAGAAAAGGAGATTCTTGTGTCTGAGACCATTAACGGCAGCCTGAGCGTCTCGAACGACGTTATTGCCGATATTGCCGGTTATGCCGCGATGACGTGCTATGGCGTTGTCGGTATGGCTGAGCAGCTCCAGGGCGCCGAGAGCGTGCGCCTGCTTGCCGGTCAGCGCCTCCGCAAGGGCGTGCTTGTCTCCGCCGACGAGAACGGCCTTACGGTCGATCTTCACGTCGTGCTCGAGAACGGCGTCAACATGAAGTCCGTCTGCCACAATCTTTCGAGCTCCGTTGCCTTCACTCTGCAGGAGATCGCCCAGATCGATCCCGCCAGCCTTAAGATCGGCATCCATATCGACGCGCTCAAGAGCCGTCTGAACTAGCATCCGAAAACGGAGATTCAAATACCCATGATTGCAAAGACCATTCGCACCTGTTTTCCGATCGCTGCGGCTGCCGTTTCCGACAAGGCCGAGGAGATCAACAAGCTCAACGTCTTCCCCGTACCCGATGGCGATACCGGCACCAACATGTCGCTCACGCTCGCCTCGGTGACCAAGGAGCTTTCTGCTCTTCCTGC
>CABULX010000095.1 GCA_902492545.1 uncultured Collinsella sp. | reverse complement strand
GAGGAACTGCCCGCGACCATGCTGTTCTACAACGGCGGCGCCAAGCTCACCGTCGAGGGCTCGCCGGTGCTCGACGACCTGAAGGGCCTGGCGGAGCAGGGTGTCGAGATTCTCACCTGCGGCACCTGCCTGGACCACTATGGCATTAAAGACCAGCTCGCGGTGGGCGAGGTCACCAACATGTACGTGATCGTGGAGAAGATGGAGCAGGCCGTGCGCGTCGTGCGCCCGTAGCGTATTGGTTGGAGTTGCCATGAGGGAGAAGCGCCCGGCGCTTGTCATCACGTTTCCCACCACGGCGGCCGCCATGGGCTGCGAGTCCTTGTGCATCGAGCGCGGCCTTCCTGGGCGAACGATTCCCGTGCCCGGGGAGGTCGCTGCCGGTTGCGGTCTGGCGTGGAAGGCGTTGCCTGCCGATGAGGAGCTGCTGCGCGGCGAACTCGCCGCGGCGGGCGTTCCCACCGAGGGCTTTACGGTGATCGACATGTGGGAGGTCGTGCGATGATCTACCTGGATAACGCGGCGACGACCATGCACAAGCCGCAGGCGGTCATCGATGCCGTGATGCAAGCGATGTGCTCGCTCGGCAATGCCGGGCGCGGCGCCACGTCGGGTGCCCTCGACGCCGCTCGTACCATTCACGGTTGCCGTGCCAAGCTCGCGCGCTTGCTGGGCTGCCCGCGGGCCGACCATGTTTGTTTTACGCCCAACTCCACTGCGGCGCTCAACACCGTCATCAATGGCGTGGTGCGCCCCGGCGACCGTGTGGTCACAACGGTGCTCGAGCACAACTCCGCGCTACGTCCGCTCAATCGCTTGGCGATGGAGCAGGGCGTGACGGTTGAGCATGCGGGTTGCGATGCGAGCGGCGTGCTCGACTACGACGAGCTCGAGCGGTTGGTCATGCCGGGCACGCGTGCTGTGGTGGTGACGCACGCCTCCAATGTGACCGGCAACGCGGTCGACGTTTCGCGTGTGGCTGCCATCGCACACGCGGCCGGCGCGCTGGCGATCGTCGACGCCTCGCAGTCTGCCGGTACGGCGAAGATTGACATGGATGCCATGGGGCTCGATGTTGTGTGCTTTACCGGCCACAAGGGGCTCATGGGACCTCAAGGCACCGGCGGCCTGGCCGTGGCGGAGGGCATTGACGTGGCTCCGTGGGCCATGGGCGGCACGGGCGTGCACAGCTTCGACCCACTGCAGCCGCTCGAGTGGCCCACGCGCCTTGAGGCGGGCACGCTCAACGGTCACGGCATCGCGGGACTTTCTGCCGGCCTCGACTTTATCGAGGCCCAGGGTGGGGTCGAGGCGATTGCTGCCCACGAGCGTGCGCTCGCTGATCGCTTCCTTGCCGGTGTGCGCAAGATTCCGGGGATTAAGCTCTACGGTGCCTTTGACCAGCCGACGCGCTCTGCGATTGTGTCGCTCAACGTAGCCGATATCGACTCTGCCGAGATCTCGGATGCGCTCATGCAAGGGTGGGGGATTGCGACGCGCCCCGGCGCCCATTGCGCCCCGCTCATGCACCGTGCGCTGGGGACCGAGCGCCAGGGCGTCGTCCGCTTCTCGTTTGGGTATTTCAACACTACCGAAGAAGTCGACACGGCTATCGATGCTCTGTGCGATTTAGCCTGCTAAAGCTGCTAGACCGTTTATACTTGCGGGACGGGTGTATTTGCCCGTCCCGTTTTTGTTTCGACCCGAAAGGTGTGCCTATGGCCTCATCCGCTCCGCGCGGCCTGCGCTCCGACCATGTCGTTACCGTCGGCATTGCGCTGTTCTCGATGCTCTTTGGCGCCGGCAACCTCATTATTCCGCCGCTGCTGGCGCTGCAGGCAGGTTCTGCCACGCCGGTCGCCATGCTCGGCTTTCTGATTGCAGCCATCGGCCTGCCCGTCATGGGCTTTATCGCTGTCGCGCTCGCCGGTACGGCCCGCGAGCTGGCCGGGCGCGTGCACCCCAAGTTTGGTGAGTTCTTTGTCGCGGCTGTGTATCTGGCCATCGGTCCGTGCCTGGCCATTCCGCGCACGAGCTCCACGGCGTTCGAAATGCTGGTGCCGCTGCTACCCGAGGGTGTTTCGCTCGGCACGGCACGTCTGGTGTTTGCCATCGGGTTCTTCGTCGTCGCGTTTGCGCTCACGCTGCGTCCGGGCGTCATCACGCGCGTGCTTGGTCGCATTACGGGCCCCGCGCTTATCGCGCTCATCGTGCTGGTTGTGGGTGCTGCCGTGATCTCGCCGCTGGGACCGGCTGCCGCGCCTCAGGCTCCCTACGATGCAGGCGCCGCCGTGCAAGGCTTTTTGACCGGCTACCAGACCATGGACCTGCTCGCGTCGCTCGCCTTTGGCATTATCATCGCCGAGACCATCCACGAGCTGGGTGTTACCGATGACAAGCGCGTGGCCTTCGAGATTTCGCGTTCCGGTGTGATCGCCGGCGTGCTCATGGCCGTCATCTACTGCGGCCTGGCGCTTGCCGGCATGCAGCTCGGCACGGTTATGCCCGATGCTACTAACGGCGCCGCCATCCTCGCCCGTTCGGCCTCTATGCACTTTGGTCTTGTCGGCACGGTCGTCGTCTTTGCGATCTTTTTCCTTGCCTGCATGAACGTGTGCATCGGCCTCATCAGCTGCTGCTCGCGTTACTTCTGCGAGACGTATGTGGTTAAGGGGGGAGCGGAGGCTTCCGAGGAGGCTATGCGCCGTCCCTTTGCGATTCTCGCCTTTGTGTTTGCGGCGTTTTCGTGCGTGCTCTCCAACGTGGGCCTCGACGTGATCCTCATGTTCTCGGTGCCCATGCTCAACGCCTTGTACCCCGTTGCCATAGTGCTGGTACTGATGGGCCTGGTGCACGGTTTTTGCGACGCGCACCCGCAAGTGTGGGTTTGGGTTGGCGGCGTTGTCGCGGTGCAGAGCGTGATCACCTCGGTTCGCGACGCGTTCTTTGCGGGCGCGTGGCTGCCGTTCGATGCATTGCCCCTGGCGGATATCGGTGCCGCGTGGGCGCCAGTCGCCGTGGTGGCGTTTGTGATCGGCCTGGCCCATAGCCAGTTTGTCGCACATTCGAGGAGCTAGGGTATCGTCGCTTGCACAGGCGCGAAGTCTCCCCTATAATTTCCTTCGCTTTGGGACACGCAAGGTTTAGACCTTAGCTGCTCAACACCTTCGGGACGTGGCGCAGTTTGGTAGCGCGCCTGCTTTGGGAGCAGGATGTCGCAGGTTCAAATCCTGTCGTCCCGACCATATCTTGCGGGCGTAGTTCAATGGTAGAACCCCAGCCTTCCAAGCTGATGACGCGGGTTCGATTCCCGTCGCCCGCTCCACAAGATAGCTTAACGGCTCTGATTCCCTTTGGGATCAGAGCCGTTTTCATAAGCGTGCCGGACGATGGGAATCGAACCCGGCAGGGTGCGAAGCTGAGAAAATGCGTGAGCATTTTCCAGCGCAGCACGCAAGGGCCAATGGCCCGCAGCGAAACAAGGGTTTGCGAAGCAAACCCTTGGACTTCCCGTCGCCCGCTCCACAAGATAGATGAATGGCTCTGATCCCTTTTGGGGCCAGAGCCATTTTCGTAAGTGCACGGGGCAACGGGAATCGATGCCGCCCCGCGCCCTAGCTAAGGTACGGTTAAATAGTTTCTGAAAAGTCCGAATAAGTCTAATAAGCCTAAATCCAGGAACTATTTCACCGTACCTTAGGTGGGGATAGGTTTAGCTGCGGGGGTGGTGGCGGAGCTTGTCGATGGTGGAGTCGGTGCTTCGGCTGCGGGCGTCGGCGGCGGTTTGGCGTTTACGGCGGTAATCGATCATGCCTTGGATGATGGGCTTGCCAAAGCTCACGACATCATCGTTGTAGATGGCAGTTCGGGCTGCGAGGAGGCAGTCGGTAAAGTCCATATGGGTCTTGCCGAAGAGTTTGACGGCAAGGGCGACAACGGTGGGCTCGTCGACCATGACGTCATCGAGCAGCCTTTTCATGGCCGCAGCAATTTCAACGCGGGGAACCTTATAGACGTCGCGCAGCGTGACCACGACGCGCGTGATGATTTCGGGGTAGACACGTGCGGTGCGCGTGGCGATGACCTTGGCGGCGCGCGGTGACAGGACCTCGTCGTCGTCAAGCAGGTAGCGAAGGATGACGGTCTCGTCGATGATGGTGCTACTCATGGATATCTACTTCCTCGGGACCCAAAACCGACTCGTCGCTTTCTGTGGCTAGGTATTCAATCCAGGCATTGCGCTCCTCGGAGCGGCGATTGGGGTCCCCGTATGCTTTGAGCAGTCCATAGGCGGCCGTGCCGTCCTTGGAGCGCACGGCGACCGGTTGAAATGGGAGCTTGCGCATCAAAATACTCTGCGCGACAAATAGACGGACAGCCTCGGCGAGCGATGTGCCCATGGCGTCGTAGAGACGTTCGGCATGCTGCTTGTCTTCCTCGCGAATGCGCACCTGCAGGATGGCTCGTTTTTGAGTCGATGACATCACTGGCCTCCCTTAATGAGCGTGCAATTTGAATAGTCAAATACAACATCGGCTAATAATAGCCAATCTTACAACCACTACTTTATTGCACTAGAGTAATTGAGTGTAAACGATATTACAAACGTACTACATCTTTCAGAAACGAGCGTGAAATCTCCCTTGGATGTACGCATGTAATACACTCACCTTTATAGCTTCTAGAGAATAATTCCAACCTGCCAAAACCCCTGCAATACACCCGTATTGCAGGGCCTATGCTCAAGTTTGCCACCTGCAACTGCGTATATTTAACCTGTATATCGTTGGAGGAATTCTATCGAAGTGCCTGTTTCGCCGCATGCACTCGATACGCCGATGCCGGACCACGGGCGGTCCGGGGCAACGTCGACAGGGTCTCTCCGGCATGGGATTCAGGAGGGAGTGAACAACATGGGCAATAAACGAGTCGTAGCCGATTCCTCACGCTGCATTGGGTGCCAAACCTGTATGGCGGCGTGCATCGAGGCGCACGACATCCCCGGCAACATCGCCGCGCCGCGCCTGCGCGTGACGCGTACGTACGAGATCTCCGCACCGGTGGCTTGCCATCACTGCGAGGATGCCCCGTGCGCGAAGGCCTGTCCTACGGGCGCCTTGTTCTTTGATCCAAAGAACCATCGTATCGGCGTCAACGAGGACAACTGCATCGGCTGCAAGAGCTGCGTCATGGCATGCCCCTTTGGCGCCGTGAGCGTGGCGACCACGCAGGTTCCGGTCTTGATGGGCGACGTTCGCGTGGGTTCGCAGACCAAGAGCTTCGTGCTCAAGTGCGACCTGTGCGTGGACCGTCCCGGCGGTCCGGCGTGTGCCGAGGCGTGCCCGACCAAGGGCCTCACCCTGGTAGACGAGGAGCGCCTGGCAGAACTGACTGCCGAGCGTGCCCGCGCCGCCATCGAAAACGAGGCGTAAGCGTTGGGGCGACAGGCCCAATGATTGTCAAATTAGTACCGAGTAATCGGTAGCAGAAAAAGGAAGGAGGGTGTCATGGAGAAGCATAAAGTGATCTGCCCGTACTGCGGCGCCGGTTGCCAGTTTAACCTCCTGGTCCAAAACGGCCAGGTCGTGGGCACCGAACCGCTCAACGGCATCACCAACCAGAGCGAGCTGTGCCTTAAGGGCATGAGCGGCTACGACTTCATCAACGACACCAAGATCTTGACTCCTCGCGTACTGCACCCGATGATCCGCCGCACTAAGGGCGCGGATCTTGAGCGCGTAAGCTGGGACGAGGCACTGGATTTCACCGCATCTAAGATGCAGGCCATAATTGACGAATATGGTCCTAACGCTGTCATGACCACTGGCTCTTCGCGAGGCGGCGGCAATGAGGCGAATTACGTCATGCAGAAGTTTACGCGTGCGTGCATCGGCACCCACAGCGTAGACAACTGCGCCCGTACTTGACACGGCCCTACTGTCCTCGGTCTGATGGACACGGTTGGTTCAGGTTGCATGTCATGCTCCATCCCCGGTATGGAGGATGCGGGCTGCATTTTCCTCTTCGGCTATAACCCTGCCGATTCGCACCCCATCGTCGCAAGGCGTATCGTGCGAGCCAAAGAAAAGGGTTGCAAGATCATCGTCGCCGATCCGCGCCATATCGAAACCGCGCGTATCGCCGATCTCTACCTTCCGATCAAGAACGGTTGCAACGTTGCGTTCCTCAACGCCTTTGCCAACTGCTTGGTCAACGATGGCCTCTACGACAAGGAATTCGTCGCCGAGCACACGAACGGCTTTGACGAGTGGTGGGAGACCATCAAGAACTACACTCCCGAATCCGTACAGGACATCACGGGTGTCGAGCCCGCGTTGATCCACCAAGCTGCCGAGATGTACGCCACGGCGAAGCCCTCTGCCATCATTGGCTGGGGTATGGGCGTATGCCAGCAGAAGCAGAACCTGAAGACGGTGCACACCATCGCCTCCATCGCCTGCGTTGCCGGCCAGATCGGCAAACCCAATTCCGGCCTCGCGCCCGTGCGCGGTCAGAACAACGTCCAGGGCTCCTGCGATATGGGCATGCTGCCCAACCTGTACCCTGGCTACCAGAAAGTCACCGACCCGGCTGTGCGCGCCAAGTTTGCCAAGGCTTGGGGCGTGCCCGAGGAAAAGCTCCCGCTCGAGGAGGGCTACAAGCTCACCGACCTGGGTCACCTGGTCGACGAGGGCAAGGTGCACTGCTTCTACAACTACGGCGAGGACCCGGTGCAGACCGAGCCCGATTCGGCCGGTATGCGCAAGACGCTCTCCGAGCTGGATCTGTTCATTTGCCAGGACATCTTTATGACGCAGACGACCATGCTCGCCGACGTCATCCTGCCCGCTACCTCTTGGGGCGAGCACGAGGGTGTCTTTACCGCATCCGACCGTAGCTTCCAGCACTTTGACGCGGCCGTTCCGCCCAAGGGCGAGTGCCGCCACGATTGGGAGATCTTCGCGGACCTGTCTACGCGCATGGGCTACCCCATGCACTACGACAACACCGAGCAGATCTGGAATGAGTGCATTAGCCTGTGCCCCAACTTTGTGGGCGCGACCTACGAGAAGATGGCTCCCGAGGGCGGCTACGCCCAGTGGCCCGTCAAGACCACCGACGTGAACGACCACGGTACGCCCGACATGTTCGCTGGTGGCAAGTTCACCACCAAGGACGGCCGCGCCAACCTGATGGCGCACGACTGGGAGGCGCCCTCCGAGCTTCCCGACGATGAGTACCCGCTCATCCTGTGCACCGTCCGCGAGGTCGGCCACTACAGCTGCCGCTCGATGACCGGCAACTGCAAGACGCTGGCGCTGCTTGCCGACGAGCCCGGCTTTGTCCGCATGAATCCCGCGGACGCCCAGGCGCGCGGCATCAAGAACGGCGACATCGTCTCGATTCACAGCCGCCGCGGCCAGGTATACAGCCGCGCCGACGTGAGCGATCGCATCAACAAGGGCACGGTCTATATGACCTACCAGTGGTGGATCGGCAAGTGCAACGAGCTGACCATTCACAAGGTCGACCCGGTCTCGCATACGCCCGAGGACAAGTTCTCCGCCTGCCAGGTCGACGCTATCGCCGACCAGGTCTGGGCCGAGGGCGAGGTCGAGCGTCAGTACACCGAGCTCAAGCAGGCTCTGGTGGATGCCGCCGCTCCCCAGGACGTTGAGCCCGGCGCCGCCAAGTTCGACGATGAGACGCACGTGAACCAAATCGTGTAGTCCCGTTCTCGTTGGCTTTTTGGGCCGGGCGTCCCGTACGTTCGGGAGCCCGGCCCGTTATTTTGAAAGGAAGTGGGGATGAACCGCTTCATCGACATCAACCCGGAGAGGTGCATCGGCTGCGGAACATGCCAGTCCGCCTGTGCCGACGCCCACCGGATGCAGGGTCTTCAGGATACGCCGCGCCTGGCGCTCGTGAAGACCGGCGGTATTTCGGCCGCCCTTGCCTGCCACCATTGCGAGGGTGCCCCCTGCGCCGAGGTCTGCCCGGTGAATGCCATCGAGCACGATGGCGATCGCATCCACGTCAAGGAGCAGGAGTGCATCGGGTGCAGGCTGTGCGCCATCGCGTGCCCCTTCGGAGCCATCCATCCCGATGGCACGTCTATCGCCGGTGTCGCAGGCATGTGCGACCCGACGCCTTCGTATCCTAAGTCCCTGAGTAGCCTGCTGACGTGGGCTCCTGGCCAGTACACCTGCGCTGTCAAGTGCGACCTGTGCGCCTTCGATCCGGACGGCCCGCATTGTGTGGCGGCGTGCCCCACCAAGGCGCTGACCGTCATGGGCGGCGCGGCCGATCGCGAGCTCGACGAGGCCAAGCGCCTGCGCTCGATCGAAAACGGTCCGGCTGTCGACGTTACCGCTGTGGCCCAGGGCCTGTCCGAGAAAGCAGAAGGGAGCGTAAAGAATGGATAGCATGACGCTGTTTATCGCATCGCTTGCCGTTTCGTGCATCGGTGCGCTCGCCTCGGTTCTGCTGATCAAGGCCGATAACGCCGCCAAGACCGCCGGCTGCCT
>CABULX010000094.1 GCA_902492545.1 uncultured Collinsella sp. | reverse complement strand
ATCTTCTCGGCGTGCGCGATGCACACGCGCCAGTCGGTGTCGGGATGCGTGATGCAGAAGGGATCCTTGGCCTGCTCGCCCTCCAGATGCTCGTGGTTGTGCTCCATCTTGGCCGCGCTATCGGTGAGCTCGGTGTTGGGCAGCGGCTCAGACGCCATGACGGCGTCGGCGCAGGCCTGGTCGATGGCGACCGGGTCGAAGCTCGCGAACATGCCGATGTCGTTGACGATAGGCGTATCGTTTTCGGGATGGCAATCGCAGTTGGGGCTGATATCCATGGCAAGCGAGATGTGGAAGCTCGGGCGCCCGTCGACGACGGCCTTGGTGTACTCGGCGATCTTGCAGTTGAGTACGTCGGCCGCGGCTTCATAGCCGGGCTTGATGGCGTCCTGGTTGCATGCCGCAATGCAGCGGCCGCAGCCCACGCAGCGATCGTGGTCGATGGCGGCCACGTGGACCGTGCGGGTGTTGCCGTTGGCAAGCTCGCGCTCGCGGGTATCGTCAAACGAGATGGCGTTGTGCGCGCAGATCTTTTCGCAGGCACGGCAGCCAACGCAGTGCTCGGTCGCGACGTTCGGCTTGCCGGCGGCATGCTGCTCCATCTTGCCGGCACGGCTGCCGCCTCCCATACCCAGGTTCTTCATGGCGCCGCCAAAGCCGGCCTGCTCATGGCCCTTAAAGTGGGTGAGGCTAATCACGATATCGGCATCCATGAGCGCCTGACCGATCTTAGCCTCGTGCACGTACTCTCCGCCCTCGACCGGGACGAGCGCCTCGTCGGTGCCCTTGAGGCCGTCGGCAATGATGATCTGGCAACCCGTAGCATACGGGGTAAAACCGTTCTGGTAGGCAGTGTCGATGTGCTCGAGCGCGTTTTTGCGGCTGCCGACATAGAGCGTATTGCAGTCGGTAAGGAAGGGCTTGCCGCCCAGCTCCTTCACGACGTCCGCGACGGCGCGGGCGTAGTTAGGGCGCAAAAAGCTCAGGTTGCCCAACTCGCCAAAGTGAATCTTGATGGCGACGAACTTGTTCTCAAAGTCGATCTGCTCGATACCGGCGCGACGGATAAGGCGCTTGAGCTTGTCGAGCTGGCTCTCGCGAGCATGCGTGCGCAGGTTGGTGAAGTACACCTTAGCGGGTGCTGCGGGTGCAGTTGCGGTCATAGATATATCCCCTCTGTCTATATGGCGTTACAGACATAGAGGATGGTACCAGTTAAAGCAGAGTTAAAGTCAAGTACGGCACCTAGTCATTGGGGACGCTCTTAAATGAGTAGTCGACGGCGTGCCCTGGCGTGACGGAGCGTCCTGGCGCGGACCGCTAGCCCTTTTGCGCGACCAGATGCGCGCGGAATCCCTTCTGTGCCTCGAGCTTGAGCGGAGTGAGCCCGGATTCCTCGACGAGCGCGCGTAGCTCGGACAGCTTGAGGATGCGCACGTCGCCATGGCCCAAGAGGCGTGCCAGCGGTAGCTCGATGTTGTTCATGAGCCAGACCGCGACATCGTTCGAGGTGTAGTCGCGAAGGACCAGTCGCCCGCCGGGCCGAAGGACGCGTGCCACCTCGGCGAAAAACCTCTCCGGATGCGGGTAGTGGTGGAAGCTGTTGGAGCAGAGCACGGCGTCGAAGCTCCGGGGCTCGAAGGGCAGCGCCTCCGCGTCTCCGACGACAAAGCTGACGTTATCGAGCTGCTTTGCCCGGGCGACGTCGATCATCCCGGGTGTGAGGTCGAGTCCAGTCAAGTGCTTGCTGGGGTACCGGGCGTGGAGCAGTTCTAGGACGGCTCCGGTTCCACAGCCCACGTCGAGCGCGTCCTCGAACGGTTCGAGCTCAAGCTCCTCGAGCATTTGCGGATAGTCGTCCTTGCACATTTCGTAAATGCCGGCATGGCCGGATTCGTAGACCTTTGCCGCCTCGGTGAACTCCTTGATGGAGAGCTGCTTGAGTTCCTCTGCCGATCTTGCCATGGGTCTCCTTCTGTTCGGGGAAGTCTGACGTTGCGCGCGTTTGCCCACGTCGGGCCTGGCGGGCAAATAACGCGGGGTCACCCTTCCTTCGGTTCGTGCCCCCGCGTGCGGGCGGTTCTCTATTCCTGGACCTTCAGCGCCTCGGAGAGGCTCACGCGCTTGATGGAGCGCGTGTGTAGCAGCGCCACGACCAGGTAGGTCACAAAGCCAATGCCCACGCACGCCGCCATGGACCAAGCGGGCACGTAGATCTCGATATTGCCGTTGTAGGCGAGCAGCATCGAGCGGAAGATGGCCGTGAGCGAGCCGATGATCACGGGCAGGCTCAGCACGAGCGACGCCGCCACGCACAGCGTGATCGAGCGGATGTACAGATGCGAGATCTCGCTATCGCGATAGCCAAAGACTTTCATGTAGCTGATCGAACGGGCGCTGTGATCGATCACAGCCTTGGTCAGCAGGTACATAAACAGCAGGAAGATAAACACCGCGAGACCGATCATCATGCCGATCATTTTGCTCATCATGCCGATGAACTGGTCGCCCACGGCGCGCATGTCGTCGGGCGTGGTGTCGCCGGCAAAGTAGCGCGAATCGAGGTCGAGCTTCTCGTCGCTCACATAGCCGTTAAAGTAGGCGGCGTCGTTGTCGAACAGTTCGTTAAAGTCGTCGATACTCATATAGATATTCATGTCCGACTTGGAGCCCCAGGCACAGTCCTTGCCCGCGTACTCAAGGGAATAATGCTCGCCCTCGTACTTGTCGATGAGCGTGACCTTCTGGCCCTCGCTCCAGCCAAACTTGTCGAGCAGGCCGCTACCAAAGACGACGCGCCCATCGCCGACGTTGAGGTCTTTCCAATAGCGCGAATCGGGCGAGATGCCGTAGACGGAAATCGTCTCCTGCCCATTTCCATCGCCGCGGTCGTATTGCAGCTGGTAAACGGCGTATTTCTCGGCCTGTGCAATCTTGTCTGCACCGTTATCGGTCGTGTTAACCGGGTGAATGTCGTCGTTGTCGGTGTCGATCCTAGAGGCCTTGTCGATCAGGTCGATAGCCTCGTCGCGGTCACAGCCGAGGGCATCGGCAAGGTCATCGAGGCGCGCGTAGAGCGCATCCTTCTTGTCCTGGACGTTTGCAAGCGCATCTTGCGCCGCAGTCAGGCTCTCGGCAGACGGAGATGCGGTCGCGGCATCGGCTGCCGCCTGCGCTGCATCGGCCGCGTCGTCAAGCTCGTCATCGGCATCCTGAGCGGCGGAAAGCAGCGCGCCGTCAACCGACTGCAAGCGCTCGAGTGCCGACCACTGCTCGCGCTCCTCGGCAGTACCCTCGAGCTCCAGCGGCGCCTTGAGCGTGTACTGGTGCTCGGCGACCAGGCCTGTCTCGAGGTTGTCCGCATAGTGCGTCATCGTGGGCAGAATCGCCAGGCCAAAGAGCAGCAGCAGCGACGCAAACGCAATGCCCACGAAGAGCGTGGCGAAGTTGCCCAGGTTGCGCAGGAAGATACGCAGGCGGAAGCGGGAAACAAAACCCATGCGCTCCGGCAGCTGCAGGCCGCGCTTGGTGCCCGATTTGCCGCTCGCCTCGTGACGAAGGAACTGCAACGGCGTCTTGCCCATCTTGCGAAGCAGACCCACCAGCGTGATGAGGATGAGCGCGGCGGCGGGAACCACGGCGCACTTCACAAAGATCTCCCAGCTCCAGTACACCTGGAAGGGCGGCAGGCTGTACGAACCGTAATAGAGGCTGCGCATGGGCTCGGTAAAGAACACAACGCCGAGCGCAGTGCCCAAAAGCGCCGCGACCACGCCCACGATGGCGGGAAGCGCAAGGTAGTGCAGCACGATCTCGCGGCGGCGATAGCCGCTGGCGAGCAGCGTGCCGATGATGGCGCTCTCCTCCTCGATGGTGGCGTCGGTAAGGACCACAAAGACGAACGCCATGATCACGATGATAATGTCGAGCAGCGTCATCCACATCATGGAGTCGCCGTCCACGTCGTCGCGCGCATAGCCAATGCCCTGATTGGAGTCGGCATCGATCAGATCGTCCACGCGCGCATCGGCGTCGGTCAGTGCCTCGACCATATCTTGCTCGGCATCGATGCGATCCGCGGTGGGGAGGTCGCGATCGGTAAAGGTAAAGGAGTAGGTGTAGGCGGGTGCGCCGCCGGCATCTTCGAGCGCGGCAAAGCCGCCATCGGTGACCTCGGCCACGCCGTACGTGATGGTGTTCACCGTAAAGTCCGAATTGTTGAGGAACAGCGCCTGGCTATCGGGCTGGGTCATGACGCCGCAGATGGTGTAGGTGCGGCCCTCAAGCTCAACCTTATCGCCCACGGCGAGGTCGTTGTTGGTGGCGAAGACACGGTCGATGGCTACCTCATCGTCCGTCTTGGGCTCCTTGCCCTCACAGTAGGACGCGATATCGACCTTGGTGCGGTGCGCATAGGTGCGCAGCGTGCGCTTGGTGCCGTCGTCGCCGGCGGTCTTTTTGATGATGGCGTCGATGGAGAAATTCTTGTAGAGCGTGACGCCGCCGACGTCGCCGGCTGCATCCTCGGCCGCCTTGAGCTGGTCTTTGGTGGCCTCGAAGGAGGTGGTCACGCGGCCGTCCTCAATCGTATACGCATCGCGCATGTCGTCGATAAGGCAACCGATGGAATGCGCTGCGAGCAAAAAGCCCGAGGTGAGAGCGATGCTTCCGCACATAAGCAAAAAGATGCCCAGGTACTTGCCGATATTGCGGCGCAGCTCGCGCGGGAGACGTTTTGCGAGAGGTGTCATGGCGCCGCCTACCAATCGAGCTCGGCGGCCGCGACGGGCGACTCGTTGAGCTCATCCTCGACGATGCGCCCGTCGCGCAGGCGCAGCACGCGATTGGCCATGCGCGCGATGGCGGCATTGTGGGTGACGATGATGATGGTGCAGCCGTAGGTGCGGTTGACATCCTCCATGAGCTGCAAGATTTCCTTGGACGTCTTATAGTCAAGCGCGCCCGTGGGCTCGTCGCACAGCAGCAGGCCCGGGTTTTTGACGAGCGCACGGCCGATGGCACAGCGCTGCTGCTGGCCGCCCGAGACCTGGCGCGGGAACTTGTTGCGGTGCTCGTAGAGGCCCAGCGAACGCAGCAGGTCGTCGACATTGAGCGGGTTTTTGGACAGGTGCGCCGTGACCTCGATGTTTTCCTTGATGGTGAGATCGGGCACCAGGTTGTAGAACTGGAAGACAAATCCCAGCTCACGGCGGCGATACTCGCCCAGGTCGGTAGGCTTGAGCACCGTGAGGTCGCAGCCGTCCACCATGATGGAGCCGCCGTCGGCATCCTCCAGGCCGCCGATCAGGTTGAGAAAGGTCGACTTGCCCGAACCCGAGGGCCCCAGCATGACGCAGATCTCGCCGCGGTTGATAGACGTGTCGATGCCGTCGAGTACCGTCAGGCGCGCATCACCGTCGCCATAGTGCTTTTTGAGATCCTTAACCTGGACGTAGGCTTCCTGCGTTGCCATGGTATCCCCCATTGTTAGCCTCATACTACTTTATGAGCCTAATAGTAAACCTTGGCGAACTATTTTGGGGCGAGGCCTGAAATTTATTTCAGACTAGTCATTGGGGACGCTCTTAAATGACTAGGTGGCTAGGCGCGGGGTTTGGCGCGTGCGAGGGCTAGGCCTGCGGCGGCGATGGCCACGGCAAAGAGCACCGTGACGCCCAGGTCGCAGACAATGTCGCCCAGCACGGCGGGCGTCAAATCCGAGGCGAGCGCCTTGCCGATCGCGTCGTTCACCCAATATGTCGGCACAAAGTGCGCCACCGTCTGCACGGCCGGGCCCATCAGCGACAGCGGCATCCAAGCGCCGCCCAAAAACGTCATGAGCATGCCGAGCAGGTTGCCCACACCGTTAAGCAGCTCCTCGCGCGCACCCAGGCTCGAAAGCGCAAAGCCAACGGCCAGAGGCGTGCACGCCAGGGCAAACGTCGCCGCCAGCGCCAGGCACACACGACCCACGCCGACCTCGGCAACCGCGCCGGCAAAGCCCACGACGCCCATCATGCTCGACACAAACCAGATGCAGACGGTGAGCGCTGCAGCAGCCGCGAACACGGCAAGCGAGCGCTGGCGCTCGGAGACCGGGCCGGCATCCATACGACGCACGCGCTCGGGCTCGTTCATGCCCGAGAACACCAACCCCACCGATACGATAACCGACGAGATAATCGCGTACGCGCCAAAGTTGAAATACGACTCGAGCGTGGCGGCAGCCGTCGAGTCGACCTTGACCTGCTCGATCTGGACCTCCGCGCGCTTTGCAGCGGCATGCTCGGCGGCCTTGGCAACGTCGCCGTTAGAAGCAGCGGGCTCAAGCGCCGCCGCAGCGCCCGCGAGCGAGATCCAGCGCGAGGCCTCGGCAGACGAAAGCGCCGCCGCCATGGTGCCGGAACCGTAGGTCACGTCGAGCTTGGGCAGGGCCTCCCCCGCGCGGGCAGCCGCAACGAGGTCGTCCTCAAACTCCTCCGGGATAAAGAACACGCAGTCGGCGCTGCCCTTGGCGCTGTTGCTCTTGGAGAGCGCGTCCGCAAGGTCGTACGTATCGTCGCCGATGCCCGTGACCAGCTCAAAACGCGAACCCAAATGCTTGGTAAGCGCATGCGAAAGGTCGCTGTCGTCGCGGTCGACCACGATCACGTTGGCATCGTAGGGCTTGTACTCGGTGAGCTGCGACGAGTTCCAGCTCACCGACGCCGCGATGAATACGCCCATGAGCGAGATGAACACCGTATAGATGAGCAGGTAGAACGGGTGCGCCAGCGCCATGCGAAGCGCGGTCTTAAAGGTGCTCATAGCGACTCCTTCCAAAGATCAGCGTAGCGGCGGCGACAAACACCAGGGCCATCAGGACGAGCGCGCCCGCGCGAACAGCGAAGGGCCCCAGGTCCTCAAAGAAATACAGGCGATTGAACATGTCGCAGATGAGCTTGACGGGGTTGAACCAGCACTCGGCCGGGCAGGCGCGGGCGACGTCGTCGGCAAGCGCCATCGCCGGATCGCCGTAGAGGCCGGCGAACAGGGCGCACGTGGTAGCAAAGCCCGTGAGGATGCCGGACTTGGACGCCTTGCCGCCCTTAACGGGAAGTGTGCCCACAAAGAGTCCCAGGCCCGTGGCGGCAAGCGCGGAAGCGGCGCCGCCCACGAGGCACAGCCCCTCGCGCCCGCCAAAGTCGACACCCACGACCAGGCGCACGTAGCCGATCGTAATCGTCATCGAGGCGAAGGAAACCAGCCACGAGCCGACAAAGATGCCGGCCAGCGACGCCGTCTTGGAAAGACCGCCCACGCAGCGACGCGCGCCAAGGCCCGACAGATTGGGCTGCAAATCGACGACGCTCAAGGCGGCAAACTCGGCAGACATCATCGCGACCAGGCCAAAAAGCGCGTAATAGTAGATGACCGCGCCGTCGGGCGTGGTGCGCGTAAGGCTCACGCGACGGGTGCCGCCCTCGAGCGACAGGGCGCGCGCAACCGCCTCCGGGTCGGCGAGCGCCGCCGGGTTGTCCTGGGCAATCTGGAAAATGAGCTCGGCATTTTGCGTATACGAGCTTGCTACCGTCTCAAGGATACTGCGGTCGGTGAGCACCGACGAGGCGCGCGAGCCGTCATAGTTCGAGAGCAGCGTGAGCTTGGGCGTGCCCGCAGCGTCGACCGTATAGATGCCCGCGACCTCGCCGGCCTTAAGTGCGCGGTTCGCATCGACTGCGTCGTCGCACTCGTGGATCTCGAGCAGTTGGTCGTCGCCTTCCATGGCAAGCGACGTCGCCACGTCCTTAAAGGTCGAGGCGCCCCAGGCCTCATCCGCTACGACGGCCACCGGCACCGGGTCGACCGTGCCGTCGGAGCTCAGATTCGCAAACATAAACATGAACATCGTTGAAAGCGCAATGGGAAAGATCGCGCCCCAGACCCATGTACTCGGTCGACGCAATAGCGTCTTGAGCGTGGTGATGATGGTGTTGAACATGGCCACCCCCTAGTCGCGCAGCTCGCGGCCGGTGATCTCGAGGAACACGTCGTTGAGGGTCGGCGGCTCACTCCACACGCGGCCGAGCGCCACGTCGGCGGCGCGCAGCGTGTCGAGGATGTCGACCAAATTGTGCGGGCTCGCTTCGCAGGTGCAGATGAGCTCGCCGCCGGAAAGCTCAACCGAAAGCACGTGCTCGAGGGCGCGCAGCCGCTCGACTGTGGCAGGCTCGACGGCGCCGACCTCGACGGTCACGCGCTCACCCATCTGAATCATGCGCTTGAGCTCGTCGTTGGTGCCCTGCGCCAGCACGCGGCCGCCGTCCATGATCATAATGCGGCTGCAGATCTGCTCGACTTCCTCCATGTAATGGCTGGTATACACCACCGTGGCACCCTCATCGCGCAGGCGACAGATGCCCTCCAGGATGGCGTTGCGGCTCTGCGGGTCGACCGCCACCGTGGGCTCGTCAAAGAAGATGAGCTCGGGCTTGTGCGCGATGCCGCAGGCGATGTTGAGGCGACGCGCCAGGCCGCCCGAGAGCTTGCCGGGGCGGAACTT
>CABULX010000093.1 GCA_902492545.1 uncultured Collinsella sp. | reverse complement strand
GGCCGGCGTGGCAGCCGAGCTGATCGGCATGGCGGTGGGCACCGTGGGCGAGCGCATCTATCAGGCAAAGCTTTTGATTGAGACGGCTGACCTGCTGGCGTGGACCGTGCTGGTCGTTGCCGCCTCGTGGGCATGTGAGCGCGTGCTGGTGTGGCTGCTGCGGGTTTCGGGACCCGTGGCGTGGCGCGCGGCCGTGCGGGCGCATGGGCGCGGTGCTCGCGGTTGTGTGGGCGACTCTGCTGGCGGTGGGGCTGCAGCGGAGCTTGCGCTTGCCGTGGGCGATCGCGCGCCCTGGGCGCCGGCGCTGGATGGTCTGGTGCTCAACGTGCCTGCGGGTGGGCGCATCTGTGTGATGGGTGCTTCGGGCATGGGCAAGTCGACGCTGCTTTCGTTGGCAGCGGGGGAGTGCTCGCCGTGCTCGATGGTGTTTCAGGATGCACGCTTGGCCGAGTCCGCCTCGGCGCTGGATAACGTGCTGGTGTGCGCCGATGCGCGTGTGGATGCTTCGAGCGCCGCGGCATTGCTGCGCCTGCTGGTGCCGGGAGTCGATGTGGATGCTCGCGTGGCCGAGCTTTCGGGCGGGCAGCGCCGTCGCGTCGAGATCGCTCGAGCCCTGTTGTGCCCGGGCGGCGCGGTGATTCTTGACGAGCCCTTTACCGGCCTGGATGCCGCCGCGCGCGATGCGACGACCAAGGTCGTGCTCGACCTGCTCGACGGCCGCACGCTCTTGCTCGCCACACATGACGTCTCCGACGCTCAGGCCCTCGATATCTCGGACATCATCACGCTCTAAAAACTAACTCAGCAACAAAATGATTCGTTTTTCTCCGTCCCCATAGGGTCTGGTGTGGTATTCTATCTGCGGGGTAATACTTAGGAATACCAAGTAATACCAATGCCGCAGAAACAAACTCCGGATGCGGGCCAATCGGGTTGCCTTCACAGCCCGTCGCCCAGCCGCGTGGCCCGCATCTATCCGCACCACCGTCGTTTCAAAAAGGAAGCGCCATGGCAGAACACATGACCCCCGTAGTCGCGAAGGTCTTGCCCGAGGAGAAGGCAGCCTTCGCGGCGGCAACTCAGCTCGTGGGCACCACGCCGTCCAACGCCATCCGCATGTTTATCGCTGCGTTCAATCGCTGCGGCACCTTCCCGTTCGACATCTCGCCCAACGGGGCTTTTGGCAAAGACTGTCCCCAGCAACTAGTCGTTAAAGAACGTCCCCAATGACTAGTCGTTGGGGACGTTCTTAAATGACTACCTGCCGGGAGGAGGTTGGCATGCTCAATGCGATGATTTGGGCGCTTGCCTGTTTTGGCGTCGTCGCTGCCGATATTGCCCTGAGCGTCGTTTTGTTTTCCGCTCTTGGCGTCGCATCGGTGTTCATGGGTTTTTCGATCGATGACCTCGACATTCAATTGCTTCAGGCCGTCGCGCAGACGGCATCGTTTTTGATGGCGCTGCTGTGGTGGCGTTATCTGTGGCCGCGCTCGTTTATGGCGCGCTGGCAAGGCGAGCGCCCGCTTGGCGGGGGAGCAGGCAAAGCGTGGAGGCGCATCGCCTGCGTTATCGTGATCGGCCTTGCCCTGCAGGTGGTCGTTGGCTACGTGACCGACGCTGTGCTGTCGCTGTTGCCCGAGGCGGCGGCCGATTACAGCGAACTTGTCGAGGAAACAGGCATGGGCGACACCAGCTATCTCGCCGTCCTGACTACGGTGCTCGGTGCCCCATTTTGTGAAGAGCTGCTGGTGCGCGGCATTATTTTTGAGTTTTCGCTCCGAGCGTTTAATCCGCAGTGCCGCCCACTTTGGAAGCGCCGGCGTCGTGCGAGCGCGCAGGACGGCGCCATGGTGCCCTGGGCGGCCCCAAGCACGTGGGGTATCGCCGCGGCGATTGTGCTGCAGGCGGCAGTCTTCGGTTTTATGCACATGAATTGGGTGCAGGGTTGCTACGCGGGTGCTGCCGGCCTCATCTTTGGTTGGGTGCTCGTGACGACCGGAAAGCTCCGCTACACGATCCTGCTGCACTTTGCCTTTAATGCCGGGTCGTATCTCATGACGTTGCTCTGGTTTGTGAACACGCCGTTCGACGTGGCAATTACGGTCGCTATCGCCGGCGTCATCCTCGTTGAGGCAATGCGGTCGCTGCGCCACGCGTGTGGGATGGACGCAGCGAGCGCACCGCTGCCCTAGTTGCGGCGACCGCCGCCGTTGGCGCCCTGGCGCCCCTGCGCCGCACGGTTACGGCCTGCGGTGTTCTGCGCACGCGACATGCCGCCGTGGCCCTTGCTGCCCTTGGGCCCCTTGCCGGCGGCGCCACCGTGGGCCTTGCCGCCCTTCTTGCCGGTCCCATGCCCACCGCCAGCAGACGTCTCGCCCGGACGCGGGGGCACGGGACGAATCAGGCAATGCTTGGTGTAGCCAATCAGATCTCGGCGGCCGGCCTTTTCCAGCGCCTCGCGCACGAGCTTGTAGTTTTCGGGCTTGCGGTATTGGATGAGCGCACGCTGCATGGCCTTCTCATGCGGGTCGCGCGCCACGTAGATCGGCTGCATGGTGCGCGGGTCCACGCCGGTGTAGTACATGCAGGTCGACATGGTTGACGGCGTGGGGTAGAAGTCCTGCACCTGCTCGGGCATGTAGCCCATGTCGCGCACGGCCTCGGCAAGGTCCACGGCTTCCTTCATGGTCGAGCCGGGGTGGCTCGAGATCAGATACGGCACCACATACTGCTTGAGTCCGTATTCGCGGTTCAAGCGCTCAAATTTGCGACAGAACGCATCGTAGACGGCGCGGCTCGGCTTGCCCATCACGGACAGCACCGCGTCGCTCACGTGCTCGGGCGCTACGCGCAGCTGGCCCGAGACGTGATGCTCCAGCAGCTCGCGCAAAAACTCGTCCGAGGCGTCGGCCATGGTGTAGTCAAAGCGGATGCCGCTGCGGACGAAGACCTTCTTGACGCCCGGCAGCTGGCGCAGGTCGCGCAACAGCTGCGTGTAGCCGCTCTCGTCGACTACCATGTTCTTGCACACGCTCGGCCACAGGCAGCGTTTGTTCTTGCACACGCCGTGCTTGAGCTGCTTGTCGCAGGCCGGGCGGCTAAAGTTGGCCGTCGGTCCGCCCACGTCATTGATGTAGCCCTTAAACTCGGGATCGCGCGTGAGCAGCTCGGCCTCGCGCATGATCGAATCGTGGCTGCGCATCTGCAGCACGCGCCCCTGGTGGAAGGTGAGGGCGCAAAATGAGCACTCACCAAAACAGCCACGGTTGGAGCTAATGGAAAACTTGATTTCGGCAAAGGCCGGCACGCCGCCCGCTGCGTCGTAATCGGGATGCCAATCGCGTGCGTAGGGGAGCTCGGCCACCTCGTCCATCTCATCGGTAGTGAGCGTCGCCGATGGCGGGTTCTGCACCACATAGACGCTGTTGGGGTAGGGCTCTACCAGGCGGTGTCCGGTGATGGGGTCCATATTCTGCTGCTGCACATTGAAGCTGCGTGCGTAGTTGAGCTTGTCGGCGGTAAGGTCGTCCCAGCTGGGCAGCAGGTCGTAGTCGTAGACCTCGTCGAGCGAACCCGTGCGGTAAACGGTGCCGTTGATATAGGTGATCTGATCGACGGGCAGCCCCGCGTCGAGCGCGTCGGCAATCTCGACAATCGCGTGCTCGCCCATGCCGTAGATGAGGATGTCGGCGCCCGAGTCGAGCAGTACCGAACGCTTGAGCTTGTCCTGCCAGTAGTCGTAGTGGGCCAGACGGCGTAGGCTCGCCTCGATGCCGCCGATGATGATGGGGGCATCCTTGAACGTCTGGCGGATAAGGTTGCCGTAGACCGTGACGGCTCGGTTGGGACGGCGCCCCTCCTCGCCACCGGGGGTATAGGCATCGGTGTGGCGGCGGTGCTTGGTCACCGAATAGTGGTTGACCATGGAGTCCATGTTGCCGGCGCTGACGAGAAAGCCCAGGCGCGGCTCACCGAGCACGCTGATGCTGGTGGGATCAGTCCAGTCGGGCTGGCAGATGATGCCCACCTTGTAGCCGTGCGCGTCGAGTACGCGGCTGATGATGGCCATGCCAAAGCTGGGGTGGTCCACGTAGGCGTCGCCGCAGATGTAGACAAAGTCGCACTGGTCCCAACCGCGCGCATCCATGTCGGCGCGGCTGACAGGGAGGAACTTATCGCGGCCCGGGCGCCAGGGGCGGACAGGCGCTGCCGGGGCATGAGTGGTGTGGCCGCTCTGGGCCTTACCGCCGCGCTTTTGCTGCTGGCCCTGTTTGCCCTGCTGACTGCGCTGGTTGTTCTGAGCGTGCTGAGGCTTTTTTGCCACGATCCCTCCCGGTGTTTGTATGCTGCACGTAATTGTAGCCAGTCTTTTTGGGACGGGGCTAAAAAGACTGGTGGAGTACACGAGCCGGCGGATCGGCGTGTCGATGCGGGTGCCGTTTGTTTCCAGACTGTGTATCCCTGTGTCGAAGGGGTCGTCTCGCGCGCACGCCATGTTGTCAATGGGTTACAGTATGAACGGCGGCTATGTTTCCGCCAACGCACGAGAGAGTCGTCAACAAGGAGGATGCACGACGATGCAGCGTGCCAAACAGATATCGGAGTCTATTGAGCTGGGCATCATCTTGGCGCTCGCCGGTGGCTTTATGGACGTGTATTCGTACATTGGGCGCGACCATGTCTTCGCCAACGCACAGACGGGCAACATCCTGCTCGTGGGCGTGAGCATCTCGGAGGGCAACTGGGCACTTGCGGGGCGCTACTTCTTCCCTGTGGTGTCGTTTGCCGTGGGTATTATGCTTGCCGATCTGGTGCACGAGCGGTTTGGCAGCGTGATTCACTGGCGCCAAGTGACGGTGTTCTTTGAAGCCGTCATCTTGCTGGGCGTGAGCTTTATCCCCGGTGGCGGTTACAACCTGCTCGCCAACTGCCTCACCTCGTTTGCCTGCGGTATGCAGGTCGAGAGCTTCCGCAAGATCCACGGTCACGGCATCGCCACGACCATGTGCATCGGCAACTTGCGCAACGCGCTGCAAAACGTGGACGATTACATCATCACCCACAGGCGCGGCTTTTTGGAAAACGGCCTGCTGTACTTTGGCGTGATCTTTACCTTTGTGTTTGGCGCTGTGTTGGGCAACTGGTGTATTGAGCGCATGGGCCTGCACGCCATCGTCGTGGCGAGCTTGCTGCTGTTTGTCGCGTTTGCCATCATGTTCATCGACCGCGAGCGCGACTTGCGCTTACGCTGGAAGGTTGCGGCCGAGGCTTGGAAAGAGGGCTGTCGAAAGTAACCGAACGCGGCAAAGGGGCTGTCCCTTTGCCGCATTATTTTTCATCATCTGTTGAAACGCTTTAACACTTTTGATGTTCTCACGCGTTTTTTGTTTCAAAAGCGTTAGGATGGGACTTATAGCGCGGGGCGTAATGGGTGCCTCGCACACGATGGGAGGCTATCAATGGCTAATCGTTTCGTTCTCAATACCATCTCTTATCATGGTTCCGGCGCCATCAAGGAGATCCCCGGCGAGCTCCAGCGTCGCGGCTACAAGAAGATCTTCGTCTGCTCCGACCCCGATCTGGTCAAGTTTGGCGTTACCGCTAAGGTGACCGACGAGCTCGACGCTGCCGGCATCGCTTGGAGCCTCTACTCCGAGATCAAGCCCAACCCCACCATCCAGAACGTCAAGGACGGCGTCGAGGCCTTCAAGGCCGCCGAGGCTGACGCTATCGTGACCATCGGTGGCGGCTCCTCCATGGACACCGCTAAGGCCATCGGCATTATTATCAACAACCCCGAGTTCGCCGATGTCCGCAGCCTCGAGGGCGTTGCTCCCACTAAGAACCACGCCGTGTTCACCATCGCCGTGCCGACGACCGCCGGTACTGCTGCCGAGGTGACCATCAACTACGTCATCACCGACCCCGAGAAGGTCCGCAAGTTCGTGTGCGTCGACACCAACGATGCCCCTGAGGTTGCTGTCGTCGATCCCGACATGATGGCTTCCATGCCCGCCGGCCTGACCGCTTCCACTGGCATGGACGCACTGACCCACGCCATCGAGGGCTACACCACCAAGGGCGCTTGGGAGCTCTCCGACATGTTCCACTTTGAGGCTATCAAGCTGATCAGCGAGAACCTGCGCGACTCCGTCGCCGAGGCCAAGTCCGGCAAGCCCGGCTCCGGCCGCGAGGGCATGGCTCTTGGCCAGTATGTCGCTGGCATGGGCTTCTCCAATGTCGGCCTGGGCATCGACCACGCCATGGCTCACACCCTGTCCGCTCACTACGACACCCCGCACGGCGTCGCCTGCGCCATGCTGCTGCCGATCGCCATGGAGTTCAACAAGCCGGTTTGCGCCGAGCGCCTGGCCAAGGTCGCCGTCGCCATGGGCGTTGACACCACGGGCATGAGCACCGACGAGGCCGCCGACGCCGCCATCGCCGCCGTCAAGCAGCTCTCCGCCGACGTGAACATCCCGCACGTCTGCGAGGCCATGAAGGCTGACGAGATCGAGGTTCTGGCCAAGGACGCCATGGCTGACGCCTGCTTCCCGGGCAACCCGCGCGAGGCAACGCTCGACGACGTCATCGAGCTCTTCAAGAAGATCTGCCCGGCTGCCTAGCCTCGTTTGGTGTTCTTTCGCCTGTAGGCGTATGGTCTTTTGACTTGCCACTGGCCCCGCCGCGCTACGCGCGGCGGGGCTTTTTGTGCCTCGTCGATGCCCCGAGATGGGCAAAACCAAGGCATGCTGCCCGCTGCGGATAGGTGGTGCACTTCCCAGCGTGCATTTTTGGGAGTATTCAGCAAGCTCTTAAAAATGCATAACGTTTTGAATGGCCCGTAGTGGCCCGCAGACGCCCATCGACAGCCATTGTGGGCGGGCTATCGATGAGTGGAGGGGGTTGTTACTGAGTTTCTGCTTTGCGACGACCTGCAACACTGCTGTAACCACGTCGTTTTGTCGTTCGTGATGGGGCCGTTGGGGCCCACGGTGCTGAATACTCCGTTTTTTGCACGGCCCAAGGTGGGGTACCCTGAGACGAAGCAAAAAGACTCCTCATTTCTATGCAGATACCGATAGGATTTATGCAAGATTGGGATTGTAAGCCGTGCGCGTGCGCAAAATCGGCGCGAGGACGTCTGGAGGTGGCTCGGCTCCCAGAGCCTTGCGCGTGCAGAACGGTTAAAATCGGGACTCGGCCTTAGTTTTACTTGGAAGGATGCATATGGCTTCTAATGTTGATGCTTCTCTAGAGAGGACGCTCTCCTATATCGCGGGACAGCTTAAGACGCTGACTTCTATTGCTTCGCCTACGGGCTATACCCGTGCGGCGACTGATTATCTAATGGAAACGTTGCGCGATATGGGCTTTGGGCCCGAGCGCTCCAATAAGGGCAACGTGCTCGTTGAGCTTGGTGGCGAGGGCGAGCCGCTCGTGTTGGCGAGCCATGTCGATACCCTGGGCGCCATGGTGCGTTCCATTAAGGACAATGGCCGCCTGCGTCCCACGACGCTTGGTGGGCACCAGTGGTCTACGGCCGATGGCGAGAACTGCACCGTCTACACGCGTGACGGTAATGTCTTTACGGGCGTGGTCCTCAATACTGAGCCTTCGGCGCATGTGGCCGATGAGCCGGTCAAGACCATCGAGAAGAACATGGAAATCCTGCTCGACGAGAACGTTGACAGCAAGGATGACGTGCTTGAGCTGGGCATTCAGACGGGCGACATCATCGCTATGGATCCGCGCACCACGGTGACGGAGAGCGGCTACATCAAGAGTCGCTTCCTTGACGACAAGCTGTCCGCGTCGATTCTGCTGGGTTTGGCCCGCGCCGTCGCCGACGACGAGGTGACGCTTTCGCGCAAGGTATCGCTGCTCTTTACGGTGTACGAGGAGGTCGGCCACGGCGGTGCCTTTGTGCCGGCCGACACGCGCGAGATGATCAGCGTGGACATGGGCTGCGTGGGCGACGACCTGGGCTGCACCGAGCGCATGGTTTCGATTTGCGCCAAGGATTCGGGCGGTCCGTACAACTACGATCTGGTGACCACGCTGTCCAATATCGCGCGCGAGCTTGAGCTCGATTATGCCATCGACGTGTACCCGCACTACGGCTCGGACGTCGAGGCCACGCTCTCTGCCGGCTACGACATTCGCCATGGTCTGATCGGCCCCGGCGTGTACGCGAGCCACAACTACGAGCGCAGCCACATCGACGGCGTGCGCAATACCTACGAGCTGGTCCGCGCCTACGTACAGCGCTAGCGATGCAGCGGCCTCGGCTGATACGGCAGTACCGACCGAGGCCGTCCTCTCTAAGTTGCGGTGAAATAGGGACTGTTTGGCGGTTTTAAACGCTTAAACAGTCCCTATTTCACCGCAACTTATGAAGGGGGTGGGACTACTTGATGGCGGCAGTCACGGTACCGCCGCCGAGGACGATGTCGCCGTGGTAGACTACAACGGCCTGGCCGGGGGCGATGGCTCGCTGCGGCTCGTCAAAAGTCAGCAGCATTTGCCCGTCTTCGCCGCGCGTAAGGGTTGCTGCTTGGTCTTTCTGACGGTAGCGGTATTTGGCGCCCACGCGAATGCCGCCGGCATCGAGTTCTGCCTCCATGCGGTCGGCAGGGGCGCTCCAGATCCAGTCGTCGGCCGTGAGTGCTGTGGCCGTTAGGTCTTCGGCCTCGCCCAGATGCACGGTGTTGTTGGCGGTGTCGACGCCCGTCACATACACGGGATGCGCCATCGCGACGCCCAGGCCCTTGCGC
>CABULX010000092.1 GCA_902492545.1 uncultured Collinsella sp. | reverse complement strand
GACGGAGCACACGCAGGTCATGGCCTCGAGCTTCTCGAGCGAAAGCGCGCCGGCCTCGACGGCGGCGATCATGCCGGCATCCTCGGACACGGGGATAAAAGCGCCCGAGAGACCGCCCACGCTGGAGCTGGCCATGACGCCGCCCTTCTTGACGGCATCGTTGAGCATGGCGAGCGCGCAGGTCGTGCCCGGGCCACCACAGGTGCCCACGCCGATGATCTCGAGGATACGGGCAACGGAGTCGCCGATGGCAGGCGTGGGAGCCAGCGACAGGTCGACGATGCCCTTCTCGACACCCAGGCGATGGGCGGCCTCGCGGCTCATGAGCTCGCCGGCGCGGGTGATCTTAAAGGCGGTTTGCTTGATCTTTTCGGCGACTTCCATCATCGATGCGGAATCGGGCAGCGTCTCCAGGGCTGCGGCCATAACGCCGGGGCCCGAGACGCCTACGTTGATGACGGCGTCGGCCTCGCCACCGCCGTGGACGGCGCCCGCCATAAACGGGGAGTCCTCGACCATATTGGCAAAGCAGACAAATTTGGAAGCGCCGACGGAGTCCTGGTCGGCCGTGAGTTTAGCGGCATCGATGATGGTCTGGGCGGCCATAAGCACGGCGTCCATGTTGATACCGGCGCGCAGGCTGGCGACGTTGACGCTGGAGCAGACGCGGCTCGTGGTGGCGAGCGCCTGGGGGATGGACTGGATGACGCGACGGTCGGCGTCGCCGATGCCCTTCTGGACGAGCGCGGAGAAGCCGCCCAGGTAGTCGATGCCGAGCGTCTCGGCCGCGCGGTCGAGGGCATGCGCGATGGGGGTGAGGTCCTCATCCTTGCAGCACGCGGCAATCTGCGCCACCGGGGTGACGGAAACGCGCTTGTTGACGATGGGGATACCGTACTCGCGCTCGAGGTTCTCGGCGGTCTCGACCAGATGCTCAGCCGTGTGCGTCACGTGGTCGTAGATCTTCGTGCACATGCGGTCGAGGTTCTCGTCGCCGCAACCCATGAGCGAAACACCCATGGTGATGGTCCTGATGTCGAGGTTCTGCTCCTCAACCATGCCGCGGGTTTCCGCGATTTCTGCGGGCGTGATCGCCATCCTTGCGCTCCTATCTGCCAAAACGAGCATAGTCTTATCTATTTTAACGTGCCGCACGTGCCAAGTGGCGCATGCGGCACGTTTTGGTGCTCGGTTGTTTCCGTTGTGTTACTGCCCAAAGACCTCTTCGGCGATACGAGCGCTTTCGGCGGCGTCCTTGGCGTAGTAGTCCGCGCCGATCTGCTTGGCGTATTCGGGGGTGAGTACGGCGCCGCCTACGATGATCTTGACGCCCGGCACCTCGGCATGGAGCAGCTTGATGGTCTCCTCCATGGCGACGACCGTGGTAGTCATAAGCGCCGAGAGGCCGACGAGTTTGATATCGCGCTCCTTGACGGTCTTGAGCACCTCTTGCGGGTCGACGTCGCGGCCCAGGTCAAAGACGGTGTAGCCGTAGTTATCGAGCAGCATTTTGACGATGTTCTTGCCAATATCGTGGATGTCGCCCTTGACGGTGGCCACGCAGATTTTGCCCTTGTCGGCAATCTCGCCGGCGGGCATCAGGCGCTTGATGGTGTCGAAGCCCACGCGCGCGGCCTCGGCCGAGGCCATGAGCTGCGGTAGGAAGAATTTGCCCTGGTCAAAGAGGACGCCAACCTCGTCGAGGGCGGGGATAAAGTGATTGTTGATGAGGTCCATGGCATCGTGGTCTGCCAGCAGACGCTCGGTCTCGGCAGCGATCTCGCCTTTGCGGCCCGAGACGACCATGCGACGAATCGGGTCGTCGTTGCCGTCGGTGCCGGCGGTGCCAGCAGCGGGCGCGGCATCACTCGATGCGGCCTGAGCCGCTGTCGGGTTGGCGGCGATCTTGTACGGATCGGTCCAACCGGCGTAGCGCTCGATGTATCCGGTCGAGCCCTCGTCCTCAACGCTCAGGACGCGATAGCTGTAGACAGTATCCATAAAGCGCTTGGAGCCCGGGTTCATGATGGGGGCGTCCAGGCCCGCGCCAAAAGCGGCAGCCAAAAAGACCGAGCCCAGCAGCGGGCGGGCAGGCAGGCCAAAGCTGATGTTCGACACGCCGAGCGCGCATTTGACGCCCAGACGCTCCTTGCACAGGGACATGGCGCGCAGGATCTGCTCGGCTTGGCGTTGATTGGTCGAGGCGGTCATGACTAGACAGTCGATGAGGATGCGGTTCGGGCCGATGCCGTAGCGGGCGGCCTCGGCCACGATGCGCTCGGCGATGGCGAAGCGGGCCTCGGCGGTATCGGGGATGCCGCCTTCGTCGAGCGTAAGTCCGACAACGTTGGTGCCGTAGTGGGCGACCAGCGGAAAGATCTCATCCATGATCTGCTGCTTGCCATTGACCGAGTTGATGATGGGCTTGCCGGCGTAGCGGCGCACGGCGGCCTCGACGGCTGCGGGGTCGGTGGAGTCGATCTGCAACGGCAGCAGCGTGGAGCCCTGGAGCTGTTCGGTCGCCTGTTGGATGATCTTGACTTCGTCGATCTCGGGCAGGCCCACGTTGACGTCCAGGATGTCGGCGCCCTGTTCCTGCTGGCTGATGCCCTGGCTCACGACGTAGTCCAGGTCGCCGTCGCGCAGGGCCTGCTGCAGGCGCTTTTTGCCGGTGGGGTTGATGCGCTCGCCGATGACGGCGATCTTGTGGCCGTCGCAGGGAAGGTCCACGACCGTTTGGGCGCTCGTGACCGACATACTGGGCTTGCGGTGGCGCGGGCTGGGCGTGTGGTTATCGATAAGCGTGCGCAAGGCCGCCATGTGCGCCGGCGTGGTGCCGCAGCAACCGCCCACGACGCTCACACCGTCGGCGATCATGCCGGCGACGGCTTCGGCGTATTCGGGGGCCTGGATATCAAAGACGGTATTGCCGTCGTCGTCCACGTGGGGCAGTCCCGCGTTGGCCTGCACCATAATGGGCTTGTCGGTAACGGTGAGCATACGTGCGGCGAGTCCTCGAAGCTCGGCCGGTCCTTGGCTGCAGTTGATGCCCAAAACGTCGGCGCCGATGGCGTCGAGCGTGATGGCGGCGACCTCGGGGCTCGTGCCCAGGAAGGTGCGGCCGTCTTCCTCAAAGGTCATGGTGGCAAAGACGGGCAGGTCGGAGTTCTCGCGGCAGGCGAGGACGGCTGCCTTGATCTCGGCAAGGTCAGTCATGGTCTCGATAATAAAGAGGTCCACGCCCGCATCGACGCCGGCGCGCACTTCCTCGGCAAAGAGGTCATAGGCCTCGTCGAAGCTCAGGGTGCCCAAGGGGCGAAGCAGCGCGCCGATGGGGCCGATGTCACCGGCGACGTAGCGGGCGCCGGCCTCGCGGGCACAGGCGACGGCCGCGGCAAAGACGCCTGCCACGGTGGCGGCACCGTCGAGCTTGTGGGCGTTGGCGCCAAAGGTGTTGGCGGTGATCACGTCACAGCCGGCCTCGACATATTGACGTTGGATATCAGTGATAACCTGGGGCTCCTCAAAGTTGAGCAGCTCGGGCAGGGCGCCCGCCTTCATGCCAGCGGCCTGCAACATGGTGCCCATGCCGCCGTCGAACAGCAGGTGCCCCGTGCCCTCGATGGCCGCATGCAGGCGATCGTCCTTAATGCGAAGGTCGTCGATCGTGCGCGTCTTGTACGTGGCACCGTTACGACGTGCGGCATCAACGGGTGCCGCCAATGCAGTGCCGTCAGAATCATGAGTGATAAGCGGAGTAAACATCGGGGGCTCCTAATGGCTGGAATAGCAGGTGGTGTGGGCGGCGCGGAAGCGGCAGTGTTCGCGCATGCGGCAGATATTGCAGGTGGGGCGGCTCTGGGCGTCGTGGACCTCGCCGTCGAATAGGCCGATCACCGCGGTCACGCTTTTGGTGGGCATGAGCAGGCTGGTGGGTGTGACGGTAAGCCCGATGAGCCGCGTGGCGTTGAGCGCATTGACGATCGAGCGCTGGGCCGAGAGCGGGCAGTCGCCATAGCCGGGACTGAAGCGCCAGTTGCCGGCGAGTCCGTGTGCGGCGGCCGCAGCCTTGACCTGCTGGTCCATTTGCTCAACGGCGGCTTCCACGTAAGCGGAGCACGCGGCGTCGAGCACGGCGCCCTCCAGGGGATGTTGGGCTCCCGTGATGCGCAGGCGACGCTCGGCGTCTATGCCGAGGGTGCATGCCATGAGCGCGGCAAAGCGGGCGTCTTTGAGATGACGATAGATATCGCGACCGCGCAGTTCAACGTTGGTGCCGACCAGGCGAATGCAAGGTTCTCCCTGCTCGTCCACACCCGTGGCATCGACGGCAAACACGCGGCGCACGCCACGGGGCTCAATGTCCAATTCCAGACGTTCAACGACAAGCTCAATACGCTGCGACAACTCGGGCTCAATCTGCTGGCCGCCGTAACCCAGATACCGCAGCATCTCGGCACGGTCGACACGGGGATGGTGCGCAGCATCGACACGGTAAAGCGCCGGCGACGCAAGGTCGGCCGGCACTTCGACAAAAGCTGTATCGATGTGCGGTTTTTCCATTACCCTAGGCGCTCCATAATGGTTGCGGCGATCGCAGGACGGTTCATAGTGTACAGGTGCAAGCCGTCGGCGCCGTGCTCCTTGAGGTCGCAAAGCTGGCGGGCTGCATAATCTACACCAGCTGCCTGCAGGCTCTCGGGGTCATTCTCGTACTTGGCGAGAATCTTGATGACGGGGGAGGGCAGCGACGCGCCGCACATAAAGACCATGCGGCTGATCTGTGACTTGCCCATAAACGGCATGATGCCCGCGGTAATGGGCACGGTGATGCCGGCCTTGTCGGCAAGCTCGCGAAAACGGTAGAAGCACTCGTTATCAAAGAAGAGCTGCGTCACAAAGAAGCTCGCGCCAGCGTCCTGTTTTTGCTTGAGGTGTTCGACCGAGAGGTTGAGATCCTCACAGGCAATATGGCCCTCGGGATAGGCTGCGGCGCCCACGCAAAAGCCGGCGTCGACGAGCTCGGGGATGAGGTCGCGGGCGTAGGCGTAGTCCGAGGCGGGCTTGTCGTCCTCGGTCGCGCCGGCGGGGAGATCGCCACGCAGGGCCAGGATGTTTTCCACGCCGGCGGTGCGATACTCGTCGATCTTGGCGGCGATATCGGCATGCGAGCGGCCCACGCAGGTAAGGTGTGCCACCGAGGGTGTATCGAATTCGCTCGTAATCATATGCGCGATGGGGGCGGTGGTGGCGCCGTTGCCCGAGCCGCCAGCCGAGCAGGTGACCGAGACAAAGCTCGGCGAAAGCTTGCACAGATTGCCTGCCACTTCGCGAGCCGTGTCGAGGGTCAGCTCGCCCTTGGGCGGGAACATCTCAAACGAAACGGGTGCGGTGCCCTGGGATGCTGCCTGCTTAAAAACCTCGTCGACGCGCATATCGTGCTCCTCTAGATACGTAATAGTGTGATGTGTTGTAAGGATTCTACAGCACCACTGTGCCACGGTGGAGTTTCACTCGTTATTTGAGGATACCAATCAAAGATGCCTTGCTATCGGCTTTCTCTATAACAGAGCGGCTAATCTAGGCACGGACTATAAAGACTGGTATCTGATGCAAAATACCAGTTAATAGAGGTCCATCCCAAATTGACTACCCTTAAACCATGGGGAGAGGTCTGCAATTTATGCAGTTGATTGGCTGTTGAGGGTGGCAATGCCGCCTCGATAGGGTAACCTCATTGATTGGTTTCGCGACAGCAACATAACGGTAATGTCGCGGAAACACGGCGAGTCTAAGCTATGACTCGTTCGTTAGTAATCAACACCGCTTCTCACGCGGTGCCGATACGAAGGGAGTTCCGTATGGCCGAACTTACTGACCGCTTCGGGACCATGGTGTTCTCTGAGGAAGTCATGAAGGACTACCTCCCCAAGGACATTTGGAAGCGCCTTGCTGCAACCCTCGAGGGCGGTGAGCCGCTCGACCTGGATGTGGCCAACGCCGTTGCCCACGCCATGAAGGTCTGGGCTATCTCCAAGGGCGCGACGCACTACGCGCACTGGTTCCAGCCGCTTTCGGGCATTACTTCCGAGAAGCACGACAGCTTCCTGGAGCCCAACCACGACGGCACCGCCATTACCAAGTTTACGGGCAAGAACCTCATCCAGGGCGAGCCGGATGCCTCCAGCTTCCCCAACGGCGGCCTGCGCGCTACCTTCGAGGCCCGTGGCTACACCGCTTGGGATCCCACCAGCCCCGCCTTTATCAAGGACGATGTCCTGTGCATTCCTACGGCTTTCTGCTCCTACACGGGCGAGGCTCTGGACAAGAAGACCCCGCTGCTGCGCTCCATGACCGCGCTCTCGCGTGAGTCCAAGCGCGTTTTGGCGCTGTTTGGCAAGACCCCCAAGAAGGTCGTTCCTTCCGTGGGCGACGAGCAGGAGTACTTCCTGATCAAGAAGGACGCCTATCGCAAGCGCAAGGACCTGGTCATCACCGGCCGCACCCTCTTTGGTGCTGCTCCCTGCAAGGGCCAGGAGCTCGAGGAGCACTACTTTGGCGCTATCCGCCCCACCGTCTCGGCCTATATGAAGGACCTGGACGATGAACTGTGGGCGCTTGGCATTCCCGCCAAGACCAAGCACAACGAGGTTGCTCCCTGCCAGCATGAGCTCGCCCCCGTCTATGGCGAAGTCAACGAGGCCATCGACCAGAATCTGGTCATGATGGAGAAGATGAAGCTCATCGCCTCCCGCCACGACTTGGTCTGCCTGCTGCACGAGAAGCCCTTCGAGGGCATCAACGGTTCGGGCAAGCACAACAACTGGTCGCTTGGCACCGAGTCCGAGAATCTGCTCGATCCGGGCGACACCCCGCTCGACAACCTGCAGTTCATCGTCTTCCTCACCGCGGTGATCGAGGCCGTTGATAACTATCAGGAGCTCCTGCGTGCCTCCGTTGCCTCGGCCGGCAACGACCATCGTCTGGGCGCCAACGAGGCTCCTCCGGCGATTATGTCCATCTTCCTGGGCGACCAGCTTACCGAGGTCGTCGAGAAGATCATCGATGGCAAGGCTTCCGTCCATGCCACGCGCGGCGTGCTCGACCTGGGCGCCGATACCCTGCCCAAGCTGATGCAGGACAACACCGACCGCAACCGCACCTCCCCGTTTGCCTTCACGGGCAACAAGTTCGAGTTCCGTGCCTGCGGCTCCGAGCAGAACGTCTCCGACTCCAACCTGGTGCTCGATGCCGCCGTGGCCAAGTCGCTCAAGTCCTTCGCCGACGCGCTTGAGGGTACGCCCGAGGATGAGTTCCAGGACGCTGCGCTCGAGTACTGCAAGAAGGTCCTGACCGACCACCAGCGCATCCTGTTCTCCGGTGACGGCTACTCCGACGAGTGGCCCGTTGAGGCCGAGAAGCGTGGTCTTGCCAACAACAAGACCACGGCCGACGCCCTGCCCGCCTTTGTTTCCGAAAAGGCCATCGCGCTCTTTGAGGAGACGGGTGTCCTGACCAAGGCCGAGGCTCAGTGCCGCTACGACTGCAAGCTCGAGAAGTACAACAAGCTCATGAACATCGAGGCCACCACGATGGTTCGCGAGGCGCGCCGTACCTATCGCCCGGTCATTACCGCCTATGCCACCAAGGTCGCTAAGGGCCTTGAGACTATTCGTGCCGCCGGTGCTGAGGCCGCCATGCAGTGCGAGCAGAACACGCTCAACAAGCTCTGCAACGGTATCACTGCCATCAACGACTCCATCAAGGCGCTCGACGTCGTGCATCAGAAGGCCGAGGCTCTCGATGGCCAGGAGCAGGCCAACGTGTACGCGCACGAGGTCGTTCCCGCTATGGATGCGCTGCGTGCCGCCGTGGACGCCATGGAGGAGATCGTGGCAGCCGACTACTGGCCGGTCCCGACCTACGACGACATCCTGTTCTACGTGTAGAGCGTAACTGACATATCGTCACGGTATTGAGCCGGGGTCCGCATCATGCGGGCCCCGGTTTTTGTTTGCGAAGGACGCTTAGGAGTCCGTTTTGTAACTGATTCGCCCACGTAATAAGGGGTCGTGGGCAAAAAACGTCAAATATGAGTACTGTCACAAGTCCTGTAGCATTATCTTTTTGCAAAATATGCAGTGTTACGCAACATGTGTCCAAGTACTTAGCTGAAAAACACCTGCAATTCTTCCACCTTAGGACCCCTGGCGTCTAAATCGCCTTCAGATGGCATGAAATCGCTGTAACTAAAATGGTAACAGTACTCAAATTTGCCATTTTTTGACCACAGGCCTTGCGATGATGCCGGGATCCGCACCCTGTCGGGTTCGAATCCCGGCACATGGATAGCAAAAAGCCCGCCACCGCGAGAGCAACGGGCTTCTCAGTTTAAATGGTGCCCCCAGCGGGATGTCCGCGTGCGGCTGGCGCCGCCCGCTTCCGCTGCGTCGCTCCGCTCCTTGCGTGCTGCGCTGGAAAACGCTTGCGCGTTTCCTCAGCTCCGCACCCTGTCGGGTTCGAATCCCGGCATATCGGTAGCAAAAAGCCCGTCACCGCGGGGGTAACGGGCTTCTTAATTTAAATGGTGCCCCCAGCGGGATTCGAACCCGCGATATCCACCTTGAAAGGGTGGCGTCCTTGGCCGCTAGACGATGGGGACAGCGGGAAAGAGTATAGCAGACTTTTTTAGCCGTTCACATATCGTTGGCAAACTGAAAAACCACCACAAAGGTGCCTTGATTCTCATTTTCATTGCAACAGCCTCAGGACTCAGCGCAACGCGTTGCGC
>CABULX010000091.1 GCA_902492545.1 uncultured Collinsella sp. | reverse complement strand
CGGAATGCGTGGCCGAGCGCGCCTTCGAGCCGATCGGGGATAAAACCATAGCCCGCGCCAAAGAGCTCCTCGTCCACTGCGCGCGCCTTATCGTGTGCCCCTCCGCCTTCGGCACCATAAACGCCCGCAACGCAGAACTCGTCGAGTTCGCACGCTCGCATGGTATCGAGGTCATGCGAGTATGCGAAGGCGCATCGGAGGATTCCCATTTGGAGTGGGAAGAATAAACTGGACTTTCTTTTAAGGATCCTCAGGCTACAGCTCCTACACCGGCGAGGTCTCCAAGGCGCCGGAGAACCTCGTGAACAGGGATTTCCACGCCGACGAGCCCAACTAGGCCTAATCCAAGCGAGATTCCAGACTCGACAGGCCGTTGAGCGTGAGGTCGTTAGCAACCTCCGAGACACGCTCGATAGGAACCGAGCCGTCAGACAGCGCCCACGTGCGATAGATACCGATAATACCCGACAGCAAAAACGCCAGATAGTAGTCGAACATTTCGTCCTTGAGACCTTGGGGCAGCAGATCGCGCTCGGCAATCTCGTGCTCGAGCGGCGCACGAAGACGAGCCATGAAATCATCGAGCGGAATATTCTCGATCAGCTGACGATTGAGCACCAAGTTGTTGCACAGTGCCTCGTTAACGGTTTTAAAGAAGGTCGCCGCCGCGCTCAGGGCGCGCTCGTTGGTGTCGCCGTCCATGGAAGCAAGCGTTTTCTCGACTGAGTCGACAATCATCTCCACCACATCGACGGCAATGGCATCGAGCAGGCCGTCAACCGTACCAAAGTGAACGTAAAAGGTCTTGCGGTCGACATTGGCCTCGCGCGCGATGGCACTCACCGTAATGTCTGCCAGCGGCTTTTCCATGAGCAGGCGCTCGAAAGCCGAAAGGATGGCATTACGGCTGCGAACGATGCGACGATCAAGACGCGGTTTGCTGGTTGCCATGGGCGTGTCCCTTCGATATGCGAGCATTCATCAACAGATGAGAGATAATCTACGTAAGAGGATTATCCCCCATACAGCACAAATATGCCTCGCATCATGAAGAACGCACGACTGCCCTACTGCGACTTAGGGTGCTTCTTCTTATTGAGTGCCGACGGAGATACGCGAATACCGTCTCCTGTCTGACGCACATAGGCCTTATGAGCCGGCTTTGCGGTCCCAGAAGCCTTCTGAGCGTGCTTCTTGGGATCAACGGTAACAGCATTCGTGGGGTGCGGCTTAGTGGGCGCAGAGGGCGTCTGAGGCGTGCGGCCGAGCTTGCGCATCACGCGATCCCAGCGCGCATGGATGCTCTCGTTGTGGGCGCTCTTAAGTCCCAGCAGGGGCGCAGCCAAAATGGTAGGCGCAATAAACGTAATGAGACGCCACAGCAGATAGCCGGCGGTCGAAGCCGAACCGAAGAAATGACCCAAGAACAATGCAAAGCCGCCCTCAGCGCCACCAGTTCCACCGGGCAAGGGAACCGCAGAGCTTAACAGCTGGACAAAGGCGCTCGCGGCCATGACCGAGAAAAAGTCGACCTCGTGGTGGCCAAAGGCAAGCATCAGGAAATACGGAACCAGATAGAAAAACGCGAGCTGCAGCATGGTGATAAACACGGTGAGCAGCATGGAAGAAAAATGTCCGGCCGAAAGCTTGAACTTCTCAGAGAAGGAGTAGATCTCGCCATCGACAAACGTGCGCCAACCCTCGATCTTAGTGGCCGAGACACCAATGCGCTCAAGCCAATTGATGATGCAATGGGCGACGCGCGTGACGGTCTTAGGCATGAGCGCGACGGCGAAGATGCCCAGCAAGATGCAGCAGTGCCCACCAAAGCTAAAGACGCACAGCAACGTCATGTCGCCATAGCGCTCGGCAAAAAACGGCATGCGAGCAAGCAGTAGGATAGCGCCCCAGGCAACGAGGCCAAACTGGTACACGATAAAACGCGTGAATTGCGTGGCGCCGGCCTCGCCCACGTTTTGGCCCGCCTTGGTCAGGCGGTAGATCTGGGCGGGAGTCGAGCCCATCATCATGGGCGTCAGGTTGCCAAAGAAGATGCCACTCGCCTCGACCGAGATCAGGTCGCGGATGCCGACGGGCGAATTGGGATCGAGCCAGACGGCGATCGCATAGGCCACAATGCCAAAGAACAGGTACATGAACATGCAAAGACACGCGACAACGAGCCATGACGCCTGGACGCTCGACATAGCGGCCCAGAACTGCCCCATCTGCCCGGTTACCACCAGATAGACGATATAACCTACCAGCACGACGCCGATAAAGATGGCGCCGCGGCGTGCGCTCTTATTGTCATCTCCGCCCGAGGCCTCAACCTCGACCTGGGGCTTAGACGTATGCTGAGAGGACTCCGTCATGAGGCTCCTTCTAACAGTCAAAATATCTTGGATATTGTACCCGTAAGGGCCATAGGCAGAACGCAAAGCTCTGGTTCAAACGGGAATTGCAGACGGTTGTTTGAAAATAAAAAACCCGGCCTTCCATAGGAAGTCCGGGTATCAGATGCGTGGTAGCCCGTACCAGATTCGAACTGGTGATCTCCGCCTTGAGAGGGCGGCGTCCTAAACCGCTAGACGAACGGGCCATAAGCCTCAGCAGAAAAGAAGTGGTAGCCCGTACCAGATTCGAACTGGTGATCTCCGCCTTGAGAGGGCGGCGTCCTAAACCGCTAGACGAACGGGCCACATGACATCTGCACTGCCGTGCTGCGAGGAAATATATTACGGGACAAAAAACGTCAGCGCAAGAAGAAATTCCAAATTGCCGAAAAATTGTCGGCAGGTTATGGAATACGCAGGTAAACTTGGTAGCTAATTCAAGTTGAGATGAACCAAAAGAGCTTCGCGCTCGTTGGGAATATCGTCTTCGATCACGGCGTCGAGGGCGGAGTTGAGAAGCTGCCCCAGTTCCGGCCCGGGCTTGACTCCAGCACGGATCAAGTCGCCGCCGTTGATGGCGAGCATCTTGAGCGTATAGGGCTCCCCCGCCCTCAGCAGCTCGTGCGCCATCGCGCGCATCTCCTCAATCGTCTCAACGTAATAGAAGCACGACGGGGCCTTGCCAAGTGTGTCGGCACGCTTAAGGTCCATGAGCTCGTCAATCAGGCGGGCCGTGTCGACGCCCTCACCCGAAAGCGCGCGCATCATATTGAGCAGACAGGAGCGCTCGGGGCGCAGCGGCTTGTCATGGTATTTGATGAGCAGGCACACGTCGCGCACCAAGTCGTGCGAGAGCGCCAGGCGATCCATAATGACGCGCGCCTTCTTGGCGCCGAGCTCGGGATGACCGTAGAAGTGTCCGCTACCGGCATGGTCGACCGTGAAGCACTCGGGCTTGGACACATCGTGCAAAAACGCCGCCCACATAAGGCTCGACGAGGGCGCGACGCCGTCACACAGCGCGAGCTCCCCCGCCACCGTCAGCACACGGGCGATATGCACGTAGACGTTAAACGCATGATAGACACTGCGCTGATCAAACCCACGACCCGCTGCCAACTCGGGCACAGCGGCACAGATGAGCTCGGGATAGCGAAGCATCGCGTCTCCCCCATGACCGGTCGAAAGAATGCCCTCGAGCTCAATACCCACACGCTCACGCGCCACGGCATCGAGCAGCGGCGCGCACTCGGCAAGCGCACGCTTGGTCTCGGGCTCAATCATAAAGTCCAGACGGCAGGCAAAGCGCACCGCACGCAGCATGCGCAGGGCGTCCTCGTTAAAGCGACGCTTGGGATCGCCGACAGCGCGAATCAGCTTGCGCTCCAAGTCACCCTGGCCGTCGTAGCGGTCGACAAGCCCGCGCTCGGGATGCCAGGCCATGGCATTGACGGTAAAGTCGCGGCGCGCCAGATCGTCCTCGAGCGAGGCGGCACGCTCCACACTCTGGGGATGACGACCATCGGTGTAAAAGCCATCCAGACGGTACGTGGTGACCTCGATACGCTCGCCATCGGAAATAGCCGTGATTCCGCCAAATTTAATGCCCGACTCCACAACCGCGATGCCGGCGGCCTCGAGCGCCGCTTTGGACTCCTGCCACAGGCCGCTACAGCACATATCAACATCGTGGCTGGGGTACCCCATCAGGGCGTCGCGCACCCAACCGCCCACGTACCAAGCCTCAAGACCAGCCGCCTCAAGCGCGCGCAGGACGCGCAGGGACGCATCGGACGGTTGAGTACCGTTGAGCGAAACATTGCACATGCCTATGGCCTCCTGCGACTATCAAATTGGCTATCGATTGCGTCTGCAAGAAGTCTAGCAAGAAACAGCCTCCACTGCACACGCAAGTCCGATAAACAAAAACGCATCCGTCCTAGTCTAAGACGGATGCGAAATAATCAAACTATTCAGACAAGGTGCCGGAACTAGCAGACCTGGCGAACCTCGATGTGCTTCTTATATTCGTCCACCTTGGCAAAATCACCCAGACCGGGGCACTCGACCACGTTGGCGCCAGTGGCCATCGAAAGGCGCAGGGCGTCCTCGACGCGCTCGGGGGCGTCGTGCCACACGGACAGGAAGGCAGCGAGCGAGGAATCGCCGGCGCACACAGTCGACAGCAGCTTGACGTCGAAGGTGCGGTTGGCAAACCAAATATGCTCGCCGTTGGAGAAGTACGCACCGGCGCCACCAAGGGTCAGCAGCACGTTCTTGGCGCCCTTGGCGTGCAGCTCGGCCATAGCGCCCTTGACGGACTCGTCGTCGCCACCGCTCACCTTGATGCCAAAGATGTCAAGCAGCTCGTCGTCATTGGGCTTGATCAGCAGTGGCTCCAGAGCAATGAGGTCTGCCAGCTGATGGCTCGAGATGTCGAGGACGAACTCGGCCCCCTTGGCCTTGACACGGCGCAGGACCTCGGCCAAGAAGCCCTCGGAAGTGTTGGGAGGCAGCGAGCCGCTGATGACCAGGCAGGTCATGTCATCGAGCGAATCGATAAGTTCAAACATCTCCTGCTCGTTGGCCTCATTGATGGCGGCACCGGCATTGACCATGTTGTACTCGGTGTCGGGACCGGCGTTGAGGAACACATTGACGCGCGTAATACCGTCGGTCCACACGGGCTTGACGGGCACGCCCAGGGCCTCGGCGCCCTTAACGATAAACTCACCCGAGAAGCCGGCGAAGAAACCCAGGATCGTGGTGTCGACACCATAGTGGTCAAGCGTAAACGAGACGTTGAGGCCCTTGCCGTTGGGCGTGTAGACGGCATTGCGGGTACGCGTGACGGTATTGGCAGTAAGGCCGTCGCAGGCGATGTTGTAGTCAATGGCGGGATTTGCAGTGAGCGTGTAAATCATGAATGTTCCTTTCACGAAGCAACGTGTTAATGAAAGTATATTCCACGCATCGGTAAAAGGCTAGGACAACTCGGCGAACGGTGTGGAAGCGATGAAGTACGGCGGGACACCTCTCCCCCGCGGCGGAACAAAAAGGCGCCCCAGCCGAAACCGGGGCGCCACATGCGCACGAATATGTCGCGTTTCGATTACTGACGATCGAGCTTGCGGACAGCAACGCGCTTGCTGTACTCGTCGACGTGACCGAAGTCGCCGATGCCGACGGACTCGGCAACGTTGGCGCCGGTGGCCATAGCGAGCTTCATGGCCTCCTCGACGTTGTCGCGATCCCTGTACCACTTGTGCAGGAACGCAGCGAGGGTGCAGTCGCCGGCGCAGACAGAAGAAACCAGCTTGATGTTGAACTCACGCTTGGCGTACCAGATGTCCTCGCCGTTGGAGAAGTAAGCGTCGCCGCGGCTACCACGGGTGAGCAGCACGTTCTGAACGCCAGCGTCGTGAGCCATCTTCATGGCAACGCGGACCTCGTCGTCGGTGTCGACCGGCACGCCGAAGATGGCCTTCATCTCGTGATGGTTCGGCTTGATGAGCAGAGGCTTCTTGTGAGCGAGCTCCTTGAGCTTGTCGGAGGACAGGTCCAGGACGACGTCGGCGCCACGAGCCTGAGCGTGCTCCATGACCTTAGCCAGGAAGTCAGGCGTAGCTTTGGGAGGAACGGAGCCGGAAACGATCAGGCACTCGAGATCGCCCGCGGTGTCCAGGATGTTGTAGAGCTCCTCCTGGTGCTGCGGCGTGATCGGAGCACCCGGGTTCAGGATGCCGTACTCGTGCTGGCCATCGTTGACGTAGGTGTTAATGCGCGTGATACCGTCGGTCCAGACCGGGCGGCAGAGGCAACCCAGGTTCATGACCTCCTCGACGATGAACTTGCCCGTGAAGCCAGCGAAGAAGCCGAGCGCGACGGTGTCGACGCCCATCTTCTTAAAGGCGAAAGACACGTCGAGGCCCTTGCCGTTAGCCGTGTAGCTGGCCGAACCGGTGCGGACGTTCTCGTCGGGCTCGAGCGGAGAACTCGAAACCGTCATGTCGACAGCCGGGTTAGCGGTTAGCGTGTAGAACATTTACAGTACCCCCTGTATATGTGAGGGCCGCGTGGCCGGCCCATTCCAACCACGCGGTTACCTCTGATACCAAATTAGCGAGCTGCGGACTCGAGCAGTGCCTTGACCTCGGCGGCGGTGTTGCAGGCGAGCGCCTTCTCGGCGAGCTCGTCGCACTCGGCCTTGGTCCACTGGCTGATGGTCTTGCGGGCGCGCAGGATCGACGGAGCGCTCATCGAGAACTCCTCCAGGCCCCAGCTGATCAGCAGCGGCTCGAGCAGCGGATCGGCAGCGGCCTCGCCGCACATACCGACCATGATGCCGGCCTTCACGCCGCTCTCGATGATGTTCTTGAGCGAGCGGAGCACGGCGGGATAGTACACCTGGTACAGGTTGGAGATGGTGTCGTTGCCACGGTCGGCGCACATGGTGTAGCCGATCAGGTCGTTGGTGCCGATGGAGAAGAAGTCGGCAACCTCGGCAAGACGGTCTGCGAGCAGCGAAGCGGCAGGCGTCTCGACCATGATGCCGACCTCGATGTTCTCGTTGAACTTGCGACCCTCTTCGGTCAGCTCGGCCTTGCACTGCTCGACGAGCTCCTTGACAGCCAAGACCTCCTCGACGCAGGTGACGAGCGGGATCATAATCTTGACGTCACCGAAGGCGCTAGCGCGCAGCAGAGCGCGGAGCTGGACCTTGTACTGGTCGGGATTGGCCAGGCAGTAACGCACGGCGCGGAAGCCCATGAAGGGGTTGTCTTCCTTGACCATATGCAGATACGGAATCTCCTTGTCGCCACCCACATCGAGCGTACGGATGATGACCGGAGCACCCTTGAGCGCGCTGGCGACCTTACGGTAGGCGTTGAACTGCTCCTCCTCGGAAGGAAGCTCGGCAGAGTCCATGAACAGGAACTCGGAGCGGAACAGACCGATGGCCTCGGCGTCGTGATCGAGCGCGTTGGGCACGTCATCGGGGTTACCGATGTTGCAGGCGATGATCTTCTTGATGCCATCGGCAGTCACGGACGGCTTGCCACGGAAGGCCTCGAGGGCTGCCTTCTCGGCAGCGAAGGCCTCGGCCTTGGCGGTGTAGGCAGCGAGCGTCTCCTCGTCGGGATCGGCCTCGACGATACCCTTGCCACCGTCGACGACGACGGTCATACCGTTGCGCAGCGCGGTGCAGCTGTTGGAAACCGAAAGGACAGCCGGGATCTCGAGGGCACGCGCAATGATCGCGGAGTGCGACGTGCGGCCACCGGTCTCGGTGACGATACCGGCAACGTGGGCCTTATCGATCGTGGCGGTCATGGACGGCGTGAGGTCGTGCACGACAACGACGGTGTTCTCGGGCAGGACGGAAAGGTCGACGACCTCCTTGCCCAGCAGCTCGGTCAGAATACCGGTGCGGATGTCGGCGATGTCGGCCGCGCGCAGACGGAACATCTCGTCGTCCATGGACAGGAACATGTTCTCGAACATGGTCGAGGTGTCCATGAGCGCCTGCTCGGCGCAGGTACCGCCGTCAATGGCGGCGTTGATGGCGTCGGTCATGCCCGGGTCCTGAGCCAGGACAATGTGTCCGCTCATGATCTCGGCCTCGGCCTCGCCCACCGTCTCCTTCATGTGGTCGGCCTGAGCCTGGGTCTTCTCGCAGAAGACCGAAAGAGCGGACTGATAGCGCTCCTTCTCTGCTGCCGAATCAGCAACCTCATGCGGCTCAAACGTCAAGTCGGGATCGACGGCGACCATGACGGTGCCGATACCGATGCCCTCGGAAGCGTTGACTCCCTGATACATTCCCATTCCTCTCTCCGTGTCATGTGATAAAGCGTTTTGCCATATCCATGACAAAAGAGCGCAGTTACCTTACAACAGGTCACTGCGCCCCCAAATATGAACTTAGTTGTTCAACATGCGACCCGTTTGAGTTCTACTCGCCAAGACCGCTCTTGATGAGCTCGATGGCAGCAGCCAGAGCCTCGGCCTCGTCAGCGCCGTCACACTTGACCTCGACCTCGGTGCCGCAGGGGATACCAGCAGCCATGAGGGCCATCGGGGACTTGCCGTTGACCTCCTTCTCGGGGGTGACGACCGTCACGTCACAGGCGTACTTGCCCATGGTGGAGGCGAACAGACCAGCCGGACGCATGTGCAGACCCTGAGGATTAACGAGGGTAGCCTTCTCAGAAACCATAATTGACTCCTTTTTGTGTTTAACCCCTGTCATGCATGTGGCAGGAGTCAGATTCACGACGTTGTTTATATTAACTCACATCAAACGGTTTTTCATTATGTTTCGGACGAATTGTTGGACAGATGTGTTTGTCGTCCGCTTGCTCGCCCACAGGGGGCCGGGCGCGGCCAGTGAGATTTCCTGCTCTACAGTCCTGCTCGCACGAAGAGCACATTAAGTGCTCTTCGGCTCGTGCGGAACTCGCGATAAATCTCACTGGCCGCGCCCGGCCCCCTGTGGGCGAGCAAGCTGCAGAAACTCGGTCGGTCCAGAGCAATATCGTGCGAACGGAATTCTGGCTAATGATCTGTTCGCGACAAAGACTCGATAGGTAGCCCCCTCTATGCCCTTTTGTA
>CABULX010000090.1 GCA_902492545.1 uncultured Collinsella sp. | reverse complement strand
CAATGGTATACGGGTGCACCATCGACGTCTTCAATACAGAAGATATCAGTGCGGAATGTTCTGAAAACTAAGTCCAGCGCGGGCCCTGCGGCAACGCGGCAGGGAGGGGTGCGATTCCTTGATCGCTCACTTAATCTAATAGGAAAGTTAGTGAGGCCGGAGCTTTAGCTCCGGCCTCTTTATATAAGGGCTCGGCAAAGCCGAGCCACCAAATTTGCATCAGCCCCCAGAACATGTTTGAGAACTGTGCCTGAAGCATGTGCCCCTAGGGCAGGAATGAGGTTGCTTCCCAACGCATTCCGCAGGGGGCGGCATTATTTTGTAGCGCGAAGCGCAAATCAAAATAATGCCGCATGCCCGAGGACGCGTTGGGAAGCAACCTCATTCCTGCCCGAACAGGTCAGTCTACCTGCGCATTTATAAATTCGTAAACTTTTTTGAAAAAAGTGCTTGCACAGTTCTCGAATCATAGGTTATTATCTTCCTCGTTGAACGCGCGGGTCCAACAAAACGAACCGTGAATCAACAACATAGCATGTCGGAGTGGCGGAATTGGCAGACGCGCTAGCTTGAGGTGCTAGTGACCGCTTTTTGGTCATGCGGGTTCAAGTCCCGCCTCCGACACCATCGCATTTGAGAAGCCTCTTCGGAGGCTTTTTTGTTACCGATAGACGGTGGGGTCCACGATGGAAACGCTTGAACGCAACGAGTGGGCAGACGTTGCCCAACTAGTCGAGATCACGAGCGATGCTGTCATCATCTGTGAGCTCGACGGAACCATTCTGCATGTGAATAATCGCTTACTTGGTTTGATGTGCGAGGAACGCGCCGACGTCATCGGTGGAGATGTTAAAGACGTCCTGTACTCATCCGCTTTTGAACGTGCGACGGAACATCGTCTGCCATTTGAAACTGATGGCTCCGAGAACGAACTGATGCTCAAGCTGAGTGACGGCTCCTTTATCCCCGTCTTGGTTCGTGCGGGCTCCGTAACGCCTCCACGCATCTTTGGGCGCCGCGCGCCACGTGTCCTGGTGGCGCTCCATAGCATCGAAGAACAGTATTCGCACGACCGTCAGCTCAAGCGTGCGCTTTCGGAGCTTAGAGTGGCGAACAAGCGCCTCTCTGGCACGCTCTCGGTCATTATGAGTACTGTGGGCTCCGATGAGTTACCCAGCCTACTTGATGCTGTTTTGAACCAGCTTGTCGGAACGCTCGATGCTTCGGGTGCCGCTATCTATTTTTCTGAGAGCGGCGGTTTTAAACTTCGCGGTGTTTCCAAGGAGCTGTACGACAGCTACCTGCCTGAGTTTTTGCCGTATGGCGCTGGCATTCCGACGTATGTTCTTCGTGAGTCGCGTGCCTGTCGCTTGTCGATTCAACAGGACCTTGAGGGTGATAAGGCCGCCTCCGGTATGTTTATGGACTTGGACAATCGTTCTAAGCACCTGTTGCGCATGCAGGATATGCCTCCGTACCGCAGCGAGATCTGTCTTCCCGTTTTTTACGGTACGCAGATCCTTGGCGTGCTGGAAGTTGGTTGGAAACGCCCCCAGGCACCGCTCGCCTATGACGTTAATGTGCTCGAGGTCATTTGCGATTACCTGTCTATCCAGCTGGTCGGCATGGCATCGAGCCTTCGCTCCCGTCGCACGGCCGAGCTTGGCCGCTCGCTTAATGTCTTGCGTGATGAGTTGTTTACCTTTCTAGACGATTCCGCCGCGGCTACCCAGGCGGTATCGTCCGAGATCTGCAATATGCTTAACTGCCATTTTTGCCCTGTTGAGTATGAAGCCAGTCTGGATTCCTACGTCATAGATTTTGAAGGCGGCAGTCGCGTTGCTTTGCCGGACGATCCCGAGAAGCTTTTCTTTTCCACGACGGCGCCAGCGGCACGTCTGGGGGCTGGCCCTGATGGCTTTGAGGCATCTGTTTTGGGCGGCACGAGTGCCGAGGACCTTAAACACGTCCGTATAACTCGCGTTGACGAATCGATGCCTATGGGAGGTTGGCTTAGGGCGCATGGTCTGCCTTGTCAAGGTCTCTACGTCGACTCCGGCATCGAGGCGGGGCGCCCGCGCTCTGAGGGTGATGGCAAACACAGTAACGACGCGATTGTTCCTGCTTCTGTTGCGAAGAGCCCTACGACGCGCGCGCTGCTGCTTCGTGATGGTAGCCAAGAGCCGATTGATGACCTTGAATATGACTACTTGGTGCACTTAGCGCATGACTTTGAGCTGATCTACGAAGGCGAATCTCAAAAGCGCGAGGAGCGCCATATCGCTCAGACCCTTCAGATCGGCATGAGAAATTCCCTGGGGGATGTTCCGGGTATCGCAACCGATTCGGTGTACCTGTCGGCCACGAATTCGGCGTTGGTCGGAGGCGATTTCTATACGCTCATTCGTCTTCCCGACGACTGCGCCGTCATGATTCTGGGTGATGTGTCTGGCAAAGGCATTGAGGCCGCATCGATGTCCGCGCTCGTCAAGACGGCCCTGACGGCATATGCCTGGGAGGGCGCTGGACCGGCCCGCATGGCACGCTCCCTTAACAGCATGCTCATGGGCTTTTCGAGGGTCGAGACGTTCGTGACGGCCTTTATCGCCAAGATTGACCTTAAAGCCGGACGCGCAACGTATTGTTCGGCGGGCCATCCTCCGACCATGGTCATCAGGCCAGAGTCGATGCCGCTGGGTGGCGGCGAGGCCCGTGGGGGAGAGGTTGAGCTGCTTGGATGCCAATCGGGCGTAATCGGTGCCTTTGAGAGCATGGTGTACGAGACAGGCGTGTTTACGTTTGCCCCCGGCGACATGCTCTTCATGTATACGGATGGAACGATTGAGGCCCGCGACCGCACCGGAGCGTTCTTTGGCGAGCAGCGCTTGCGCGACCTTCTGCTCTCTGTCTCGGGTGAGGGCGTATCGGGCATTTGCGGCAAGGTCTTGGGCGAGCTTGACCGATTTACCGAATCGGCGCTGGACGATGACATTGCATTAGTGTCCCTTGAGTTTTTACGGGGTCGTTCATAGACGACGCTGGGCGGGCTGAATCCGTACGGTTGGGGAAACGAATGCATTGAGTGGGCTTTTTTGGGGAACCATGGTCGTATGAATGAGTGGAATGACATAGCGGTTTTGACGCCACCAGGCGATATCGACATCGCCACGGTGCCTGCGCTGCGTCGGCGGTTGGATGCTTTGATTGGCCGCGGCGTGCGTCGTGTCGTCATCAACTGTCAGGCTGTTAGCTTTATCGATTCTACGGGCTTGGCATTCCTGCTTACGCGCGCTCGTGAGCTTATGAGGCGAGAAGGCCTGCTTTCGCTCGTCAATGCATCAGGTGAAGTTGTTCGCTTTTTGGAGATTGCTCGTCTTGTCGATATCCTTCATGTCGTGGGGCCGGCACGGGAGTCAATTCCTGCCATTCCGGTGGGGGAGCTGCCTCGCTGGAGTAAGAGCGTTGAGGTCCGTCAGGGTATCGAGAATCTTCCATACTACCGACATCGCATCGCCGAACTCCTTGAATCGCTTCCGTTGCGCCGTGACGAGCGCTACGATGTCGCATTGGCGTCGGGGGAGGCGCTGGGTAATGCCTATGACCATGCGGGCGGTATCGGGTGCGTCCTGACGGTTCAGGCCTATGGCGATCGCGTTGTGGTTGAGGTGCTTGATCGAGGTGCCGGCTATTCTATCGATGAAACGAGCGAACCGGTCGCATCCGAGGAACGCGGCCGTGGCATCAAGCTTATGCGTATGCTCGTCGATAACGTGGAGGTTGCTCGTCGTACGGACGGCGCCGGCACGCGCGTGCAGATGGTGAAGCTGTTTAGCGGAGCGCTGGAATCGTGTGCCTAGCCAATCGCTTTAGCGCGTTTAGCTACTAAGAACATGCGGCAGACAAGTTTTTTGAAAAAAGTACTTGCGTCTTTTGGACAACTCGCGTAAATTAATAACCCGCAAGCGGACATGGCTCAGTTGGTAGAGCACAACCTTGCCAAGGTTGGGGTCGCGGGTTCGAGCCCCGTTGTCCGCTCCATTGCATTTCCGGACCGTTTAGGCGGTCTTTTTTCGGCGAAGTGGCCAAGTGGTAAGGCAGAGGCCTGCAAAGCCTTTACCCCCGGTTCGAATCCGGGCTTCGCCTCCAGGCAACATCCGGGCGCTCCGGCGCCCGTTTTGTTTTACATATGCGGACATGGCTCAGTTGGTAGAGCACAACCTTGCCAAGGTTGGGGTCGCGGGTTCGAGCCCCGTTGTCCGCTCCAAACGCAACAGCCCGGCTACCACGGTAGCCGGGCTTTTTTGTATCCATCGCATGGGCTCGAACCCGAGAGGGGGCGATCGTTTTGGGGCGTGGCTGTGGCGTTGTTTGTCGCGAATGTCCGCTTTGGGCGTATCATCGTGGGCATCTCGCATAACCTCGTTGCAAGGGAGATACGCCCCATGGCTACAGAAAAGTCTTCTTCGCGCTCATGGATGTCCGATGCCGCGATCTATCAGATCTACCCGCGCTCGTTTAAGGATTCGACTGGTTCGGGTCTGGGCGATATCGCGGGCATTACCCAGCAGATGGACTATCTTGAGCGACTGGGTATCGAGGCCATCTGGCTGAGCCCGTTTTATCCATCGCCTCTTGTCGATGGCGGCTATGATGTGGCGGACTACTGCGATGTCGACCCGCGTCTCGGCTCGCTTGACGACTTCGATGACATGATCGCTGCGGCTCACGCGCGCAGCATCAATGTCATCGTCGACATCGTGCCCAACCATTCATCCAACCAGCACCCCTGGTTCAAAGCCGCTCTTGCCGCCGGCCCCGGATCGCCCGAGCGCGCCCGTTATATCTTCCGCGATGGTCGCGGCGAGCATGGCGAGCTGCCTCCCACCAATTGGAATGCCAACTTTGGCGGCCCCGCATGGACGCGTGTTGCGGACGGTCAGTGGTATCTGCACATGTTTACGCCCGAGCAACCGGACTTTGACTGGTCATGCCCCGAGGTTCATGCGCTCTTTTGCGACGTCCTAGCGTTTTGGAGCGATCGAGGCGTCGACGGCTTTCGCATTGATGTGGCGCAGGGTCTCGCCAAGGATCTCGACCGCGATGACCTCGACCGGTGGCATCTCGCCGAGGGCGATGACATGGTTGACGACGGCACCCATCCGCTGTGGGACCGCAATGAGGTCCACGAGATCTATCGCGAGTGGCGCCGCGTGTTCGACCGCTATAATCCGCCGCGCAGTGCCGTTGCCGAGGCGTGGGTGCTGCCCGAGCGCCAGTATCTCTATGCGCGTCCCAGCGAGCTTGGCCAGACATTCAACTTTGAGTTTGCCAAGGCCACTTGGACCTATGATGACATGCACACTGCAATCGAGAAGGGCTTGAAGGCAGCCGTCGAATCCGATTCCGCCTCGACCTGGGTACTCTCCAACCACGACGTGCCGCGCGTGGCGACACGCTATGCCCTGCCGCAAATCAAGGCGACGCGCTACCACCAGATTGCGCTCGACTGGCTCTTACGCGACGGGTTGTCTTATGACGAGGACCGTGAACTCGGCGAGCGCCGCGCGCGGGCGGCCCTTTTGCTTGAACTGGCGCTCCCGGGCTCGGCATACGTGTATCAGGGTGAGGAGCTCGGCCTTTTTGAGGTGGCTGACATCCCGTGGGCTGCACTCGAAGATCCTACTGCGACCAATACGCGCGGACCGAAGCGTGAGAAGGGGCGCGACGGCTGCCGTGTGCCCCTGCCGTGGGTGGCGGCGGACAATCCCGCGCAGGGCGGATCGTTTGGGTTTTCACCGGCGGATGCCGATGCGGCGCCCCATCTGCCGCAGCCTGCATGGTTTTCCGATTACGCTGCCGATAGGGAAGAAGCGGACCCGACATCGATGCTTGCGCTCTATCGTGACGCCCTCTGGTTGCGGCGCAAGCTGCGCGGGTGCGCCAACGATCTTGCGTGGCTCGATCTTGACGGGCGCACCGGCCTTGCGGATGGTGCCGAGGGCGCTGAGGGCGGTGTCATCGCCTATCGCCGCGACAACGGCTGGGCGTGTGTGACGAACTTCGGCGCAGCGCCCGTGGAACTGCCGGAGGGCAGGGTCCTGCTCACCTCATCACCGCTTGCAGACGGCAGGCTCGCGCAGGACAGCTCTGCCTGGATCATGCTCGGTGAGATGTAGGGGTCTCTTGCGGCGAGATTGCGTTTGCCCGCGCCTTCCGTGGTGGCTGATGTCTTCGCGAGGTTCGCGAGGGCGTTGCAAAACTTTTTAAAAAAAGTTCTTGCATTTGGGTGGATCATCCCGTATATTAAATCCTCGCAGGCGGACATGGCTCAGTTGGTAGAGCACAACCTTGCCAAGGTTGGGGTCGCGGGTTCGAGCCCCGTTGTCCGCTCCATTTGGGCGTTTAGCTCAGGGGGAGAGCGCTTCCCTGACACGGAAGAGGTCAGAAGTTCAAATCTTCTAACGCCCACCAAATGTTTGCAGCCCAGAGGCTATGTCTCTGGGCTGTTTTGTTTTATGCCGCCAAACATGCCGGCAAATAAGCCACCAAATATTGATCCAAGGTTTGTACGCGATGGTCTTCGCATCCCGTAGAGGTGCCGGCAGATTGCATACGTCCTGGCCGACCGTGACCGCAACATGTTGGTCAAGCATAATCTTTTGGATTCTTTTGGCGTGAGCGGCTTGGTTTTGGTAGGATTTGTCAGCGGCTTGACTAAGGGGGTTTTATAACTGCCATGCAGGTAGCCGTGTTGGTAACGTTTTACCGACTTCCCAAGAACCCCTCATTTTTAATGCGTCTGCAAAATGACTAATTGCTTTGACCTGCTGAAACACTATATGTTGTGTTTGACCTAAAAAAAGAATACAGGATATAGATGCCTCTTTGTCGTATGATAGATGGCGGACAGAGAACGAGAACCTTATTCGCCCCATTTGGACACGTCTTTGAGCCGCTTGATCGGCCGCGAGGATTGTCCGCATGAGGACTTATGGTTTATCGAGAACACAGATTGCGCGACGGCGCCGCAAGACAGGGGCAAGCCCTGCCGGGTATCGTTTGGCTCTGAAGCGCGATGAGGCTACGATGCGAAAGAGGCAAGAGGATGAAGATCATCAAGCGCAGCGGCACCGAGGTTGTCTTTGACATCGATAAGATCGTCAATGCCATCCGCGCCGCAAACTTGGAGGTCGAGGAGAGCTCTCGTCTTACCGACCGCCAGGTGGTTTACGCGGCACAAAACGTCGCCGAGGCATGCGAGAACGCGGGCCACACCGTGTCGGTCGAGGAGATTCAGGATCTGGTCGAGGACGAGATTATGCGTCTCGACTGCTACGAGGTCGCTCGCCATTACATCATCTATCGCTATGTTCAGAGCCTGAAGCGCCAGAAGAACACGACCGACGACAAGATTCTGTCGCTGATTGAGTGCAACAACGAAGAGGTCAAGCAGGAGAACTCCAACAAGAACCCGACCGTCAATTCCGTTCAGCGTGACTACATGGCCGGCGAGATCTCCAAGGACCTGACTCAGCGTGTGTTGCTGCCCCAGGAGATTGTGGATGCCCACAATGAGGGTCTGATTCACTTCCATGATTCGGACTACTTTGCCCAGCACATGCATAACTGCGACCTGGTGAACCTGGAGGATATGCTCCAGAACGGTACTGTTATCTCGGGTACGCTGATTGAGAAGCCGCACAGCTTCTCGACCGCCTGCAACATCGCGACGCAGATCATCGCCCAGGTTGCTTCCTCCCAGTACGGTGGCCAGTCGATTTCGCTGACTCATCTTGCCCCGTTCGTCGAGGTGAGCCGTCAAAAGATTCGCGGCGAGGTCGCTCGCGAGCTTGAGGAGCTCGGCGTCTCTGCGTCTGCCGAGAAGGTCCGTGAGGTCGTTGAGGACCGTCTGCGTGACGAGATCCGTCGCGGCGTCCAGACGATTCAGTATCAGGTCGTGACCCTTATGACCACCAATGGCCAGGCGCCGTTCGTGACGGTCTTTATGTATCTTAACGAGGCCCGTACGCCTCAGGAGAAGCACGACCTTGCCATGATCGTGGAGGAGACGCTTCGTCAGCGCTATGAGGGCGTTAAGAACGAAGCCGGCGTGTGGATCACCCCGGCGTTCCCCAAGCTCATCTACGTGCTCGAGGACGATAACGTTCACGAGGATTCCCCGTACTTCTACCTGACTCAGCTGGCTGCGAAGTGCACCGCCAAGCGCATGGTGCCCGACTACATCTCCGAGAAGAAGATGCGCGAGCTCAAGCTGTCGAAGGGCGAGACCGCGGGCAACGGCGACTGCTATACCTGCATGGGTTGCCGTAGCTTCCTGACGCCCGACCGCTCCGGTAACGGATTTAACAACGTGGCCAACGCGCTGAACTATGACCCGAACAAGCCCAAGTACTACGGTCGCTTTAACCAGGGCGTTGTGACCATCAACCTGCCCGATGTCGCGCTGAGCTCGCATCAGGACATGGACAAGTTCTGGAAGATCTTCGACGAGCGCCTTGAACTGTGCCACCGCGCCCTGCTGTGCCGTCATGAGCGTCTGATGGGTACGCTTTCGGATGCCGCGCCGATTCTTTGGCAGTACGGTGCCCTCGCCCGCCTGAAGAAGGGCGAGACGATCGATAAGCTGCTCGTGGGTGGCTACTCCACCATCAGCCTGGGGTATGCCGGTCTGTATGAGTGTGTCAAGTACATGACGGGCCACAGCCACACCGAGAAGGAGGGCACGCCCTTTGCCATGGCCGTCATGCAGCGCATGAACGACAAGTGCGCCGAGTGGAAGGCCGAAAGCGATATTGACTTCTCGCTGTACGGTACCCCGCTTGAGTCGACGACCTACAAGTTTGCCAAGTGCCTGCAGCGTCGTTTTGGCATCATCCCGGGCGTGACGGACAAGGGCTACATTACTAACAGCTATCATGTCCACGTTTCCGAGGAGATTGATGCCTTCGACAAGCTTAAGTTTGAGGGCATGTTCCAGCAGCTTTCGCCGGGCGGTGCTATCTCCTACGTTGAGGTTCCCAACATGCAGGACAACCTCAAGGCTGTCATTCGCGTGATGCAGTACATCTACGACAACATCATGTACGCCGAGCTCAACACCAAGAGCGACTACTGCCAGGTGTGCGGCTACGACGGTGAGATCAAGATTGTCGAGGACGATGGCAAGCTGGTGTGGGAGTGCCCCAACTGCGGCAACCGCGACCAGGAGAAGATGAACGTCGCTCGTCGTACGTGCGGCTACATCGGTACCCAGTTCTGGAACCAGGGTCGAACCGAG
>CABULX010000089.1 GCA_902492545.1 uncultured Collinsella sp. | reverse complement strand
GGCCCGGTACGATTGCATCATCGCAGGAGCCGCCGGCGCGCACCAGTGAGCTTTGTCATGAGTGCGAGGCTTGGCCGTGCGGCCCGCCGACGCCCCGCTTTGCCGCGCGGGAGGAATGTCACAGTTGCGCAGGCGGCCCCTCCACCACGCGCGGCATCGCGTACAATACCCGTATGAACAGGCTATTCGACAAATCGATCGTGCTGGCGTGCTGTATTGCGGCCGCCATGGGTCTTGCTGTGGACGCTCACCTGGTCGCGGCGTTTTGCCTTGGCGTTATTGCCACCTCACTGGCCGAGGTCGCACAGGGGGAACGCACGCGCCGCGCAAGCGAGACCGCAAGTTACGCTTACATCATCGCGGCCGTCTTCGTGCCGCCGTTTGTGCCGTTTGCGCCTCTCGTCCTCTATGACATCGCGCGACGCGTGCGCCGTGAGCACGCCTGGGTCGTGCTGGGCATTGGCATCGTCTTTGTCTTTGTGCTCGTCGCGGACCTTCGTGCCGATGCGCTCACCGCCCGAACGCTCCTGCTGACCGCCATCCTTTCGGTTGCCGCCACCTTGCTATCGCTACGTACCGCCCAGCTGGAGCGCGAGCAACAGCGCATGCGCCGTACCCGCGACGGGCTGCAAGAACGAGCCCTCGCGCTCGAAGCGCGCAACCGCGACCTTGCCGACCGCCAGGACTACGAAGTCGAACTCGCGACGCTCGCCGAACGCGCCCGCATCGCGCGCGAAATCCACGACAATGTGGGCCACCAGCTCACGCGTGCCTCACTGCAGGCCGAAGCCCTGCGCGTGGTCCATGCCGACGAGCCCAGGGTTGCCGCCGATTTCACCGACGTCAAACGCACGGTTGACGAGGCGCTCCAACTCGTGCGCGCCAGTGTCCACGCGCTCAACGACAATGCGACCAACCTCTCCGTGCAGCTCGAGCACATCGTTGAAGGCGCACGCTCGGACAACGGTCCGCAGATTGAGCTTGAGGTTTTGGCCGAGCATGCACCCGCCAACGTCGCCAACTGCTTTGCGGCGGTGCTGCGCGAGGCGCTTTCCAACGCCATGCGCCACGCCCATGCCAAAACCATTACCGTGCGGTGCATGGAGCATCCGTCGTTTTACCAGCTCGTCGTTACCGACGATGGAACGGGCGGGGTTCGGACAGGCGCCCGCAGCGCCGCAGGGGGTATGGGGCTCGCCTCTATGCGCGAGCGTGTCGAGGCGCTTGGCGGCACTTTCACTGCCGGCTCGCGAGTCGGCGCCTCCGGATGGCGCGTGTTTGCCACCATTCCCAAGCAGCAAGGAGATGAGGGGCAATGAGGCTCATCGTTGTCGATGACGACCGCCTAGTGGTCGATTCGCTCAAGATTATCTTGGGCGCCCAGCCGCAGATCGAGGTAGCGGGCACCGGCGCCAATGGCGACGACGCGGTCGCGCTCTACGCTGAGCACGCGCCCGATATCGCACTGCTCGACATTCAGATGCCAGGGCGTGACGGCCTTTCGGCGGCGCGCGAAATCCTTGAGCACGACCCCGCGGCACGCGTGGCGTTTCTGACGACATTCTCGGATGACGAGTACATTGTGTCGGCGCTTAAACTGGGCGCCCGCGGCTACCTGATCAAGACCGATGTCGCCGCCATTCCGCCGGCGTTGGCACAGGTCATGGATGGCAAACGCGTGCTCGAGGGCAAGGCGATCGAGGATATCGATTTTGATGGGGCGGGCACCGAAGCCGACGCGCCCCGCCGGCCCGCAGCCTTTGCCGGCCTAACCGACCGCGAGTTCGAAGTCGCAGAGCTCATCGCCCGCGGCCTCGACAACAAGGAGATCGCCGCCACCGCCTACATGGGCGAAGGCACCGTGCGCAACCACATCAGCTCAATCCTAGCCAAAATGGGGCTACGCAACCGCACCCAAATCGCCATCGCCTATCTGCGAGGCTAGCCGCTGGCTGCCGCCAATTTGATGCCATTTCAAAACTATGCCGGTTTACTACGATGAACCGCATATCTCCGACCACGGTAAATTGCGCGCTTGCAAAACCGCAGGTAGAACGCTTGCAATATTTGCAAAAATGCGGGTGTGGTCAGGAATCTCGGATTCATCGTAGTAAACCGGCATAGTTTTGTTCGGGCGGCCCTGCACGAGTGTCTCCGCCAGCCTCGCGGGACCAAAATGATCCGTTTTCCTTCGCCCCCAAGGAATCAGCCGGAACCGCTCGCCACGAAACCGGCCCATCTACTACGTTTGACTCAATACCCCCGACCATACCCCCGTTTTGCAGAAAACCGCAGGCGTTCTACCTACGGTTTTGTTTTCGCGTTTTTGGCATGGTTGGGGGTAAGGGACTAAACGTAGTAGATGGGCCGGTTTCGTGGCAGGCCCTTCTCGCCTACGCACAAAAGCGCCGCCACGGAGGAGGGAGATGCCTCCGTGGCGGCTGGGGCTGGGAGTGGGGCTATGTTCTGGCTCCCCGCCGGCCGCCCGGGGCCTTTTGGCCCCGGGCGCTGCCAGCGTGCCTAGCGCTTACGGATACCCCAGACCAGGGCTCCGACGCCGGCCATGGCGATAACAAATGCCATGAGCAGGGCTGTGGCCTGCTGGTCACCCGTGGTGGGCAGGAAACCCTTGACCGTCTTGACGATGTTCGTCACGGTCTTGGGCGTGCCGGGATCGGGCGTCGGCACGGGCGTCTCGGGCTTCTTGTACGTGTTGTTGAACACGATACCCTCGACGCTCTTGTCGCCCTTGGTAAAGGCGACGTTCGCCTTGAGGTTGCCCTCGCCGTCATCGGCCACGTTGACGGTCGCGGTAAAGACGGACTTGTCGTAGGTCATACCGGCCTCGTCGCCCTTGACCTCGCTGATGGTGTAGACGTACGTACCGGGCTCGCTGTACTCAAACTTGTCGAAGTTGATCTTACCGTCGGCATCGTTGGTGACGGTGGACTCGATGTCCTCGCCAACGAGCTTAAAGCTAAACTCGTCCTTCTTGAGCTCGCGTCCCTCGAGCACCTTGATAGCGCCGATGGAAACCTGCGTAGGCATGGCGTGATACTTGTTGGTAAAGCCAGCCGACTCGGTGGTTCCCTCGAGCTTGTGCGTCGCGGTCAGCGTGCCGTCGCCGTTGTCGGAAACGGTGGTCACGACGGTGTAGGTCGTGCCGTCATAGGTGACGCCCTTGTACAGGCCGAGCGCGTTGGAGCAAGCCTCGCGCAGCGTGTACGTGTGCGTGCCGGGTGCCTCGTAGCGAATCGGGCTCAGCGTCACGGTGCCGTTAGCGTCGTTGGTGCCGTTAGCGACAACCACGTCGTCCTCGAGCAGCTCAAACGTGAACTCGCCTGCTGCAAGGTCGCGTCCAGTCAGGCGCTTGACTGTCTTGACCTGATCGGTCACGGACGAATCGGTAGGTGCCACGCCGTAGGTGTTGGTAAACGTGAAGGCAGCACCGTCGTCGCCTTCGCGCTTGACGCTCAGATGCCCGGCACCGTCGTCAGACACGGTGTAGGAAACCTTGCGCGTGGCGTTGGTGTCATTGGTCACGCCAGGGGCACTACCGGACTCGGTCACCGTATAAGTAAAGGTGTGCGAGCGCGGAGCGGTGGGGGCTGCGGGCTCGGGCTCGTCGCTGGGCTCGTCGGCGTTGGCATCGGTGTCGGCCTCTTCAGCCTCTGCCTCGTCGGCCTCTGCCTCGTCGGTCTCGGGTTCGTCAGCTTCGTCTGCCTCGGCCTTATCGGTCGCATCGTCCGTCACGCCCAGAGCGCGGTTGAGGTCCTCGAGCGTAAAGTGGATCTTGCCAAAGTCCACGTTGCCGGCAGCGTCGTTGGTTGCGGTCGTGCGCCCGGGCATCGGGGCGCCAGCCTCGTCGGCGGTCACGGTAAAGGTGAACTTGCCCGCGATGTCAGCCGGGGTCAGGCCCTCGGCAGCTTGGAGCTTCTTAGTGCCGGTGAGCGCGGCATCGACGGCTTCGGCGCCGTAGACGTTCTCGAACAAGGGCTCGACGCCGCCGTAGTCGACCGTTGCCGTCAGGGTACCGTCACCGTTGTCGACGACGATAACCTTAAAGCCAAAGCTCCACGTTGTAGCGGAAACGCCATTCGGCAGCCCGAATAAATCTTCGTAGGCCGTGTAGTTAATGGTCCAGGCAAGCTTACCGTCCTTATCGGTACGATAAGCAAGCCCAGCAGCCTCAAGATTAGCAAGCATCTTAGTGTCGTAGTGCAGCGTATCAAAGCTCACGTGCCCGCCGATATTGGGCTTGAGGTTTTCGTATGCCACAAGCTCACCCTGATAGGCGATGCCGAACCAGAACTCGCCGTCGGCCATCGGGCGGCCGGTCAGAGTCTTGGTGGCAACGACCTGAGCGGCGGTGCCGCCAGGCGTGTTGGTCGTAGCGCTGTAACTGTTGTGGAACGGCACTAGGGCCTTCTCGACCTTGTTCTCGCCACTCTTGTGGACCGTCTCATGCGTGCCCTCGGGACCGCCGGAAACGGTCGTCGTAGCAGTGAGCGTGCCGGCGGTGTCGTCGGCGATGGCGATTGTCACCGTGCGCACGGCGTCGTCGTAGGTGTAACCGGGCTGGCCGTCGTTCTTCTCGGCCACGGTGTACGTAAAGGTCTTGCCGGCGTCAGTCTGCGTAAACTTGACCTCATGGCCAGCCAGGATGTCGATCAGGCCGACCGTTGCCTCTGCCGTCGCAGGGGACTTGAAGTTGTTGGCTCCGGGCAGCAGGCCAAGCGCGTTGGCCGAGGCCTCGTCGGCAGGCGTCACGGTAAACGTGAACTGACCCTCAGTCATAGGGCGTCCGGAGAGGCTCTTGCTGAGCTTGAGGCCGCCGGCCGCGGTGTAGTTAAGCTCAGTGCGGTATGTGTTGGTGAAGCGTCCGTTTTCCTTCTTGGTGACATTGGCGGTCAGCTTGCCCTCGCCGTCCTCAGTCACGGTCACTTCGGCGGTCGCGACATGCCCGTCATACGCCATGCCGGCCGCGTTACCCGCGTTCTCGCGGATCTCGTACGTGTAGGTTCCGGCAGCCGTGTAGTGGATCTTGCCGAACTTGATGGCGGCGATGCCATCCTTCACATCGTGCTTGTTCACGGTCACGGTTGCAGGATCGGGCAGCGGGGTGCCCTCGGCGGCGGTGATGGTAAAGCTGAACTTGTCGGAGTCCGTCCAGTCGCGACCGTCGATAGCCTTGCTCAGATCAAAGTCGAGCTCTGCGTCGAGCGGGGTCACGCTGTAGGTGTTCTTGAAGGTCGCAGCCGTGGCGTCCTTCAGGACATGCTCAGCCTTGAGCGTGCCATCGCCCTTGTCGGTAATGGTGGTCTCGATGGTGTACTTGGCGTCGCCGTACGTGATGCCCTTGCTGATGGTTCCGCCGTTGACCTCGCGCAGCGTGTAGGTGTGCTCGCCGGCCTCGGTGTACTTCACGGCGCTCATCGTGATGTTGCCCTCGGCGTCGTTGATGCCGGTGGCAACGACCTTGTTGCCCTCGACGAGCTCGAAGGAGAACTCGCCTTCCTTGAGGTCGCGGCCGATCAGAACCATGTTCGCGGTAATCTGGTCGGTGACGCTCGTCTCGACAGGCGTCACGTTATAGGTATTGGTGAACGTAAATGCCACATCGCCGTCCGGCTTGTGGGATACGCTCAGATTGCCCTTGCCGTCATCAATCACGGTGAAGGAAACCTCGCGCGACAGCTTGGCGTCGTTGGTCACGCCAGCGACCTCGCCGGACTCGGTCACGGTGTAGGTGAAGGTGTGCTCGCGCTTCTCGGGCTTCTCGCCCACAGCCTTGTTAAGGTCGTCGAGCGTAAAGGTAATCTTGCCAAAGTCGACCTTGCCCTTGGCATCATTGGTCACGCTCGAGTTCGCGGGCATGGGTGCACCCTCTTCACCGGTCACGGTAAAGGTGAACTTGCCGGCAATGTCAGCCGGGGTCAAGCCGTCGGCGACCTGCAGGTTCTTCTTGCCCACAAGTGATACCTCGGCAGCATTCGTGGTGTAGGCGTTCTTGAACTCGATGCTCTTGACGTCCCTGGCGTCCTTCAGCTCGTGCGTGGCAACCAGCTGGCCCTTGCCGTTATCGGCGATGGTCGTCACGATGATGTAGGTCGCGTCATCGTAGGTGATGCCGCCGGCGTCGCCCTTGACCTCGCGCAGCATGTAGGTGTGCTGGCCGATCTCGGTGTACTTGATGGCACTGAACGTCACCTTGCCGTTGGCGGCGTTCTCAACGGTCTCGACAGGCTTAACTTCCTTGTCAATGATTTCGAGCAGCTCAAAGCTGAACTCGTCGGCCGTAAGGTCACGCCCGGTCAGAGACTTGGTCACGGTAATCTGGTCGGTGACGCTGGACTCAACAGGATTCGTGGCGTAAACGTTCTTGAACTCGGTCTCGCCCGAGGTCACCTTCACGCCAGCGCTCAGCTCGCCCTTCTTGTCGGGCGTTACCGTCACGGTGATCTCCGCGACGTTCTTGCTGTAGGCGATGCCGTCAATCGTGGTCCCGGCATGCTTTTCACTGACCTTGTAGACGTACGTGCCAGGTTCGGTGTATTCGATCGTGCCGAAGTCGATGGCAGCCTTGCCCTGGTCCAGGTCAGCCTTGCGCACGGTCGCAGTCCTAGCCGCAGGCATCGGGGCGCCGCTCTCGGATGTCAGGCCAAACTCAAACGCGTCAGCATTCGTCCAGTCGCGACCCTCGAGCACCTTGGTCAGGCCAAAGCTAGCCTTGGTGTCCACCGTTGCCGGCGTCACGTTAAAGCCGATCTTGCCGTTGTTGCCCAGGTAGGAATTGACATGCGTCGCGGTCGCCTTGGCGGACACGTTGTTCCACTTGGGGTTGAGAACGTCGGTCGCGGTACCAGTGTTGTTGCCGCCCACGCTCTTCTTGGTGGTATGGAGTTCGTCGATAAAGGCCAGACGCGCGGTTCCCACGCTAAACGAAAGGTTGCCGTCCTCGTCGGCAACAATAGCGCCGTCAAACTTCGCAGCGTCGCCGCCGATAAACTCGATGACGGCAGAGGCGGGCTTGGCCTCGCCGTTTTCGCCCTGCTCCTCAAACTCATCCTTGTAGTAATAGGTGCCGGTTTCTGCCAGTGAATTCTTTGCAGGCTGTGTGCAGTCCTTGTCCGTGTAAATGGGAGTCTGCTTCTGGAAGTAGTAGTAGCGGTTGGTGTCGGCCGGCTCAAAGGTCGCAACCGTATTGCCCAGATCGCCGGCAGCCCACTTGTTCGCGTAGAAACTCACGGTCTTGGCGCCGTTGGCAACGGTCGTATTGTTCTCGATGTAATCCTTGAGCCCCGTTACCTTCTCGGGCGTAAACAGGTTGTCGAGCGCAGTGCTCTTCACGCTCGAGGTGTACTTCACTCGGATAGGCTGAGCGCTGTCGACCGAAAGCTTGCCGTCTACGGTCTTAAAGTGGCTCAGCGGAATCAACGACGCAGGAATGCTGACCGTTACGACATCGCCCTTCTGGGGATTGTCATCACCAGCACGCTGCACGGTAATGAGCAGGTCTTTTGCCTTGCCGGTGAACTCGTAGGTGTCGGTATTGGTTTCTTTATTGACCGTTTTGTCCGTCTTGGTAAACGACGTGCCGTTGATGACGACCTCGGTGAAGCTGTCGACCTGCATAAAGTCGCCCAGCTCATCGGTAAACGTGATGTAACCGGACGTGGTCGCGTCGTAGCCCTTATCAATTTCGGTCGGATAAGGCGCCTCCGACGTAATGGCCTGTGAGATGTCGTCGAAGACCTTCTTGAGCTCTTCGGCATTGGTCGCCGACTTGTAGTAGTCGGGGTTTTCCGCGCGTGCACCATGAGCATCCCATGCCGTGGCATTGGGGTAGTTGCTCGAAACGGCCTGCATGAACTTGTTCTCTTGGCTTGTCTTCGAATCCTGGATACCAGCACTGGGGTTCGCGCCATCAAAGATGCCGATGGTATAAACGGTGGCCTTGCCGTCCTTCATATTCTTAGCAGCTGTCACGGCAGCGTTGGCGACACCCTCATCGAATTTATTTTGCTTTGTTGGCGTACCGTCGGTAAAGAACACAATAATCTTCTTGGCGTCTTTGCGACCATAAGTGGTAGTGATTTTCTCGGCCAGCTCTAGGCCATAGTCGGCGCGCGTGGCGCCGGCAGGCTGAATTTTATTAATTGTATTCTTCTTGAGATCATCCGCATTGCTGCCGGAACAGTAGGTCAATTCTTTCATAACCTGGGTGTAATTGTAGGAGTACCCTCCGTCGCGATACATATTGTTGCCGATATCGTTGGACTTCTTGCCCGCAAACTTAACAATGGCAACCCTATGCTGCCTATCGACGCCCTCGATGCTCTCATTTTGTTTTGCGATGGTATCGATAAAGCTGTTCGCAGCGTTCTTCAGTGCATCGATACGCTTGGTGCGATCTCCGCCACCCATAGGATCATCCATCGAGCCAGATGCATCCAGCACCATCACGATGTCGAGCGGCGTAGTAACCGTCACGGTTGAATTAGACGTCGAGGACATGGCCGAAAGCGTGGTCAGAAAATCCGACTCTTCGTTTTCCTCAGTTGCCTCGACCGTCTTGTCGGTCCAGATTCGGCCGACGTTTTGAGTCGTTACTTTATTACCGTTGTGACCGGCCGCCCAGATTTCCCAGCGTCCGCTGGTGTCGGGATCGACGACGACCTTTCCGCTCATTGTCGGTCCGTCCATTCCGGTGCTGGACCTGGCGTTGGCCTCAGGCAGCATGGCAAATGCTGCAGCCGGCAACACAAGCACTACGGCAAGTATCACCGCCAAGAGGCCCCTCGTGTACTTACTCATCGCGTCTCCCTTCTCGCGGTCTCAGACCTTGCATCAGCCTAAAGTTACGGAATGAAACACACTTAGGACAGGTGACACACGTTCCAGATTTGATTTTGGGCGTGAGACAAATGTCTCATCAAAGTTGAGACACAAGCGTTTTCGCAGGAAAACGGGTGCGACTCGGAGCCAACAGGCCAAAATGATCCGTTTTCCTCCGTCCTTGGGGGATCAGGAGCTGTTACGGGTATGGTGCCATTTCAAAACTATGCCGGATTACGGGGCAAAAGTCGGGGCCCTCATCCATACCCTCATTTTTTGAAAAACGGCAGGCTATCTACCTGCGGTTTTGTTTTTGCGATTTTCTGTATGGTCGGAGATTCGCTATCCAGCCCCGTAATCCGGCATAGCTTTGTTCGTGGCGGCCCAACCGCGCGTTTAAGCGCGGGGCCGATGGGGCATTTTTGCCCCACCGGCCCTATTCCAGCGCTATTCCGGCTTGGTTTCTACTGTGGGAGTCTTGTCCGCTGC
>CABULX010000088.1 GCA_902492545.1 uncultured Collinsella sp. | reverse complement strand
AGTATTTTGCGGAAGATCTACCTCTCGCTTGGCTTGGAAGTAGGGTGGCCGGGCTGGTCATCGTAGGCGTATTTGCTGTACACGTTGACCTCCCACTGCTTTTTCTCAACCTTTGCCACAGAATCCAGGATGAATCCGGTCGCAAGGCTCAGTCCGCACAGGAACATAAACGAGGCGGCGAGCATGGCGGTGGGGAAGCGCGGGACCAGGCCGGTCTGAAAGTACTCAACAAAGATAGGAATGCCCAAAGCCAGGCCGATAATCGCGAATAAAAGCGCAACCAGACTGAAGAACTTCAGCGGGCGGTAGTCCTTGAACAGCGTGCCGATCATCGTAACGACTTTAATGCCGTCGCTCACGGTATTGAGCTTGGACTCGGAGCCTTCCGGACGGTCGCGGTACTCGATGGGTACATCTTTGATGCGCCAGCGGTGGTCGACGGCGTGAATCGAGAGCTCGGTTTCGATCTGAAAGCCCTCGGAAAGCACGGGGAAGGTTTTAACGAACGGGCGGCTCATGGCGCGGTAGCCGGTCATGACGTCATCGAAGCTGTAACCATAGATCAACTTGATCATGGCGCGGACCAGATTGTTGCCAAAGCCGTGGAAGGCACGCTTGTTTTCCTCGGCGTAGGTGCCGTTGGAAAGGCGATCGCCTACGGTCATGTCGGCCGTGCCGCTGAGGATAGGCTCGCAGAGGGCTTTGGCCGCCTCGGCGGGGTAGGTGTCGTCTCCGTCGACCATCAGGTAGCAATCGGCGTCGATATCGCGAAACATCTGGCGGCACACGTTGCCCTTTCCCTGACGGGGCTCAAAGCGGACCGTGGCGCCGTGCTCGGTGGCGATGCGTGAGGTATCGTCCGACGAGTTGTTGTCATAGACATAGACCGTCGCCTGCGGAAGCTCGCGGTGAAAGTCGTCGATGACTTTGCCGATCGTGAGCGCTTCGTTGTAGCAGGGGATGATGACGGCGATGGAATCAGAATTCACTCAATGCTCCTTATACATTCAATCCTTGAAAGTATAGCCGTTTGGGCTTGGCATCCTAAGATGTGGGTTAGTTCTCCAGTTTTGTTGCGCGATTCGTTTGCATGGCCGTCGGGTCTATACTGTTCGTTTGTCAACGATTACGAGTAAAGGAGTTGCATCCGTGTCGGATCAGACAAAGCAACAAGAAACTCGCAGTCTGCCTGCGACGTTTGCTAAGAACGAATTTGAGAAGGACGCGTTTATCCTTCGTCAGCTGGTTACCAAGGATTTTAAGATCAAGTATCGCCGTAGCGTTCTGGGCGTCGCATGGTCGGTGCTCAACCCGCTGCTGATGATGATCGTCATGGCCATCGTGTTCTCGACGATTTTCGCCCAGGGCCGCAATGGCTCAATTACGCCCGAGATGTACCCGCTGTACTTGATCGTGGGTAACGTCACCTTTGCCGTCATGTCCGAGTCCACGAACCAGGCCCTGACGTCGATCGTGGGTGCTGCCCCGCTGCTCAAGAAGGTTAAGGTGCACCGCTGGGTCTTCCCAGTACAGAAGGTGCTCTTCTCGCTGGTTAACTTTGCCTTCTCGCTGGTCGCTGTTGCCATCGTTATGCTGTGGTTCCACGTTATGCCTTCTTGGCACCTGATTCTGTTGCCGGTCTGCCTACTGCTGCTTATGTGCTTCTGCATGGGCCTGGGCATGATGCTCTCCGCCCTCACGGTCTTCTTCCGCGATGTCATGCATCTGTGGAGCGTCGTCATTACGGCGTGGACTTACATCACGCCTATTTTCTGGACGACCGACTTCGTTGCGCAAATGCCGCATCTCGTGCGCATTCTGGTCTATGCGAACCCCATGTATAACTACCTGCAGTTTATGCGCGATATCTTCCTGTTCCAGACTACGCCCTCGCTTATGACGTTTGGTATGTGCGTCGCTTGGGCGGTTCTTGCGCTTGTCATTGGCTACACCGTGTTCCATAAATCCGAGCGCAAGTTCATCCTCTACATCTAAGGAGTGCTGTGATGACTGAATCTGTTGTTGATTACAGCGAGCAGCCTCTGGCTGTCGAGGTCGACGACGTCACCATGATCTTTAACATGGCGTCCGAGTCGCTGACCAACCTCAAGGAGTACTTCATCAAGCTTGCCAAGCACGAGCTGTTCTTTGAGGAGTTTAGAGCGCTTAAGCACATCTCGTTCGATATTCATCGCGGCGAAGTTGTCGGTCTGGTTGGCACCAATGGTTCCGGTAAGTCTACGATGCTCAAGATTATCGCCGGTGTGCTTGAGCCTAGCGAGGGCAGCGTTAAGGTGCACGGTAACATTGCGCCGCTGATTGAGCTTGGTGCCGGTTTTGACCCCGAGTTGACCGCCCGCGAGAACATCTATCTGAACGGCGCCCTGCTCGGCTATACCAAGGAGTTCATCGACGCCAACTTTGACGGCATTATTGAGTTCGCTGAGCTTCAGAACTTTGTCGATATGCCGCTTAAGAACTTCTCCTCGGGCATGGTGGCGCGTATCGCCTTTGCAATCGCGACGATTACCGAGCCCGATATTCTTATCGTTGACGAGACGCTGTCCGTCGGTGATGTGTTCTTCCAGCAGAAGTGTGAGGCTCGCATTCAGCACTTTATCCAGAGCGGTGACGTGACGGTTCTGTTCGTTTCGCACTCCATGGAGCAGGTTGAGCGCATCTGCCAGCGTGCCGTTTGGATTGAGAAGGGTGACCTTCGCATGGACGGCCCGGTCGATGAGGTCTGCAAGGCGTATCGCGAGCAGTTCAACTAGGTTATAATTACTTGCGCCCGACAGGCTTGCGCTTGCTTGGGCGTGTGGTTATTTGCTCCATTAGCTCAGTTGGATAGAGCAGGGGACTTCTAATCCCAAGGTCGACGGTTCGAATCCGCCATGGAGCACCATCGTTTATTAAGCCCGGACCGCTTGGTGGTCTGGGCTTTTTTCATCTTGTATGCTGCTGAAGCCGAGCGCGAACAAGCCGCTGCTGTTTGTTGGGGTTGGCATTTTACTTTTCCAGATGCTCTTTCAGCAGCTCCAGCGCGTGGGCGTAGCCCTGGAGGCCTTCGCCGGTGATGGTGGCGAAGCAGGCTAGGCGTGCATAGCTCACCTGGCGGAAGTCCTCGCGCGTCTCTACGGCGCTGATGTGCACCTCGACGGCAGGGATGGCGACGGCCTTGAGGGCGTCAAGGATTGCCACGCTGGTGTGCGTGTAGGCTGCCGGGTTGATGACGATGCCGTCGACCTTGCCGTAAGCCTCCTGGATCTTGTCGACGATGCTGCCCTCGTGGTTGGACTGGAAGACCTCGACCTCGCTGAAGCCCTGTGCGGTTCCCGCTTCCTGGCAGATCTGCACTAAGCGGTCGTAGTTGTCGCTACCATAGATGCCCGGCTCGCGAATGCCGAGCATGTTGAGGTTGGGGCCGTTGATGACGAGTGCTTTCATGGTTGCTTCCTTTGCGGTTGGAAAGCCACCACAAAGGTGTCTGTCCCCTTTGTGGTGGCTTAGGTTAGAGAGCGGGTGGGAGGGTCTCGAGGAGGGCTTGGGCGGTGTTGGCAGCGCAGTCGCGTGAGTCGATGATGTAGTCGGCCCAGGCGCGGTAGCGCGGCATGCGCTGTTCAGCCAGCTTATCGATGCCGTCGCGCGCGGTGATGGGGCGGCCCTTGTGGGCGAGCTCGTCGAGCTTGCGGTTGAGCATCACGATCTGGCTATTCTGGTACAGCAGCGGGTAGTTCTCGTCGCGTGTGACCACGCCGCCGCCGGTGGAGAGCACCAGGCCGCTGCGCTTGGAAATGTCGGCCAGCTCCGCTGTCTCTTGCTCGCGGAAGGCGACCTCGCCGCGCTCGACGATAAAGTCGGCACAGGGCATGCCCAGGCGCTCCTCGAGGGCGCGGTCCAGATCGATGTGCTCGCGACCCGTCAGCATTGCGATCTGCTCACCCACGCGGGTCTTGCCCGAACCCGGCATGCCGATCAGCGCTATGTTCTGTTCGCGGCGCGACAGGCGCTCCGTTACGTCCAGGATGCGCTCGCGCGGGGTGACCTGGCCGGTATAGCGCTCGACGGCTTGCGCTGCCTGGGCCACGAGCATGAGCAGGCCGCCGATGCAGGGGATGCCGCGGCGCTCGGCCTCGAGCATGAGTCCCGTGCGGGCGGGGTTGTAGACAATGTCGATAACGCCTTCGAGCGCATCGAGCCCTTCGAGTGTGCAGGGCGCGTCGGGGCAGTGGGGGAACATGCCGGCAGGCGTGCAGTTGACGAGCAGGGCGGCGTCGGACTGCTGTGCGATGTTGCCGTAGTTGACCTCGCTCGTGCGACCCACGGGTACGACGATGGCGCCCAGGTCTCCCAGCACCATACTTGCCGTGGTGCCGGCACCACCGGTGGCACCGAGGACGAGGACCTTCTTGCCGGCAACCTCTACGCCCAATTCCTCGACTAGGCACTGAAAACCGAAATAGTCAGTGTTGTCACCGCGCAGGCGGCCGTCGGGCAGGCGTGTGATGGTGTTAACGTTGCCCATGCGCTCGGCCAGCGGGCTCAGCTCGTCCAGGTACTCCATGACGGCGCGCTTGTAGGGGATGGTCACGTTGGTGCCCTCCCACTCGTCGCCCCTCATAAAGGCCGCGAGGTCCTCGGGCTCGCGCTCAAAACGCACGTACTCAAGCCCCGCCAGCTCCTTGTAGATGGTCGGGGTGTAGCTGTGGCCCAGCACGCGGCCCAGCACGCCATAGGGACGGGTTGCGGCGGTATCGGTCATCTAGAGCACCTCCGTGTAGCTGCCAAAGTAGGTAAAGCTCTCGCACACGTCGTCGATGGAATCGAGCAGGTCGTCGAGTGCCTTGCTGCCAAAGGGGCAGTCCAGATCAAAGTAGAACATAAACTCAAAGTCGTGCCCGGGGATGGGACGGCTCTCGAGTTTGATGAGGTTGATGTTGAGCGCGTAGAAGCGCTCGAGCACGCGGTAGAGGGCGCCCGGCTCGTTGGCCGTGGTGATCATGAGCGAGGTGCGGTTGGCGCCGGGGTAGACGCGCGGCTCGCGGCTGATGACGACAAAGCGCGTGTAGTTGTTGTCCGAGTCCTGGATGTTGGATTCCAACACCTCCATACCATACAGCGCGGCACAGCTGCGCGATGCGATGGCGGCAATATCGGTACGCTCGGAGCTGGCGACCATCTCGGCCGACATGGCCGTGTTGGGGTACTTGGTAGCGTTCAGGCCGTGCGCCTCGATAAAGCTAGCGCACTGCGCGATGGCCTGACCGTGGCTGTAGACCTCGCGTATGTCCGCGAGCTTGGTGCCGGGTTTGACGAGCAGATTGTGGTCGATCTTGAGGCGCAGCGAGCGCACGATGTGGAAGTCGAACTGGGCGAGCAGGTCGTAGACGGCGTTGACCGATCCGGCAGTTGAGTTTTCGATGGGCAACACGCCAAACTCGCAGAAGCCGTCGCGCACAGCGCGCATAACGCCTTCGAAGGTCTCGAAAAACGCGATGTCGGGCACGTCGAAGAGCTTGCACGCGGCTATCTGGCTATAGGCACCTTCCACGCCCTGGCAGGCAACGGTGGCCGTTTGAGGGAAGGGCGTGTCGGAGGCTGCAGCCGTGGCGTGGGCCTTTTGCGAGACGGTGATGCCCTTGAGCTCGTTGATGTAGCGCTGCTGCTCGGCTTTGCTCATGCTCATGAGGAGACGGAACAGGGCGATGGTCTGTGCCTCGTAGCGCTCGGGCGCGCGGCTGGCGAGGTTGTTGAGCTTGGAGCGCTCGCGGGCGGGGTCGAAGACGGCCTTGCCCATCTCGATTTTTGACTTGGCGACCTCGGTGGCAATGTCCATGCGCTCGATAAAACTGTTGAGGAGCGTGGTGTCGATGCCATCGATGGCCTGGCGGATGTCAGCAAGGTCCATGGAGGCCCCTTTCACGTGTCGGTGATTTTTCTGGGACGGGGATTAAAAAATCATTAGGTACACAATGATTTTTTAATCCCCGTCCCAGAAAAATCACTGGGTGGGCGTGGGGGCCGGAGTTGGCCCCCGGAGATTTTTAGCGCTGGGCTGCGTCCTCGAGGAGGGCGTCCCAGACGGCGAGGGCAGCGGCTGCTTCGGCAACGGGGACGGCGCGCGGGACGATACAGGGGTCGTGACGGCCGTGCACCGAGAGCTCGGCATTTTCCATGGCGTCCATGTCTACGGTTTGCTGCTCGCGGCCAATTGAGGGCGTCGGCTTTACGGCCATGCGCCACATGACGGGCGCGCCGGTCGAAATACCGGCCAGGATGCCGCCGGCGTTGTTGGACTCAACCTCGATCTCGCCGGTCTCGGCGTCGATGCGATACGGATCGTTGTTCTCGCTGCCGCGCATGGCGGCCACGGCAAAGCCCATGCCAAACTCCACGCCCTTTACAGCGGGAATGCCAAACGCGATTTGCGCGATGCGGTTCTCGATGCCGTCGAACATGGGGTCACCGATGCCTGCGGGAAGTCCGTAGATGCCGCACTCCACGATGCCGCCGATGCTGTCGAGCTCGTCGCGCGCGGCCAGAATCTCCTCGCGCATGCGACCGGCAGCGGCAGCGTCAATGCAGGGCAGGTCGTTCGTAAGGATCGCCTTGCGGTCGGCCTCGCGATAGACCATGTCGTCCATGGGCAGGTCGGAGATGCCGCCGATCTGCGCGACGTGCGCCATGACCTGAATGCCGCGGGCCTCGAGTGCCTGCAGCGCAATACCGCCGGCGATGCATAAGGGGGCCGTTAGGCGGCCGGAGAAGTGCCCGCCGCCGGCGACGTCGTGCATGTTGTGGTACTTCACACGCGCCGGAAAGTCTGCGTGCCCGGGGCGGGGCTTGCGGCGCAGCTCGGAGTAATCCTTGGAGCGCGTGTTGGTGTTCTCGATAATCGCGGCGATGGGCGCGCCGGTGGTATGTCCATCGACAACACCGGCGATGATGTGGGCTGCGTCAGCCTCGCGTCGTTTGGTCGCGGTCTCGTCGCGTCCGGGGGCGCGACGGTTAAGGAAGGCCTGCAGCTGCTCCTGGTCCACGGCGATGCCCGCCGGGATGCCATCGAGCGAGCAGCCGATAGCGGGGGAGTGCGATTGACCGAAGATGCTTAAGTGCAAGACGTTGCCAAAGGTCGAGGCCATGCTATTCCTCCTCGAGTGTGACCTTGCCGCCCAGCAGGCGGTAGTGGTCGAAGAAATCGGGATAGGACTTGTTGACGGCCTCGGCGCCGTGGATCACGACCTCGCCGGTGGCGCGGCTCGCGGCGATGGCGGCCATCATGGCGATGCGGTGGTCGTTGTGCGAATCGACCTCACCGCCGGTGAAGGCATCGACGCCCTTGATGATGAGGTCGTCGCCGGCAATACGCACCTGCGCGCCCAGCGCGGTGAGCTCGCGGGTGGTGGTGACCAGGCGGTCGGATTCCTTGATACGCAGACGGGCGCAATCGCGGATAAAGGTGCGGCCCTGTGCCAGCGAGGCCACGGCCGAGATAATGGGCACCAGGTCGGGAATGTCGTGGGCACTCATCTCGAAGCCGGCGAGCTTATCGGACTGCACGGTGGCGGCGTTGGTGGAGCGCACGATGCGGGCACCAAAGCGCGAAAGCGCGGCAAGCACGTTGCGGTCGCCCTGTGCGGAGCTCAGGGACACACCCTCGACGGTGATGGGGTCGGTGCCGATGGCGCCGGCACACAGCCAAAAGGCAGCGTTGGACCAGTCACCCTCGACGGCCACGCTGCCGGGCGTGCGATACGAGCCACTGCTCACGCGGAAGTTCGTGACCTCGGGCTGGCCGTCCCGGGCGGGAATACGCTCGACGTTGACCTCGACGCCAAAGGCCTTCATGGCCTGGATCGTCAGGTTGATATAGGGGCGACTCTCGATGAGGCCGGTCACCTGCACGCAGGAGGGCTGGGCCAGCAGCGGGGCTGCCAGCAGCAGGCCCGAGATGTACTGCGAGCTCACGTTGCCCGGCAGCACAAAGGTGCCCGGGCGCATGCGTCCGCTCGTCTTGAGCGGAAAACCGCCCAGACCCTGTAGGTCGCAGCCGGCGGCGATGATCTCGTCCGAGAGCGGGGAGAGCGGGCGAGTGCCAAGGCGGCCCTGGCCCACGAAGGTGGCATCCGCACCCAACGCGCAGGCGACAGGCAGCATAAAGCGCAGCGTGGAGCCGCTTTCGCCGCAGTCAAGCGTGCCGCCGGCAAGGGCCTTGAGCAGGCCAAACTCAACACTCTTCATGGTGGGGTGGACCTGGAAGCCGTCCTCGACGGTCTCGATGCGGGCGCCCAGGGCCGTAAGGCAACGCACCGTGGCCTCGATGTCGGCGCAGGTAGTGTTGCAGGTAACGTGCGTCTCGCCGTTGGCAAGCGCGGCGCAGATGATCAGGCGATGCGCCATCGACTTGGACGCGATGGCGGGAACGGTGCCCTTGAGCGGGGACGGGGTGATGCGGGCTAGCATGCGGATGCGTCTCCCTTCTGGCCGAGGCCCTCGGCAATTAAGTCGTGGAAGGTGGAAAGCGGCGTGCGGTCGATGCTGCAGCGGCCAATGCCGTGCGGAATCACCAGGTCGATGGTGTCGCCCGCGCGCTTCTTGTCGTGGAGCGCCTCGGCAAAGACGGCATCGACATCGAGGTCGCAGCGGGTCTTGAGGCCATGGCGGGCGCAGAGCTCCTCAATACGACCGGGCAGTGCGGCATCGCAGACGCCGTGCAAGGCCGCGGCGCGCGTGATGATGCCCATGCCGATCGACACGCAGTTGCCGTGTCCGAGCTCAAAGTGCTCGCAGGCCTCGACGGCGTGCCCGGCGCTGTGTCCAAAGTTGAGGAGCTTGCGCTGGTTGGTTTCGCGCTCGTCGGCGACGACCACGGCGCGCTTGATGTCGATATTGCGGGCGATGATGAGTGCTACGCGGGCCACATCGCGGTTGAGCAGCTCCAGCGTGAGCGGGGTCTTCTCCAGCTCGGCGAAAAGCTCCGGGTCGGCGATCACGGCGTGCTTGACGACCTCGCCGCAGCCGTCGGCGAACTGCTCGGGCGTGAGGGTGGCCAGGCACCCCAAGTCGGCGATAACCACGCTCGGCTGCCAAAAGGCGCCGGCCAAGTTCTTGCCGGCAGCCAGGTCGATGGCGGTCTTGCCGCCCACCGACGAATCCACCATGGCGAGCAGGCTCGTCGGGATCTGCGCAAACTTGCAGCCGCGCATGTAAGTGGCGGCCACAAAGCCCGCCACGTCGCCCACGACGCCGCCGCCGAGTGCCACGATCACGTCGGAGCGCGAAAGCTCGTGCTCGGCCACAAACTCCAAAATGGCAACATAGGTTTCGGCGCGCTTACGGGCCTCGCCGGCCTCGAAGGTGCAGATGCTTACCTCGTAGCCTGCGGATTCGAGGCTCTGCTTAACGGGCATCTGGTAGAGCGGGCCCACGT
>CABULX010000087.1 GCA_902492545.1 uncultured Collinsella sp. | reverse complement strand
GTCCTGCGCAAGACGAAGGCCACATTAAGTGGCCTTCTTTGCGTGCGGAACTCATATCGAGCAAAAGCCCAAGCGGCCCTCTCGGTTCAGCCAAGTTAACGTAGCTGAGATGCAGCGCGCGGTCTGCTTACTCCTCGAAGTTCTTAGCGGAAATAATTTGAGCTGCAGCTGCGATTTACTTGCGATGGCGGTTGAGCCGCAACCCAGTTTTTATTGGACCTCGAACCCTATGCTCGATGTTCGCTTCGTTCATTGAGTTACCCTTTGCATGAGGCCGGGACATATCGTCCCGCCCGCAGTTTCGCAGGCCGAAGGCCGAGAATGTTTGAGGACGGGATGATATGTCCCGGCCTCCCGGGAGAGTTACCTATGAACTACGCGAACATTAAGTATTTCGACATTGCTGATGGAGAAGGCGTTCGTACTTCTCTGTTTGTGAGCGGGTGCCGTCGTGGGTGCAAGAATTGTTTTAACTCTGTCGCGTGGGACTTTGCCGCTGGCGAGCCGTTCGATAGCGCCGTCGAGGACAAAATTATCGAGAGTCTCGATCATCCCTTTATCGATGGTCTGACGATTTTGGGCGGCGAGCCTATGGAACCTGAGAATCAGGCGGGGCTTGTCGACTTTATCGAACGCGTGCGTGCGGCCTATCCATCGGGGTCGGGCAAGACCATTTGGTGCTTTACCGGCGATGTGCTCGAGGAGCTTATGCCGGGCGGTTGCCACCATACCGAGGTCACGGACCGTATCCTTACCTGCCTCGATATGTTGGTGGACGGTCCGTTCGTTCAGGATTTGTACGATATCTCGTTGCGCTTCAGAGGCTCGAGCAATCAGCGCGTGATCGATATGAACGCTACGCGCGCCCGTGCTGAGCGCGAGGGCGTTGCGCTTTGTGATGCGGTTGAACTTTGGCGTGATGATCCGGTCTATTCGACCCATACTATGTAGCTTGTGGCCGATGCCGGAGGGCGTGGTACCATAGCGCGAACGCAAAATCGGAAAAGTGAGGCCCAGATGGTCGATCAGGAAAAAGTCGAGGCCGCCATTAAGCTGTTGCTTGAGGGCATAGGCGAGGACCCAACTCGGGAGGGCCTGCTGGAGACCCCGGCGCGCGTTGCCCGTATGTATGGCGAAATCGCCGGCGGTATGGACCAGAGTGCCGAGGAGCACCTGTCCAAAACGTTTGCCGTCGCTTCGAACGATTTGGTTATCGAGCGCGACATCACGTTCTACTCGCTGTGCGAACATCATCTGCTGCCGTTTTATGGCAAGGCTACCATTGGCTATATCCCCAACGGCCGTGTCGCAGGGCTCTCTAAGCTTGCTCGCACGGTTGAGGTTTATGCCCGCCGTCTGCAGCTGCAGGAGCAGCTGTGTGCGCAGGTTGCCGACGCCCTCATGGATTATCTCGCTCCCCAGGGAGCGATTGTGCTCATGGAAGCTGAGCATATGTGCATGACCATGCGCGGCGTGCAAAAGCCCGGTACCAAGACCGTAACGCTTGCTCGTCGCGGTGTCTTTGAGACCGATCCGTCGCTCGAGGAGCGATTCTTTAGGATGCTGGGCCGCTAACCATGAGAGTCGTCAACGACTTTGCATCGAAGACCGATGAAGGAACGTCGCGTCGCGGCTTTATGGCTTCGGGCCTGACTCCCTTTGGTGCCATGCCTCGCATTGATTACATCTGTGCCAACGGCCTGTTCCGGCGCCACCTGGGCAACATTGCTCAGCTGGAATCGGGGCGCATCTTCTGCCGCCACGGTATCGACCATCTGCTCGATGTCGCTCGCATTATGTGGATTAAGAATCTCGAGGAAGATCTCGAGTTTGACCGCGAGGTCATCTACGCCACGGCACTTCTTCACGATATCGGCAAAGATGAACAGTATGAATCGGGTATATCCCATGATGTTGCAAGCGAACGCGTCGCTGATGCAATTCTCGGCGGCATGCCTGATGACGTGGCGTTTGAGCCGGCCGATGCCGCAGCCATTAAGACGGCCATTCTGGGCCATCGAAAGCTGCGCGTGAACAGCCAACCGCTTGAGCGTTTGCTCTATGCAGCCGACAAAGCGTCGCGCGCCTGCTTTGCATGCCCCGTGCGCAATGCTTGCAACTGGAGCGATGATAAAAAGAACCTGTCGATTCGCGTGTAGTTAGTTTGCGCGGTCGGGGTTCTAAACGAAGGAGACGATCGCGATGAGTAACAAAAAACTGCCCGAGAATGCAACCAAGACTGAAGGTGCCGAGCTCGCACGCCGTGGAAGGGGCGAAATATCCACCGCAACGGCGGTGCCCCACGTGAGCTATGACGATCTGCGCCATGCCGATCGCATTACTATCGACGGTCTCGAGGTCTTTGCCAACCACGGCGTGTATCCCGAAGAGAACGCGCTGGGCCAGAAGTTCATCGTGTCCTTGGTGCTCTATGCCGACCTGCGTGCAGCGGGGGAGCACGATAACCTGGACGCCTCGATTGACTACGGCTCGGTGTGCCACGATGTCGATGGCTATCTGCGCGAGCATACGTTTAAACTCATCGAGGCGGCAGCCGAGGGTGTGGCCCAGATGCTGCTGCGTCGTTACCCCTTGCTGCTTGGCGTGCGTGTTAAGCTCGATAAGCCTTGGGCGCCCGTCGGCCTTCCCCTGGCAAGCTGCGGCGTCGAGATCGAGCGCGTGCGCTAACCGGTTCTAATACGTCTCTATGGGTGGCTGCTTGAGCCGCTGCGACAGCGCTCTATTGTTGGGGCAGTACCTGTCGAGCAGGGCGTGAAACCGCTGATTGTGGCTTGGCTCGAGCAAGTGGACGAGCTCGTGGGCGACAACCATGTCGAGACACTCGATGGGATAAGCGGCAAGTTCGCGTGCGATGCGAATGGCTCCGGTCTTGGGCGTGCATGATCCCCAGCGCGTTTTCATGCTGCGCACGGAGACGCGGGAAACGGCGACACTCATTGTGATTTCGTATGCGTGCACGATGTCGCGTAGCGCTGCGGTGACCTCGGTCGTATAAAGCTGGCTGATGTGGGCTTGGAGCTCGTCGGACGTTAGGCCGTCGAGGATTGCGCGCCGCTTGGCCTGTGGGCCTTCGTCCGATTCGTCGGTACCCATAAAACTTGCGAAGGTGGCCTGCTTGGGCCGCGGTGCGGGTGATGCAAAGTTGTGATCGAGTGCATCCTGTACCGTGATGGGCTTGCCCCAAAGTGCAATGACGGACGAGGTGCTGAGCGGCTCTCGTGCCGTCGCCTGACGTTGCTCGCGCTGGGCAAGTCGACTGATAATCCAGGCGCTGTTGCGCTTCACAAACGCTTCGATACGCTCGCGGCTGGCGCCGAGCGGTGCACTGGCGTGGACCTCACCGCTCGATGTGACGCGTAGGTTGAAGTTTTTGACGCGCTTTTTGGTAACGACGACGGGGATGGATGTGCCATCCGGTCGGGATATGGAAATCGTAAATTGCTGCGTCAAAAGCGGTCCTTCAGATTGGGGACGGGCCGGCATGTCGACCGTTCGGCATGCCGGCCCGCTCAAGGGATGTGAAATTAATAACGCTCAAAGAAGGCAAGCGCGTTGTCGCTACAGAGCTTGTGCATCACGGTCTTGCCAAAATGCTTGGAAAGCATGTTCTGGAACTCGGGCATCATGCTGGCATCGGAGAGGAAAGCGGGCACCGTGGCACCGTCCCAGTCGCCGCCGAGCGCGATGACGTCCTCGCCGCCCAGGTCGAGCCAGTGCTCGATATGTGCCGCCAGCTGGTCGAAGGTGACGTCTGCGGCGGTCTTGTCGGTTGCGTCGTTGGATAGGAACTCGCTGCAGTAGTTGAGGCCGACGATACCGCCCATGTCGCGAATGGTGCGGAACTGGTCGTCGGTGAGGTTGCGCTTGACGCTGCAGACGGTGCGGGAGTTGGAGTGGCTGGCGACGAAGGGGCGCGTGGCGTGGGCGACAACCTCGTCAAAGCACTCATCGTTGAGGTGGGAGACGTCGAGTACCATGCCGGCGTGCTCCATCTGCGTAAGTGCCTCGATGCCGGCAGCGGTGAGGCCGGCGTGGGTATCGTGCCCGCTCGCGAGCGGTCCCTGCGCGTTCCAGCTGAGCGACGACATAAGCACGCCCAAGCTCTTGAGCACCTCGATCAGCGCGGGGTCCTCGGCAAAGAACGTGGCGTTTTCGATGGTGTGGATGCAGGCGACCTTGCCATCTTTGAGCGCAGGGCGAATGTCTGCGGCGCTGCGTACGTTGACCATGCGGTCGTGGTTGAGCATTGCCTGGCCGCTCATATGCGCCATGATCTGCGCCTGGAAGCGCGCGGCGTGGGCGGTGGGAATCTCATCGGGGACAAACGTGGCGAAGCACTGTGCCCACGGCGTGTTGCCGATCTTTGCGAGCGAGATGGCGCAGGCGTTGCCCTCGATGAGGTCGAAATCTTGCGGATGCGTTTCGTCGCCGGGGAAATAACCGTCGGTGCCGGCGGTAAAGCGCAGGTCGAGATCGAGCGTGGCCCAGCCGATGCGGTCGGCGGTGTCGCAATGTAGGTCAAATACGGGATATGCCATGGTTCCTCCGGATGCAGCGTTTCTTTGCAAACTGTCCTTGAATTGTATGACTAGGGTATAGTTAGCGCCATATGTTCACGGCGGCCCGCGTTGTGCGCCGCCCTTATCACGGAGGTTACCATGTCCAACCAGGGCAAGAAGGTCAAGACCCATTATCGCGGCACGCTCGACGACGGCACGCAGTTCGATAGCTCCTACGATCGCGGCGAGCCGCTGGAGTTCACCTGTGGTGCCGGTCAGATGATCAAGGGCTTCGACGCCGCCGTTGTCGACATGCAGGTGGGCGAGAAGAAGACCGTGCACATTCCTGCTGCCGATGCCTACGGCGAGCACAATCCCGAGATGGTTATTACCTTCCCGGCCGAACAGGTTCCCAACATCGAGCAGATCGAGAAGGGCATGAAGCTCTTCCTGTCCACGCCGAGCGGCATGCCCGTCCCCGCCGTGGTCATCGACGTAACGCCCGAGGCCGTGACGCTCGACGCCAACCACGAGCTTGCCGGCAAGGATCTCAACTTCGATATCGAGCTCGTCGAGGTCGAGGATTAGGCTATGCCTGCAAATCTGGTTTCGACAGCGTGCCTCGGAAATCTCAACGACCCGTCCTATGAGTTTTTGCTTCGCCGGAAGCTGGGCGGCGTCTTTGAAGTTGACGAGCTGCTGCTCGATTGGGACCAGGCTGATGTATACGCGTTTGTGGGCGTGACGGAGCTGGGGCGCACGGTCGATGTTCGGCTGGATACTGCCGACGGCGGTCGTCTTGTCGACGGCGACGTGCTCGCCGTCGACCGTTCGGGCGTGGTGCCCGTGGCGGTTGTCGTGCGCCTGCGCAGCGCCGAGGTTTATTTGGTCGAAGTTGACCGCATGGACCCGATTGCGCTCGCGCATGCGTGCTGGGAGATCGGCAATATGCATGCGCCGCTTTTTCGAGGCGATTCGGACGAGCATACCGTGCGCATGTATACGCCGGTGCAGCCTGTTTTGGGCCGCATGCTCCGGGGCGTCGAGGGCGTTCGGCTCTCGACGGTTACCCGTGAACTCGATGCGGACCGGCGCTTTGCGTCGAGTGCGGCGGATGCCGTTGTGAGTATGGCTCCAGACTTTACAATCGTAAAAAAAGCGCGCGGCTAAGCGCGCGTATGCGCAAGACGGGCTTTGAGGGGCGACCGATCAAGGTCCGTCTTGCTGTTGATATGAGGCTTTGGGGGAAGCATATGGGTCTTGAGGGAATCAAACTGATTGCATGCGATTTGGACGGCACGTTGCTGCATCCGGGGGAGCGCGAGCTGCGTTCCGAGGCCTTTGAGCTTATCGATGAGCTGCATCGTCGTGGTATCGTGTTTATGCCGGCGAGTGGCCGTCAATATGCGAGCTTGCGCTACCTGTTTGCCCCGGTGGCCGATGAGCTCGCCTATGTATGCGAAAACGGAACCCTGGTGATGAGCGAGGGGCGTGCCGTCGTCAAGCGTTCCATGGAGCGTAGCCTTGCTATGGTTATCGCGAATACCGTGGTTGCGTATCCCCATACCGACATGACCCTTTCGTGTGAGGGGCACATCTACACCATGAGCGGCAACGATGCGTTCGTCGACCATTTGCGCTATGTGGTCCACTGCGATGTGGCGGTGGTCGACCGTCCCGAGGACATCGACGAGGATGTCATTAAGATTGGCTTCCAGACGCCCGAGGTGGATTATCCGGCGGCCCGGGAGTATTTCGAGCGCCTCTTTGGCGACCGTGTCGATGTGATGACGTCAGGAACCGCATGGACGGACCTTATCGGTTTCGGTTCGGGCAAGGGCTCCGCGCTTGTCGATTACGGTCGTGTCCTGGGGATTTCGCCCGATGAGATGATGGCATTTGGCGACAATGAGAACGATCGCGACATGCTCAACGTCGTGGGCCATCCCTATCTGATGGAGAGCTGCAACCCCACCATGCGCGGTATCAACGATCGCGTCCGTTACGTGCACACGGTCGAAGAAGAACTGCGCCGCCTGCTCGCCGAGTAGGTTTTCGGGACATGCCTAGAAATGTACTGTTTGCTGTAACGGATGGGAAAGTAGATTTGCAGGCATGCCCCAAAGGCTACCGGCAGTCGGGGCAGAGTCCCTCAAAGATGGTGTAGTGCGAGCTGACGCTCCATCCGATTTGTTCGGATGCCCTGGCGTCGAGCTGGGCATCGAAGGGGAGCGGCACGTCAATGACGCGGCTGCACGAGGTGCAGATGATATGTGCGTGCGGCTCGATGGTGCGATCGAAGCGGCTGCCGCCCGGCGTCTTAATAGAGAGAATCTCGCCGGCGTCGGCTAAGAGATTGAGGTTGCGGTAGACTGTGCCGCGGCTGATCTTGTCATCCTGTTCGCGTACGACATTGTAGATTTCGTCGGCGGTGGGATGGTTATAGCTTTGGCGCACGGCGTCAAGAACCAGCTTTCGCTGCCTGGTATTCCTTCTTTGCACCGCCATGCGCCTCGCCTCTTTTCTATTAACGGTCGTAGGTAAATGATACCGTATTTAGCACACAATACTAATAATGAGGAGTGAAACCGTCTTCATTGGCAAGTGGGGCTCGGACCTGAGCGTCTATGAGGCGAAAACGCGTCCCCATGCGCTCATAGGAGGCATGAAGCGCCTCGAGATGAGATAGGATGTTTGCCGGAGCTCCCTGTATCTCCATCTCGACTGACCCGTCTTCCTTGTTACTCACCCAGCCGGTGAGTGCGCGTGCCTGTGCGAGGTTGGTGTTGGTGAAGCGAAAACCAACGCCTTGGACTTGCCCCTCCCAGCGCAGGAAATAACGCAGGGGAGTGTCTTGAGTGGCCTCGTCGCTTGCGAGCACAGCAAGCCTGCGGCGCAGCTCGAGCTCGACGTTTGATGGTTTTTGAGGCTCTCGACTGCCGCCGGTGACGCTGGAGAAGAACGTATCGAAGAGGCCCATCGCTATGCCTGCTTGCCTGCGTCGGCCGGGAAGGTAATGCCGGCCTGCTGGCGCACGGCATCCATGATGCGCAGTGAGACGAGCGTGACATCGCGGTAGTGGCCGAGCTCGTGGCGTCCCGCCGGGGTCTCCCAAATCTCTTCCTTAACGTTATCGATGCCGCCGATGGCGGTGATAAAGTCTGCGAGTTCGTATTCCATGGTGTTGCTCGATTTGGGCAGGTCGAGCACGCGGCCGTTGTCGCCCTGTTCGCGCGGTGCCTCGGTCGCCGAGCCGCGTACGACGTCGCCGCGATAGTCGATGCGGACGTTGCGGGGCGTGGACAGATGGTCGATCTGGATAGTGCCGTGCTCGCCTTCGATCTGCGAGGGCAGCAGGTCATTCGTAATTTTGGAGTGCGCGAGCTCGACGGAGATACGGCCACCGCCGTAGCTGGCGAGGATGGAACCGCAGCCATCGATGGGGCCGTGCGTGAGCTGTCGCGTGGCGGGGTCGAGCAGAGTAGCCATGCTCGTAAGGCCGGAGGGCATGCCGAAAATCTCGACCATGGGCTCGACGGTGTAGACGCCAATATCCATGAGGGAACCCGATGCCATATTGCAGTCGAAGATATTGGTGGCGCGTCCCGCGAGAATCTCGTTGTAGCGCGAGGAATACTTGCCAAAGCGCAATGAGGCGCGGCGGATGGGGGCGATCTCGCCCAGGGCGTCCTCGATGGCGTGGAAGGCGGGATCGTGGAGGGGGCGCATGGCCTCGAGGGCCACGACACCTGCTGCCTCGGCAGCGCGGAAGACTTCCAGCGCCTGCGCTTCGGTGGCGCAGAAGGGTTTCTCGACGATGACGTGCTTGCCACCGGCGATGCAGGCAAGGGCCTGCTCGTAGTGAAGCGCGTTAGGGCTGCCGATGTAGACGGCGTCGACGTCGTCGGCGGACGCAAGCTCGTCAAGTGCGGTGAAGTTACGCTCGCCGCCGTGCTCAGCGGTGAAGGCGGCGCCACGATCTGCATCGCGCGAGAGCGTGCCCACAAACGCGGCTTGGTCGTTGGCGTTGACGACCTGGATAAAGTCGTCGGTAATCATGGATGTGCCGATGGTCGCTATACGCAGCATGTATCCCCCTCGTGCCGTTCGGTTTACAGGATGAGTGTAGCGCGAGGGGGCAGGAAATAGCGTGCGAAAACGCCGTTACAGGTCGCTCTCGTTAAAGCCGGCGTCGATATCGAGGTTGCTGCCGTCGGCCGCCGTGGTGGCGAGCTCGTCGCAGCGCTCATTGAGCTCGTGGCCGGCATGCCCCTTAACCCAGATGAACTCCACCTTATGCTTGCTCTTTGCGGCAAGCAGTCGCTCCCACAGGTCGCGGTTCTTGACGGGCTGCTTGTTGGCGGTTTTCCACCCGCGCTTTTTCCAGCCGTCGATCCAGTGCTTGTTGAAGGCGTTGACGACGTACTGCGAATCGGAATGGACCTCGACCTCGCAGGGGCGGTTAAGTGCCTCGAGCGCCACGATGACCGCCATGAGCTCCATGCGGTTGTTGGTAGTCTTGGCGTAGCCACGCGAAAGCTCGGAGGTGAAGGTCTTGCCGGCGGGGTTGGTGTACTTGAGCACGGCGCCGTAGCCGCCGCGTCCCGGATTTGATCGGGCCGAGCCGTCGGTATAGATGATGACCTTCACATGGTTCCTTTCGTTGGGTGCGTTTCGTGTGAGTGACCATTGTAGCGCCATGCCCGTCGGGGGCTAGCAATCTACGATTTCTACCCCGTCTTCCGACGGTTAGTTGGCGTGGATGATGCGGTTGAGCTCGTCGAGGTATTGCTGCAAGAGGGGAGAGGGCTTGCGCTCGTCGTGCATGATATAGCCTACGTGCATCGTTGGGGCGTCTGCTAACGGGATCGATGCCATACCCCATTGCATTTCATTGGAGAGGACACCGGTCGACA
>CABULX010000086.1 GCA_902492545.1 uncultured Collinsella sp. | reverse complement strand
ATACGGCCAATAAACTGCTAAACACTTTACCTACGTTTATCAAGGCGTGAGCTGCAGTTTTTTATCTTCTCGGCGAACGGTATAAACACCTCAGTGTTTGGATTGATAAATCGATTGAGCATGCAAAAGCAAAGAGTCGCAGTTTGGGCAAACGTCAGAACGCGGGATTCATTAGATGAGGCCGAAATGCTGCATCGCTGTGACGGTACCGTCGTGTGCGACATCGTCGGTCACGTAGTCGGCGACCGCCTTGACCTCGGGCATGGCGTTACCCATGGCCACGGCTGTCTCGACGGCGGCGAGCATGCCCAGGTCGTTGCCCGAATCGCCAAAGCCAAAGGTGCGCGCATTTCCCTCGCGGCCCAGATACGCCAGCGCTCGCGCAACGCCCACGCCCTTGTCAATGCCCTTGGGGCTCAGCTCGCGATTCTGGCCACCGGTGTTGCACAGCTCAAACTCGCAATCGATAAAGCCGTCATCATTGGCTACGCGAGCCAAACTGGGCACATTGAGGCATACCTTGCCCACGCGCAGACTGCCGTCGACGCGCATCTCCTCGGCGTTGTGCACCACAGAAGTGCCGATCAGAGACGACTGCTCAACACCCGCGGGTTCCAGGGCAAAAGTAGCCACGTTGGTCTCGAAAAAGGCCTCAATCCCTGCCGCGGCCATACGGCGCGCAAGCTCCTCGATAACGTCCTCGTCAAAGCAGTCCTCATGCACCACGCGGCCCTCGACCTCGAGCGTCGCTCCCGCCATGGCAACGACACCCGCAGGCTCCAAAGCACGCAGACCATCGGCAATCAGCCACAAGGGACGACCCGTGCAGATAAATGCCTGGTGACCCGCATTGCGCAGGCGATGAAACGCCTCGACGACCGCCTGCGAGGGGCAAACCGCCGAAAAGTCCTTGTCGGTCATGTTGTCGGGATCGAACGACGTCAGCGTGCCGTCCACGTCAAAAAAGAGCACGGCGGAATCGGGGCACGCATCAATCATATGGGTTCCTTTCGGGGGCGAGAGTAAACGAAGTATCCATCATATAATGGAGCGACGCAACCAGAGAGGTCACCCATGGAATTTTACGCAAGCTGCCCCGAGGGCTTTGAGTCCGCACTCGCCGATGAGCTTAAACGCCTCGGGCTTTCGCATGTTCGCCGGCTGAAGGGCCGCGCCACGTTTGAGGGCGAGCTCGAAGAAGGCTACCGCGCCTGTCTGTGGTCGCGCCTGGCGAGCCGTGTGTTCGTGGTACTCGGGCGCTTTGAGGCGCAGGATGCCGATGAGCTGTACGACAGCGTTTACGACATCACCTGGGAGACCATCATCCGCCCCGGCGCCACCATCGCCATCACCGCCCGCGGCGTGACCGAGCAGCTGCGCAACACGCGTTTCTCGGCCCTGCGCGCCAAGGACGCGCTGTGCGACCGTCTGGCCGAGACCACGGGCCGTCGCGCCGATGTCGACGCCGCCGATCCCGACGTTCACCTGTTGCTTTCGCTGCGCCAGCGCCGCGCGAGCATCAGCCTGGACCTTTCGGGCGACCCGCTGTTCAAACGCCTGCCGCCCGCAGCGACCCGCGCCGGCGAGGGCGCGCACGTGCTGCGCCCCGACTACGCCGCCCTGGTGCTGGCGCAGGTCGGCTGGACCGCACTGTGCGAGCGCGAGTTGACGGCCGACGACTACGAGAACGAGGCCCTGCCCACGCTGGTCGATGCCTCGTGCGCCGGCGGCGGCCTGCTGCTGGAGGCCGTGAACATTCTGACTGACCGCGCCCCGGGCGCCGCACGCGAGCGCTGGGGCTTTGAGGGCTGGCAGCTGCACGACGCCGCTCTGTGGGAGCAGCTGCTTACCGAGGAACGCGAGCGCGAGGCGGCAGCACGCGAGCGCCAGGCACGCATCGTGGCCGTGGATGTTGACCCCGCCGCCCGCAAGACCGCTGAGCGCATGGTCAAGTGCGCCGGCTACAAGCGCTTTGTCGATTTTTGCGCCGCCAAATCCGCCACCGTGCTGGACCACGCGGGCGCCGTCGCCGGTGCCGCCGTGGTCGCGGATACGACCGAGGCACCGCTTTCACTCATGCACGACGCCATGACGCTGGTCGGCGAGCTGCGCCGCGCGCCCGAGCTTGCCGTGGCGCCGGTCGCCGCGCTCACCCGCGATGGATTGCTGGCCCGCGCGCTCCACGCCGAGCCCGAGTGCTCGATCGCCGTCATGCCCAACAACGAGGAGGCGACCGTCGAAGTCTGGCCTTCGCTCGACCACGCCGCCGCAGCTTTTGAGGCTGCGACCAGTGCGGATGCCGAGGCCGAGGTCACGGATGCCGACGAAGTCAACGACAACGCCGCCGGCACTCCCATGCCCGAGCCTGCCGCCACGCTCGACCTGGGCGACGGCAAGCCGCTGCCCGTGCTCATCCCCGAATCCGAGCAGTTCGCCAACCGCCTGCGCAAGAACGCACGCCTGCGTCGCAAGTGGGCAAAGCGCGAGGGCGTGAGCTGCTACCGCGTCTACGATGCCGACCTGCCCGATTACTCCGCCGCCATCGATCTGTACGAGGGCTGCCCGCAGACGCCGGGCCGCTGGCTCGTCATCGCCGAATACGCCGCGCCCAAGACCATCGACCCCGCACTGGCCCAGGCCCGTATGCTCGACATTCTGGCCATCGCGCCGCGCATCCTAGATGTTCCCGCCGAACACGTGCACGCCAAGGCCCGCATGCGTTCGCGCGGCGGCTCGCAGTACGGCAAGCAGGGCGCCGGTAAGGGCGCATCAGGCGAGCGAGCCAATATCGCACGCCGTCGTCTGCCGCTTATCGAAGAGGGCGGCCTTACCTTTGCCGTCAACTTTGACGACTATCTGGACGTCGGCATCTTCCTGGATCACCGCGTCACCCGCAACCTGGTGCGCGAGCACGCCAAGCAGGCGCGCCGCTTCCTCAACCTGTTTGCCTACACCGGCACCGCCACCTGCTATGCGGCAGACGGCGGCGTCGAGGAGACTGTGACGGTCGACCTCTCCAACACCTATCTGGACTGGGCCGAGCGCAATATGCGCCAGAACGGCTTTGTGGGTCCGCAGCATCATTTTGTGCGCGACGACGTGCTCGCCTGGATTCGCGACCAGCGCCAGACGCGCAACCGCTGGGACCTGATCTTTGTCGACCCGCCCACGTTCTCGAACTCGTCCAAGATGGGCCGTCGCACCTGGGATGTCCAGCGCGACCATGTTGAGCTTTTGGCCGGCGTGTCGCGCCTGCTCGCACAGGGCGGCCATGCCATCTTTAGCTGCAACCTGCGCGGCTTCCGCCCCGAAACGCGCAAGCTCGCACGCGCGGGCGTGGTGCTGGAGGACATTACGGCACAGACCATCCCCGAGGACTTCGCGCGCAACCAGAAGGTGCACCACTGCTATATCGTGCGCCGCCTGCCCATCGAGGATGCCATGGCCGAGGTCGGCTTTAGCGCCGAGGAGATTGCAGAGCGAACCGAGGAACTGCGCAATCCCGAGGCCCGCAAGCCCCGTGCGGCAGTACCCGCGCACGCGCAGGCCGGCAACGGCAAGTCGAACTTTGCCGGCAAACCCTCTCCTGCCGGCAAGCTCAAAAAGAAGAAGTTCTACGCCAGCAAGCCCAAGGGCAAATAAAAAAGTTGCGGTGGAATACGGACTGTTTTGCCTGGAATTAGGCAAAGTTAGACCGTATTTCACCGCAACTCATATTGGGATGGTGGCCGGCGATCTAGCCTTGGGTGACCAATCGGTAACCGATACCCACATGCGTTTGAATATAGCGCGGATGCGCGGGGTCGGACTCGATCTTCTTGCGCAGCGTGCCCATAAAGACACGCAGGCTCGCCAGGTCGCTCTTAGTTGCCGTGCCCCAAATCTCGTGCAGGATAAACTGGTGCGTCAGCACTTTGTCGGCGTTATGCGCCAGCAGGCACAGGAGCTTGTACTCGATCGGTGTCAAATGCAGCTCCTCGCCATCCATCGTGGCGATGCCGGCATCAAAATCGATATGCAGCTCACCGGTATCGAACGAGCCCTCGGAGGCAACGCCGCCCGTTTGCGCATACGAGAGACGCCTGAGCGTCGTGCGAATGCGCGCGAGCAGCTCCTCGACCGAAAACGGCTTGGTCAGGTAGTCGTCGGCGCCGGCATCGAGCGCGCGGATCTTGTCCGCATCCTCGCTGCGCGCCGAGACCACGATGATCGGCATGCCCGACCATGTGCGCACTGACTCCACCACCTTGACGCCGTCCATATCGGGCAGGCCCAGATCGAGCAGCACGATGCTCGGCGTCTGCGATGAGGCGGCGGCGATGGCGGCATGGGCGGTCTCCACGGCCATATGACGCAAGCCGTGCGCCTCGAGCGCGGCAACGATTAAGTTGCGAACGGCGGGATCGTCCTCAACGACCAAGATGAGCGGTTTTACGGCAGAGTTCGGCACAGCGCTACTCCTTATCAAACGAAACGTCGGCGACGGGAAGCTCAATCGTAAAGACCGAGCCGTGCGGGTCCGCCGCGGCAACCTCTATGCTACCGCCATGCGCCAACGCAATGGAGCGGCAGAGCGAAAGACCTAGGCCCACGCTGCGGTGGCTATCGGCAAGACCATGGTTGGCGGTGTAGAACGACTCAAAGATCCGCTCGCGGTCCTCGGGCGCAATGCCCGGGCCGTCATCGGCCACCGAGCACGCCACGCGTCCATCGTCGACGCCAATCGAAATCACGATATGCGAGCCTGCGGGCGTATAGGTGATGGCGTTGTTCACCAGATTGACCACCAGCTGCACCATCAGACGCGCATCGACGTTGACGAGCGCCGGCTCGTCGCACGGCACCACCTTAAGGTCGTGCTCGCGCACGGCAGGGTTCACGTGGCGCAGCGCCTCCTCGACGATATCGTCCATAAGCTCGAGCGTGGTCGACAGGCGCATACCGCCGCCCTCGAGCTTGGTGATGGCAAGCAGATTCTCGACGGTGGCGTTGAGCCACAGCGCATCCGAGCGAATGGATAGAAGCAGGCCGCGGCGCGTCTGGGCATCGAGCACCGCGGTGCCGGTCGAACCTTGGTCGAGCAGGACATCGGCATTGCCCGAAATACTGGTAAGCGGCGTGCGCAGATCGTGCGAGATGGAGCGCAGCAGGTTGGCGCGCAGCTGTTCGTTTTTGGCGAGCACCGCCGCCTCCTCGCGGGCCTCCATGGCGCGGGCGCGGTCGAGCGCCAGCTCGCCTTCGCTCACGATGGCATCGGCAAGTGTCCGCTCCTCATGCGTCAGCACGTCGGGCTCGGCAACAATAGCCAGCACGCCCACCACCGAGGCGGGGTCGCCCGAGCGCACGAAGCCGTCGCCTGTGCGAACCGTCAGGTAGATGCCATAAAACGCCGAGCCGCCAAACGTGGCGTCGAGCGGCGTTCCCACATAGGCGGACGCCGAGAGCCGCGGCGGCATCTGCGGCGCCAGCTCGTGCACCGGCGCGGCATCGCCCACGGCCGTGTACGTCGCACGCGGCAACAGGTCATCGCCCTCGGCGTCGGCGCTGTACCACACGACCGGACAGCCCGAAAGACGCGCCAGCTGCGTAGCCATGGCATGAACAATCTGCTGCTCGTCGGCGCAGCGCTGCAGCATGCGGTTGGTCTCGAGCACCATATGCGTGCGGCGGTCGCTGGCGGCAGCCTGTGCCAAGGCGCGGCGCAGGGCCAACGCAATCGAGCTCGACACGAGCGAGACCACGAACATGATGAAGAACATGCCGGGATAGCCGCGGTCGATAAGCGACAGCGAGTAGCGCGGGTCGACAAACAAGAAGTTGTAGAGCGCCACGGCGGCAGCCGAGCTCAGCAAGCAATACAGGCGACTCCAGGTAAAGAATGCGCACAGCTGAACGGCGAACACATAGACGATCATGATGCTCGGCGCGAGACCCGGATGGTCGAGCAACGCGCCCACAATCGTCGCCGCAACCAGCAGCCCCGCCGATACGCAGGCGTCATACAGAGGAGTGCGGCGCGTCAACGTTGTGCGCCGCCACCAAAAGCTATCGGCAATATCGCCGTCCGTACGGACGTCCATCAGCGCCCCGCTCCTCTCTCAAAAACAAAAACCACCACAAAGGGGACAGGCACCTTTGTGGTGGTTTCCCCTTGTGGTGGTTCTAAGTGTAAAGCCTTCTACGACCGGCGGTCGCTAGACAAACAGCACGTGCGCGAGCAGGGCACACACGCACACCGCGACAAACACCAGTGCCACGACCGAAATCACACGATCGGCCATGTCCATGTTGGCACGATTCGTAAAGAACCGATCTTCGGCGGCGTCGACGCGCGCCTCACGCACCATTTCGACCACCGCCTCACGGCCATCGAGCGCCTTTGTATCCATGTTTTCCTCCCCGGCCTCATGCTTATCCATCAAAATGTAGCCACCGGCGTCTACGGCCGCTCGTTGGGAGCCAGGCGCTGCATCTTATTCACGGCCTTGAACTTGGTGAACAGCGGCACGTACTCAAAGCTCACGTTGGAGTTCTCCAGGCCGTACCAACGCGCGGGCGTGCCGGCGGCGCGGCGGATGATGTACTTGAGCGTGATGGCCGTACGCTCGCTGGGCTCCACATCGCTTTCGGGCGCCAAAAGCTTACGGATCAGGACGAACTTGAACGTGCCGATGTTACCCGGATCCTTGTAGACCGAGTAGTCATGCGTCTGCGGCGGCAACTCGCCGGTGGCAGCCAGGTCCTGAACAACCTGACGCAGGTAGGCATTGACGCGCTGGTTGATCTTGTAGCCCAGGTACAGATGCACGCGGAACACGTAGTCGGTGCCGAACGTCTCGACCGAATAGGCAAAGGTGTGCGGTTCGTCCATGGTCTCGACATTCACAAACCACCAGGCGCGGGCGCGCTTGGGATGCTTGTCCAAGATCGAATAGACGATATCGCGGTCGATGTAGTCGGTATGGGTGTCCTTGGTCAGGTACACGACGTTGTCGCTCATGCGCTCGTAACGGTCGTCGTCGCGCAGGCGCTTGAGCTGCGGCAGGTAGCTGCGCAGCGGCAGCAGCGTAAACTGGCGCTGCTCGACCGCCGTGCCGTTGTACCAGCACACCATAATGCCCATGATGAGCATGGCCATAAGGATGGTGAAGTAGCCGCCGTGGAAGAACTTGGTGAGCGAACTCACGAAGAAGAAGCCTTCGAGCAAAAGGAAGAAGGCCGCGAAGATCCACGGAGCAACCTTGAGTTTGCGCTCCTCGTGCAGGTAGAAGAAGAGCAGCATCGTGGTGCACATCATAGTCAGCGTAATGGCAAGGCCGTAGGCGGCTTCCATATGCGCCGAGTTCTGGAACAGCAGCACCACGATGACGCAGCCCACGAGCATGACGTTGTTGACCATGGGAATATAAAGCTGGCCTTTGGTCTCAGCAGGGTAGAAAACCTGCATGTGCGGCATAAGGTCCAGGCGGCTGGCCTCGGACACCAGCGAGAATGCGCCGGTGATGAGCGCCTGCGAGGCAATGATGGCCGCGACGGTGGAAAGGCCGACGGCAAAGGGACGCAGGCCCGGGGTGAGCATCTGGTAGAAGGGGTTGAGGTCGGCGATACCCATGAGCTCGGGGTTAGCGGCGTTGTTGATAAGCCAAGCGCCCTGGCCCATATAGGAAAGCAGCAGGCAGCACTTAACGAACGGCCAGGTAGCGTAGATGTTGCCGCGGCCCACGTGGCCCATGTCGGAATAGAGCGCCTCGGCACCGGTGGTGGCAAGGAAGCAGCTGCCCAGAATCATGATGCCCGCGTGGTTGTTGGGGCTCAACAAAAAGCCGATGCCACGCAGCGGGTTGAGGCACAGCAGCACCGCGGGGTACTGGAAGACAAAGAACAGACCCGTGCCGCCCAAGAACAGGAACCACAGCGTCATGATGGGGCCAAAAGCGTGACCGATCTTGGCCGTACCGATACGTTGTACCAAGAAGAGCGCGATGATGATGGCAAGCGTGATGGCCACGACGCGGCCCTGATCGTCACCCAACACGGCATGGACCGCCGGGATGGTGCGCAGGCCCTCGATGGCCGTGGTAACGGTAACGGCGGGCGTCAGGATGCCGTCAGCGAGCAATGCGGCGCCGCCCAGCATGGCGGGGATGATGAGCCACTTGCCGCAACGCTTGACCAGGCTGTACAGAGCAAAGATACCGCCCTCGCCGTGGTTGTCGGCGCGCAGCGAGATCAGCACGTACTTGACGGTCGTCAGCAGCGTGACCGTCCACACGACAAGGGAGAGCGCGCCGAGCACGAACTCCTCCGTGACGCTTCCGATGCCGCCGTTGCCGGCAACGAGTGCCTTGGTTACATACATGGGGCTGGTGCCGATATCGCCATACACCACGCCCAGCGTGACGAGCATCGCCGAGATGCTCACAGGAATCGCAGCGTGCGAGGCTGCCTCCTTGGCCTTTTGTTCCATAAGCCGGTTTCCTCCCAACTTTAATGTTCGAAGGGATTATAGATAATCGGCCCATGTTTGAATGGCACTGTTTTCCCAGCTAGATAAACATTTATACGGCCTTTAGGCCACCGCGGCGATATGGAATGTGACAAAGGGACGGTCCCTTTGTCACATCCGTCATTTTCCGAGCCAGTTTTTGAACCACCATTCCATGGATCGGCTCATCTCGGCCATAAAGGGACTCGTGTGTTTGCGGGTGTAGATATCCACCACGCGCTCGCCCACCTCGCGGGCATGCGGGCGAAACATCGCGTCCATCTCGGCCACCTGCGCGTCCATGGTCGCAGCATCGGCGCGGCAGTAGCGCTCCTCGTGCACCAGGTTCACCACAGGATGCGCAATGGCCGGACGCTCCTTACGGGGCGTGCCGATGATGAGCATCGACAGCGGCATGGTATAGAGCGGCAGACCGAGCAGCTCGGCAACTTCCTCGGCATTCTCGACGATATCACCGATATAGCAGCTCCCCAGGCCCAGAGCCTCGGCGGCAACCACGGCGTTTTGCGCGGCGATCACGGCGTCCTGGGCCGCGATGGCAAAGTCGCCCAAACCCGGCGCGCGGCGGGGCGCCTTACCCGTGCGCTCGACAAACTCGGGCTCAAAGCAGCCCACGTGCTCAAACAGATCGATCCACTTGGCATAATCGACCACAAATATTAGTGCCCAGGGCGCCTTGGCGATCATGGGCTGGTGGTCGCACAGGTCGGCCAGACGATCCAGCGTAGCCTGCTCGCGAATGCTCACGATGGAATACATCATCATGGCGCCTGCCGACGGCGCACGGCTCGCCGCATGCAGAATCGCCGCCCGCTGCTCGTCGGTCACCGCCACGGGACGATCGTCGTCATCACGCGCGAAGGCACGCGTGGAGGAACGGCGCTCCAAGATGTCCAGCACCGTGTTGCCCGTAGTCTCGACCGGATAGCCGCACGTATCCACGCCCGCAGCTCCGCCGCCGCCCATGTCCGCCTTGCAAACCTGCTCGTTCATCGCCCTGCCCTCGCCATTTCTTTAAGAAGCCTTTACGTTTCCGTGTAATTCCCGTCCATTATCGCGCAGGTC
>CABULX010000085.1 GCA_902492545.1 uncultured Collinsella sp. | reverse complement strand
GCAACGCGTTGCGCTGAGTCCTGAGGCTGTTGCAATGAAAATGAGAATCAAGGCGAAAGACTCTTTTCAAAATTCTTGAAAATTGGGGCTTGCATCGCGTGGCGTTCCTTGCAATAATAGTCGAGCGCGAAGCGCACAGGACACGGTGGGTGTAGCTCAGTTGGCTAGAGCGACGGGTTGTGGTCCCGTAGGTCGAGGGTTCGAGTCCCTTTACCCACCCCAGTTCTTACTTCGTGTTGATATCGGGTCGTTAGCTCAGTTGGTAGAGCAGGGGACTCTTAATCCCAAGGTCCAGGGTTCGACCCCCTGACGGCCCACCACACGATATCTCCTCTAAAGTCCGCCTCAACGGACTTTAGCTTTGGGTCGTTAGCTCAGTTGGTAGAGCAGGGGACTCTTAATCCCAAGGTCCAGGGTTCGACCCCCTGACGGCCCACCAAAGCATGGTAAAGCGACTGGCTTAGGCTGGTCGCTTTTTTGTTAACCTCGCATGGGGTCGAACCCGAAAGGGCGCGGCCGCTTTCACAGATTGAGTCTACCCTGGGGATCGGTGAAACCGTCAGTACCCTCCTTGAGTTTCTTCTCGTCTGCCTTCACGCGACGCTCGAGCTTTTTTGTATCCTCGGCAGGCGGTAGGTTCTCGGGAACAATTCCGCGGTCGATGAGGCTGCCACGCACGCTCGTGTTGTTCTCGACGTGTTCTTGTTTGATCTGGTCCAGACCGTACAAGTCGTGTTCCTCGGCGTTGAAGGCCGTCATCGAGTTCGTGAGGTCCTTTGCTTTGATGAGGACATCGGCTAACCTGTCCGCCAATGCCGCGCTCTTGGGTACGCCGAGCTGCTGCTTCATTTCCGCCGTGCTTCTGCCGCCGAATAACGCCTCATCGCCCTTCGACTTGATGATCGCGAATCCTTTGGAGTCCACGCCGCGTTTGAACGCAATACCCGAGAGCTGTTTCTCTGAATCGGATAGCGAGTGGCGCGCCTGCAAGCGCTGAATCTCTGCGAAGCGCTGCTCTATGAGCTCTTGGCGGCGCGTCTGCACGGCAAAGTATGCCTGGGCGAGCGCGATCTCTGGCTTGTTTGGGTCTCCGTTTTGGGCGATTAAATAGCATGCGTAGCGCGTCAGCTTGTAGTCTTTTACGGCTCGTTTGGCGATGCCGGCATCTACCATTTTGCTGGCCTCAGCAAAATGGGCGGCAACAGGCATTTTATTGGTGTCACACGATGCCATGGATCTCTTAACTGCAGTCTCAAAATTACGCCATTGGGTGTATCCGAGGGGTTCCATTAAATCGCGTGCGAGCCAATACTCAACGCCGTCTTCTACATGGGCGTAGCTGTCAAGTTCGACACGCCATTTCTCGATATCCCTGCTGTCCATATCTCTTCCTTTCTGTTCGTTTGTCTACGTGGACTATGTCGACTCCGTATTCAGAATGAGTATATTTGCCCGCGCGGACACGAATGGGCCCTGTGTCGCTTTGAGTTCACGGGACCCATTAATATCGAGAAGTTGTGTTCTGCTCTGGAGGGGTGCTCGGCTTAGTCCGCTCGATAGTGCGAACCCAGGCTTTCGGTCCGCTTGCGCATGGCTTTGACCATTTCCTGTGCTAGTTGAATCTGCGATTGCAGGCGGGCGAGGGCAGCGATTTCGCTGTCGTTGGCATGTGGCTTATTTAGAGCCGTGGCTTCGTCTTGCAGGCTTTCAAGCTGTTGCAGGGCCTCGGATAGGCCTGTTTCGGTCCTGTTGATCATGCAAAAGGTGCTCATCGTGTGCCTAAGGCTGTGTGTCAGGCGTTCGGCATCTGTTGCGGCAATGCCGTACTGGGGGAGGGTGATATCCGCCTTCAGGGCCGCCTCAGGCTCTTTCTGCGCTGCAAGGGCTGCCGATGCGCCCGCGATACGTCCGAATACGATGCCGTTGGCGCTTGACAAGCCACCAATGCGGTCGGCGCCGTGCATGCCGCCTGTCGCCTCGCCGCAAGCGTAGAGGCCCTCAACGCCCGTGTGCGCGGTCTTATCGATCTTGATGCCGCCGTTAGCGGCGTGGGCATACATCGCAACGCGCATCTCGTCGGTCGGCGCGATGCCGTGCTCGTCTTGCAGCCAGGTGGCAAAGGTCTGCACAAACTCTGGGACATCCTCGCGGGGGAAGTCGTAGTGGAGTGCCAGGCCTTCGACACCTGCCTGATCGATGACGAGATCGATAGCGCGGGAGGCCAAGCGTGACGTGAAGGGACCATATCCAGAGCGCTGCTCGAGCAGGTCGTCCAGCTTGTCGTCGGCAATATCTACCGGCTGGTCTACGTGCACGTAGCGCCAGGTTTTCTCATTGAAGACCAAGTTACGCCTGGGCTCGATGAAGCCGGGCATCATCTGCATGAACTCTATATTAGTAAGTGTTGCGCCGTGCGCCAGCGCGATGGCCTGCGAGGAACTGAGCACATCAGCCGACGTAAGGCTGCGCTCGAACAGGCCGCCTGTGCCACCGGCTGCGATGACCGTGGCCTTGGCAGCAAAGGGCACGATTCGATTTTCGGTAAGGTCGTAGAGTACGGTTCCGGTTATTCTGCCGTTCGTGTCCTCAACAAGGTCGATAAGCTCATGGCGGGGGAGCAGGCGAATGCCGAGCGACTCGATCCAGGTCGTCAGAGCGTCCTCAAGGGGCTTGCGGGTGAGGCCGCGCCACATGCGCGTCTTGTGGTCAAAGCAGGGGATAAATTGCTTTTGTTGAGCACTCTTGGCGCTTTGCGGACGCTGGAGCTCAACGCCCAGGTCTTGCTCGAGCCAGTCAATCGCTTGGGGAATGCCGTGGACGAACGCTTGGACGAGTTCGGGGTCGGCAACGCCGCCGCCGACGGCCAGGATGGTGTCGATGAGGTCCTGCTCGTCGTCTTCGTTAACGGGTCCGATAAGCCCTAGGCCCCAGGTTCCGGGGAAGAAGCTCGATCCACTCATAGTCTTGCCGGCGCTTGCCACAGTGACGGTTGCACCCGTGCGTGCCGCTTCGATGGCGGCGCAAAGGCCCGCAATGCCAGATCCAATTACCAGTACATCAGTCGATTCCATCGGATTCCTTTCTCGTCCGGCGCATTGTCGCACGGGTGATCGGCAATGGGGCCGCAAAGACTCGGCAAATCGGTAAAGGGCAAATATGGCAGGTGGGCGTCATGGACGCTCTGACGCTCCATCTCATCACATCTTGTATTTCGCCCCAACTGATATATCGGCATTAGCTACCCTGCGACAGCGCAAACAAAAAGAGCCGCTACCCGGGTGGGTAGCGGCTCCAAAGCTCAACTATATGAGCATCGCGCGGGCGCGATTAGGCCTTGAGGGCCTCCTCGACGGCGACAGCGCAGGCGACGGTGGCACCGACCATGGGGTTGTTGCCCATGCCGATGAGACCCATCATGTCGACGTGCGCAGGCACGGAGGAAGAACCGGCGAACTGGGCGTCGGAGTGCATGCGGCCCATGGTGTCGGTCATGCCGTAAGAGGCAGGGCCGGCGCCCATGTTGTCCGGGTGCAGGGTACGGCCAGTGCCGCCACCAGAAGCGACGGAGAAGTACTTCTTGTCAGCCTCGAGGCGCTCCTTCTTGTAGGTGCCAGCGACGGGGTGCTGGAAGCGCGTGGGGTTGGTGGAGTTACCGGTGATCGAGATGTCGACGTTCTCGTGCCACATGATGGCAACGCCCTCGCGGACGTCGTCGGCGCCGTAGCAGTTGACGGCGGCGCGGGGACCATCGGAGTAGGGGATGGTCTCGACGACCTTGAGCTCGCCCGTGAAGTAGTCGAACTGGGTCTTCACGTAGGTGAAGCCGTTGATGCGGGCGATGATCTGAGCAGCGTCCTTGCCCAGTCCGTTGAGGATGACGCGCAGCGGCTTCTTGCGAGCCTTGTTGGCGTTCAGAGCCAGGCCGATAGCACCCTCAGCGGCAGCGAAGGACTCGTGACCGGCCAGGAAGGCGAAGCACTCGGTGTCGTCGGAGAGCAGCATAGCGCCCAGGTTGCCGTGGCCCAGACCGACCTTGCGGTCCTCGGCGACGGAGCCGGGAACGGTGAAGGCCTGGATGCCCTCGCCGATGATGGCGGCAGCCTCAGAAGCGGACTTGGCGCCACGCTTGACAGCGAGAGCGCAACCGAGGGTGTAGGCCCACTCGGCGTTCTGGAAGGCGATGGACTGGGTGTTGTTGACGATCTCACGCGGGTTGAAGCCCTTGTCGGTGCAGATCTGCAGAGCTTCCTCGAGGGAGGCGATGCCGTTGTCGGCGAGGCACTTGTTGATCTTGTCAGCGCGGCGCTCGTAACCTTCGAACGTAACAGTCATAGTTATTTCCCTCCCTTTCTACTCGTGAACCGGGAACACGCTGGCGACGGAGTGAGTCTCCTCGTCGGTGCGCGGGTCGATGTACTTGGCAGCGTTCTCCCACTGACCATAGTGGCCCATAGCGCCAGCGATGGCCTCCTCGGGGGTCTTGCCGGCCTTGACGGCGTCGGTGAACTTGCCGAGGTTCAGGAACTCGAAAGCGATGATCTCGTTCTTGTCGTTGAGAGCCATGCGGGTGACGTAGCCCTGAGCGAGCTCGAGGTAACGAGCGCCCTTGGCCTTGGTGCCGAACATGGTGCCGACCTGAGAGCGAAGGCCCTTGCCGAGGTCGTCGAGGGAGGCGCCCACGGGCAGGCCGCCCTCGGAGAACGCGGTCTGGCTGCGGCCGTAAACGATCTGCAGGAAGATCTCGCGCATAGCAACGTTGATGGCGTCGCAGACGAGGTCGGTGTTGAGGGCCTCGAGGATGGTCTTACCGGGAAGGATCTCGGAAGCCATGGCGGCAGAGTGGGTCATACCCGAGCAGCCGATGGTCTCAACGAGGGCCTCCTCGATGATGCCGTCCTTGACGTTCAGCGTGAGCTTGCAGGCGCCCTGCTGAGGTGCGCACCAACCCACACCGTGCGTAAGACCGGAGATGTCGGAAATCTCCTTAGCCTGGACCCACTTGCCCTCCTCGGGGATGGGTGCGGGGCCGTGGTATGCACCCTTGGCAACGGGGCACATGTTCTCCACTTCCTGTGAGTACTGCATGCCTCTCCTCTCTATCGTGTTGGCGTCCCGTCTGGGGGCCGTGGCTGGCGATTGCCGGGCGACCCTTCGAAAGGGACATGACATGCAGCCCCTATAATACCGCGAAATGCACGGAATATTCGGCGAACGGCTCAGTTTTCGTAGCGAGATGCGCGGAACTTTCAATTGAAACGGTTTAACTCTATATTCTGTGGTCGTGCACTTCCGTAGAGGGGGTCCGTCTTGGGCAAGCTTTTGGTCAGCTTTTGTAAGCGTTGCAGGGGTTGACCTGTTGCAACGGTGCCGTTCGCCGCCTGTTTACTGCCTTTGGCCGCGCGAGCGAATTGTTTTGCGTGAATGTTTTGATGGCACGCTTCAATCGTGCTGTATTGGATGGCAAGCAGATCCCGGCGAAGGGAGCGCCATGCAGCGCGTTTGGAGAACGGTTACCGGCTTTTACCATGTCTGTGCCCGCGGTACGGGCAAGCAGCTCATCTTTGAGGGCGATGAAGACCGGTGGGAGTTCTTGGAGCTGATGCGTGAGTGCTGCCGCAAGGCGGGCGTGACGGTTATCGCCTGGTGCCTTATGGGCAATCACGTGCGTCTGGTGCTTGCAGATTACGAGGACGCGATGAGCGCGGCGATGCACCGGCTGCTTTTGACGTACGCGCGGCGGTTCAATAAACGCACGGGGCGCACAGGGCATCTGTTCCAGAACCGTTTTGACCGGCGCTCGCTCGATACCGACTGGCAGGTGATGGAGGCTATTCGCTCCGTTCACGCCGATCCGCAGGAGGCGGGCATCAGTCTCATTGAGCGTTATCCCTGGAGCAGCTTTCCGGAGCATTTGTGCGCTTACGACGGTGACGCGGCCGATGTCGCGAGGGGTTTTTCTGATCCTTCTTGCGTGCTTGAGCTTTTTGGTTCTGCCGAGGGCTTTATTGCCTATTCGCTTTCGACGCCCGACAGCGGCGAACCGGCGCTGCGCGATATGAAAGAGACGGAGTGGGAACGCCACGCCTTTGCCAACAAGTTGGCGAAGGAGCTAGGGGTTCCGCTCAACGGGGTTAAAACTGTACCGCCGGCGCAGCGCGATACCGTTATTGTTGGATTGAACAATGCCGGCTTTACAGTGCGTCAGATTGAGCGGTATACCGGGATTGGCAAAAGTACCGTCTCTCGTATCGTGCGCGCCCGCGCGCGAACGGCGATGCGGGCTGGCGGAAACGTGATGTAGGGTCGCCTGTTCACCGCAGCTGGGGTCGTCCATACGCCGCAACCAGCGTTCAAAAGCTTGGTACGGTAACTGCACTTCTTAATATGCATAGAACAATCGTCATCTTGCATAAAATAACAGCTCAGTCCGGGTTTGCCCGTGCCTACCCCCGTCTGCGCCGTGCAAAAAACGGAGTTTTCAGCATCGTGGTGCTGTCGGCACTGCCACAATCTTGCAACACACGGGCCCCTAAGCTATTGATCCCTGCCGTTGCACCCCCGGAGTATGTGCCTGCGTCCCGTCAGACCGCGATGTCTGGTCTAAAACACAATATTTATGCGCCTGGAGACGTTGATTAACGCTTCCGATGCGTATGGACACAGCTTGGCGTGCTGAATACTCGCAAAAATGCACGCAGCATCCTATGGGACCCTTCTGCGGCAGGCGCGAAGCGAGTCGGAGCTCAGCAGAACGGGGCTTGGCGCATTGCTTGGCGGGTCCGGGGCCCTGCCGCAGGCCTTTGGTGCTGTGGAAAACGCCCGTGTTCGCGTCTGCTGTGTGGTAAATGACAGACGGAGCGCCGGACGCGCGGACTTCGTGCGTCCGGCGCTCATTAGGAAAAACAGAGCCGCCCGTATCGGGCGGCTCGGCAATCAAAAACCTTGGATTCGGGGCATACGCTACTGGTTAGTTTACCCCTCGAGCATGCCGTCGAGGGTGCGCCAGGCGAGCTCGGCGCATTTGACGCGGGCGGGCATGTGCGAGATGTCCTGGAGCTGGGCAGCCTCGTCCAGGTCTTCCAGGTCTTCCTCGGAGAGCTGCTCGCCGCGGATCATGGCCAGGAAGAGCCCGGCCAGGCGGCGTGCCTCCTCGACCGTCTCGCCGGTGATGAGGTCGGCCATGATGTCGGCGCTGGCCTGGCTGATGGCGCAGCCATGACCGGTAAACGAGGCCTCCTCAATCACGCCGTTCTCGACACGCAGCTGCAAGGTGAGCTCGTCGCCGCAGCTGGGGTTGATGCCTTCGTGCTCGTGCGTGGGAGCGTCCATCTCGTACTTATAGTCGGGGTGCGAGTTGTGCTCCATAAACGTGGTGGAGGTGTACAGATTACCCATTGAACGTGCTCCAAACGTGATGCAGGCCGGCGATGAACTTATCGATGTCGGCCTTGTCATTGTAGAAAGCCACGCTGGCACGGCAGCAGGCGAGGTTCTCGACGCCCAGCCAGGTAAGCAGCGGCTGTGCGCAGTGGTGGCCGGCGCGGATGCACACGCCGTCCATGTCCATGATGCTCGCGACATCGTGCGGGTGGATGCCCTTGACGTTAAAGCTGACGACGCCGTGATGGTTGTCCCAATAGATGGAGCCGATGATCTGGACAAAGTCGAGCTGCATGAGCTCGCCCATCAGGTAGTGGACGAGTGCCTGCTCGCGGGCCTGGATGTTTTCGTAGCCCACCGTGTTGACGAGGTAGTCGAGGGCGGCGCCTGTGGCGAAGATGCCGGCGGCATCCTGCGTGCCGGCCTCGAACTTCTCGGGGACGGGCGCCCAGACGGCGTCCTGCTCGGTGACCGAATCGATCATCTCGCCGCCGGTGAGCATGGGCGGCATGGCGTTGAGCAGGTCCATCTTGCCCCACAGCACGCCGATGCCCATGGGGCCCATGGCCTTGTGCGCGCTAAAGGCAAAGAAGTCGGCGCCCAGATCGGCCACGTTGACCGGCATGTGCGGCAGCGACTGTGCGCCGTCGACAACCAGATAGCCGCCGTACTTGTGCACGAGCTTGCCGAGGTTCTTGACCGGGTTCTCGACGCCTAACACGTTGGAGACCTGACCCACGGCCAGAATCTTGGTCTTGGGACCCACCTTGGCCAGAACCTCCTCGGTGGTGAGCTGGCCGGTCTTGGCGGGATAGAGGTAGACAAGCTTGGCACCGGTCTCGCGGCAGACCTGCTGCCACGGGATCAGGTTGGAGTGGTGCTCCATGATGGTGATGACGACCTCGTCGCCGGGCTCCAGCACTGTGGGCGCAAAGCTCTTGGCGACTAGGTTGAGCGACTCGCTGGTGTTGCGGGTGAAGACGACTTCGTTAGCCTGGGCGGCGCCGATGAGGTCGGCGATCTGCTGGCGGACCTTGGCGATGGCATCGGTGGCCTCGACGGACAATGAGTACAAGCCGCGCAGCGGGTTGGCGTTCATGCGCTGGTAGAAATCGCGCTCGGCGTCGAGCACGCAAGCGGGGCGCTGCGCGGTGGCGGCGCTATCGAGGAAGGCGATCTCGGGATGCTGCTGGAACAGCGGGAACTGCGCCTTGTAGGGATTAGTCTCGATGTCCACGGTGGGCCAGCCGCGCGAAGCCTCGTCGCTGGCGTCGAGCTCCATAGGCTCGGGGGCGGTGCAGGTATCGCATTTTACGTGCTCGGTATCGATCATGCGAGCTCCTCTTCAAAGTTATCGATCAGGTTGTTGCCCAAGCGGACGACGGCAGCGCGGGTGCGCTCATCGGTGGCGGAAAGCGCGGCGTCCTCCAGCTTGGCGCGGATGAACAGATCCTCGGCGGCGTTTTGGTCAAGGCCGCGGCAGGCGAGGTAGAACAGCTGCTCTTCGCGGACGTGACCGATGGTGGCGCCGTGATTGCCGGCGACGTCGTCCTCGTCACAGAGAATGACGGGAACGGTCTTGTTGTCGACGCCCTTGTTGGCCAAAAGCACCGTCTCGCGCTCGGTGCCGGTTGCACCCTTGCAGCCGTGTACGAGGTCGATGGTGCCGCGGTAGACCTTCTTGGACGTGCCGGTTAGCACGCCGTTGGCGTCGATCTCGCACTCGGTCTTGCGGCCGCGGTGGCGCAGCTCGTAGTTAAAGTCGCGCACCTGCTCGCGGGCACCCAGGTAATCGGTATCGATTGTCACCTTGGCGGTGTCGCCCAGCAGGTCGCCGGCAAGGCCGGTAGCGCTGGCGCCGGCACCCAGGACAGTGTGCTGCACGTTGACGCGCGCGCCCTCGTCCAGGAACAGGCCGGTGTCGTCGAGCGCGATCCAGCTGTCGTCGAGCGTCTGCGTGCAGGTCACGTTGACGGTGGCGTACTCGTGGGCGCACGCGCGCAGCACAGAACCCACGACGCCCTCGCCGGCAACGGGGGAGTCCAGGGCTATGCGCAGGTCGAGTGTTGCCTGCGGACGGGCAACGACATCGATGGCGGCGATGGCCGCGGCGGCGTCGACGCCACTCACGCGCGCAGTGACCGTGGCGTGCTGATATGCGGGCACGTCGATGACGATGCGCTTGGTGGTGTGGTCGGCCAGGTAGGTGTAGGCAGCCTCGCCCATACCGGTCTCGAAGGCCTCGGCAGGGGAGAGTTCCTCCTCGAGCTTGATAGCGCCGGCCTGGTAGACAGAGGTGGCGGGCACGTCGAGCTCGGTCTCGGGCGTGATGCGGGCGCGATCGGCGGCATCGCCCGGGGCGGAGGCGCGCCGCTCGGGGAAGCGCTCGGCCATGG
>CABULX010000084.1 GCA_902492545.1 uncultured Collinsella sp. | reverse complement strand
GTCAAACAAGAACGTCCCCAACGACTAGTCATTTAAGAACGTCCCCAATGACTACAAGGAGTGTCCCAAACTGCCGGCAGAAAAGGAACGTCCCTAACTGCCGCATCCGGAGCAAGACAACGCCGCAGGCAGAGGACGGACAGCGAGCGGGTCGCATTTGAGGCAAGGTGACGTGAAACGAAAGGGCGCTGACCTTCTGGTCGCGCCCTTGAAGTTGAACGTCAGATTGTCCAAATGCGGCCCGCGCAGCGTCGGCCCGTTACGGCGTTTGGTAAAACGCCGTAACTAAAAACGGTTACCGCGGAAGCCGCCGCCGTTGCGGCCGCCACGGTCGCCGCCGCGACCGCCGCGGTCGTTACCACGGTTGCCGCCAAAGCCGCCACGGTTGCCACCGCGATCGCCATAGCCACCACGGTTGCCGCCAAAGCCGCCGCGACCGCCACGGTCGCCGCCACGGTCACCAAAGCCGCCACGGCCGCCGCGATCGCCACCGCGACCGCCGCGGTCGCCACCACGGCCACCACGATCGCCAAAGCCGCCGCGGCCGCCACGGTCGCCGCCACGGCCACCACGGTCGTCACGGCCGCCGCGAGGACCGCGATCCTCGTCCAGGCCCATGGCGACGAGCGGAGCGATAACCTTATCGAGAGCGGCCATCAGCTCGGTGGCCTCCTCGTAAGAAAGCTCGGGCAGGAGCTTCTCCTTCTTGTTGGCAAGCTCGACCAGGCCCTCAGCGGCATCCTCGGCAGCGAAGACGACGATCTTGCGCATATCGCCCTCGGCGTCGTCGATGCGGCCGACCAGATCGGCAGCCTCGGCCTCGGCCATCAGGCCATCGAGCTCACGGAGGCGCATGCCCAGCAGGTCGGACATTTCCTTCTGCTCCATCTTGGGCTTGAGGTCAAGAAGCTTGATGGCGCGCTCGATGTTCGCCATGCGCTCGGCCTTGGCCTCCTCCTCCTTGGAAATAGCAAAGCGACGGCTACGCAGCAGGCGGGCGGCCTTCTGCATCTTGTCCATCAGCTCTTCGTCATCGTAATCAACGGCGGCCTCGACAACCTCGGCCTCCTCCTCGGCGGAAACCTCGTCAGCAGCCTCAACCTCGGCAGCTTCGGTCTCCACGGTCTCGACTGCCTCAACCTCGGCAGCCATGGTCTCGTTCTCGGTCTCGTTCATGATCTCTTCGTTCTCGGACATGAGACTCCTTCTTAGCCCTCTCGGGCATCATCGCCCCATTCGCGGGGCCCGTCGCGCACTCTTTGCGCTTTAAACATTCATGCCTCTCGGCAAAACGTCCATTAGTTTATGGTGTTGCCATCCAATCTAGCTGCAGAATCTATGTGCACACATTAATGCGACATGTGCGACTCGCGACGAGCGTACACCAGCGACGTCGCGAACCCGACCACGGCAATCACAGCCGCCACACGCACGGCAGTTGCAAATCCAATCGCCTGGGCAACGTCGGTCGCAGCGCCAGCCGCGCCGGCAGTCGCCGCAGAACTCGAGAGCAGACCGATAAACAGCGATGGGCCAAACGATGCGGCAATCATGTTCCACGTGTTAAGCAATGCCGTTCCGTGGGGATGCTCAGCGGCAGGCAGCGTCTCCAAGCCGGCCGTTTGCGAGGGGCTCAGCACCAAACCGACTCCGGCATACACCACAACGGTCAGCGCCACGACGACGCCGATGTTCATACTTGCCGCCGTCATCGAGATGGCAGTCTGCCCCACGGCAATCAGGGCAAAGCCGACCGGCAGCAGCGGCCATGCGCCACGGGCGTCCATCACGCGTCCGCCCACAATCGAGGTCACGGCGTTGCAGGCAATCGCCGGCAAAATGAGCAAGCCCGCAATAAGTGCGGTCATGCCGTATGCGCCCTCAAAATAGAGCGGCAACAAAACGCTCATCGAGAACGTCGTCATCATCGACACCACCACAAGCAGGCACGCGGGCCAAAAACGAACGCTCGCCATGGGACGCACGTTAAGCACCGGATGCTCGAGCTTGAGCTGACGGGCCGCAAACAGGCCGAGCAGCACAATGGCGGCGAAAAGCGCCACGATGCCGGCAATCGGATTGGTCGAGAACTCGCCTACGGAATGCACGAATGCCGTAATGCCGGCAGCGAGCAAAACAACCGACAGAATATCAAGCGTGGTGCTCGAGCGCTCTCCGACATTCTGAACAAGCTTAACGCCCGCCGCAGCGACCACAATGCCGCCCACCAGCGGCACTACAAACACCGCCCTCCAGCCGAACAACGTGCACATAAGACCGCTGATTACGGGTCCAAACGCCGGCCCTAGCGTAATGCAGGCACCGCCCAGGCTCAGATACAGACCGAGCTTCTCGCGCGGAGCGCAAGACAGCACCACGTTCATCATGAGCGGGAACAAGATGCCCGATCCCGCAGCCTGCAAAATACGGCTTGGCAGCAAAACGCTAAATGACGGAGCGAACAGGCACAGGACTTCGCCGGCGACCATACATCCGCATGCGAAAAACAGCAGCTTGCGCGTCGAGAAACGGCCGGACAGGAAGGCCATGATGGCCGTAAAAATCGACGTCACGATCATGTAGCCCGAGACGAGCCACTGTGCCGTGGTGGCACTCACCGAAAAGGCTGCCATAATGTCGTGCAACGCCACGTTAATGATGTTCTCGTTAAACGCGGCAACAAAGGCTGCAATATACATTACGACGAGAATCGCCGCAGAGGCCGATGGCGTTACTTGAACTTGTTGCTGAGATTTGCTCCCCATGCATTTCCTTCCTCTTGGAACGACAGTCGCATCGCCCCAGAGGAACGGTCCAGGGCGAAAAATGAGCCCTAGACTTACGCCAGACGCCGTACACGACGAATCTGGCAACATGGTCCAACATCGAAAGATTGTAACGCGGACGCACAGCTTTCCTTCCGCGCTATTATTAAAAGTCCACGAAAGCATAAGACATGAGGAGCCCGCCATGATTAAGCCCATCATGAAATCCGAGTTCTTTTTGCGTCTGCCTTCCGAAGACGCGGGACCCGACGATGCCGCAACCGGGCAGGATCTCCTGGATACACTCCACGAGCATGAGCGCGAGTGCGTGGGCCTCGCCGCCAACATGATCGGCGTGCGCAAACGCATCATCTGCGTAAAGGACGGCAACAGGACACTCCTGATGTACAACCCTCAAATTCTTGAGCAGGTCAATGCCTATCAGACGAGCGAAGGATGCCTCTCGCTGACCGGCGAGCGTCCCTGTACCCGCTATCGCCGCATTAAGGTTGAGTATTTGGACGAGAACTTCGTTCACCGCATCAAAAACTTCTCGGGCTACACCGCCGAGATCATCCAGCACGAAATCGACCACTGCAATGGCGTCGTGGTTTAGGCCACCTGCCAAAATGAGGGTACCGGAGGCCTCCCTATGGATATCAGCCGCTTTGGCGAATTCGCCATCTTAGCGCAGTCACGCACGTTTCTTGATGCGGCGGAACTGCTTTTCATGTCGCAATCAACCCTCTCCAAGCACATCATGGCAATGGAGCACGAACTCGGCTGCAAGCTCATCGATCGAAGCCAGCGCCACGTAACACTCACCGCGCAAGGTGAAGCGCTCCTCCCCTATGCGCAAAAAATTGCGACGCTTCAGCACCGCTATCTTGCCGCCATTCAAATAGGCGCAGGTGAGCCGCTCGAGCACCTCACCGTAGGTTCTATCCCCATTATGGCCCCTTATGGGATCACGGACGCCGTCATCGATTTTCAGCAGGCGAACCCCTCATATTCTGTTGAGCTCATCGAGGGCGAGGGCGACACACTCAAGCGTATGCTCCTGCACGAGGACATTGACCTGGCCTTCATCCGTGACAGTGGCGCCATCGAGCCGGAGTTCAAAAAGATTCCCTTTACGACTGACCGGCTCGTGGCCGTCCTTCCGCTCGACCATCCGCTCGCCGAACGTGACACCGTCGAGATAGACGACCTTATCGACGAGAATTTCCTCATGCTTCCCCAAGGCTCGTTCGTAAGCGAGCTCGTCCTTTCCCTTTGTCGCGAAGCTGGATTTGGCCCACGCGTTACGTTCACCGGCAAACGAGCCGAGAACATCATCTCTCTTGTCGCACGCGGCGCCGGCGTCTCATTCCTCATGCGCAAGCCGGCGGAATCGCTTGCCAGCGGAAAGGTAGCCCTGGTGCCGCTTGAGCCCGCGACGACCTCCGAGGTCAGGCTCTACCTCAAGCGGAACGCCGCGCACTCGCAGGCGGTCGTCTCGTTCATCGGCTTCCTCCCCTACCGTCAGCTCCTGCAGGGCGACCGTGCGTCTTCCACCGCGGCACGACCGTCATAATCCCCGCTGCTCCACAACCGCAGACTTGTGTCCGCAAACACGCTGACAACGGCACAAAACACAAATATGCCTCGGGCGGCACGTCGCCGTCCGAGGCATATTTGGTTAAAGTGCGCAGACAGACTAGTCCACCGAGATGTTGAGCGCCTTACCGCCCTCGTCCTTCCTGGTACCGATCGCCATAGCGGCGACAAGAGCCAAAACGAAAGCGACCACACCGGAGATGACAAGGCCGATAAAGCCCGTGTCGATGCCGGCAGGGTTAATAAAGCTCGGGAAACCGAGCGGGCCGGAGGCACCGAAGGCATAGAGTTTGGCACCCATGAGGCCGGCAATGGCGCCGCCTACACCAGCGGAAATAAAGGTTGACCACATAAGACGCTTACGCGGCAGCAAGATGGCGTAAAGCGCAGGCTCGTTGACACCGAAAATCGAAGAGACAAGGGCGGGAATGTTGACGGCAGCATTTTCCTCGGAGTCCTTGGTTCGGATGACCATGCCAAGCACAGCACCGGCGATGGCACAACCGCCTGCATACACGAGCGGGTTAATGAGGTCATAGCCGTAGGTTGCGACATCGAGAAACCACAGCGGGATGATACCCCAGTGCAGGCCGAACATGACGAGCAGGCTCCAGAACGTGCCGATGACAAAGCCGGCGATGGCGGGCTGGAAGTTGATGAGCATCAAGATGATCTGGGCAACGATGTTGGAGAGGACCGTCATGACCGGACCGACCACAAGCAGGCCAAGGATGCCGCAAATGAGGAGCGTCAGGATGTTGGAGAAGAACGAGCTCACAAGCGCGGGCAGCGCGTTAGAAAGGGCCTTGTGCACCTTGGAGGCAATCCAGACGATAAAGATCGCAGGCAGAATCGTCGATGAGTAATTCTGCATGATCAGCGGGATGCCAAAAATATCACCGTAGACATTGGACTCGAAGACCGTGCCGGCGCCGAGCGTGTAGAGCGGATCTCCGCCCATAAGGGCAACGAGCGTCGGGTAGACAAGGATACCACCGAGCGCCATTCCCATAACGGGCTTAAGTCCGAACTTCTTGGCCGACGTCCAGCCAATGATTAGCGGAAAGTAATAGAAGACCGAATCTCCGATTGCCGAGAGCGTCACATACGTATTGCTGTCCTTGGCAAGCCAACCGGCAACCGTGCAGAGCGCGAGCATCGACTTGATAAAGCCACCGGCCATAAGCACGCCAAGAACCGGTTGCAGAATCTCGGAGATGATGGCCAGCAGACGCGAGAATGGATCGCCCTTTTTGACGTCGTCGCCTTCATCGATATCGAGTGCGGGTTTGGAGTCGAACCCGCCAATCTGAACAAGGTCGTTGTAGACGGCCTCGACAGTGGCACCAATCACGACCTGATACTGTCCGCCGGCCTGGATGACGTCAACGACGCCCTTCGTCGCCTTAAGCTCATTGGTCTGGGCGAGCGATTCATCCTTGAGGTGGAAGCGGAGACGCGTAATGCAGTGGCTCACGTCTAACACATTGTCTCGACCACCGACCTTTGTGATGATTTCATCGCAAAGCTTCTGGTATTTCATGGAATTCTCCTTTTTCTGAGCGGGGTATAGCATCGATTTCATGCCTCCGTAGTCGACGTGGGAGGGCAAGGAACCCGCTTCCCCCTTTGAAATCCGCGGACGCACGTACGCCCGGGATGGGAAACGGCAGAGAAGATGGAAGATGCCGATCACATGGCAGCGAGCCTCATTGGCCCATGTCACGCAATCAGGTCTACAGACGCGAATCTGCTGCGCCGAGAAGTCTCGTCGTCTGGCAGAACTTGTCACACAGACGTTCCGGTTCGCCCTGGGGAATCTGAGTACGCTCGGTCTCAAAGGAGAGGCCGTACTCGCGTGCCGGAAGGAAATACTCGAAATAGCCGTTGGTGTAACCGCAAACTATTCCCTCGACCGGGCATTCGCGCTTCATGCGAATACCCAAGTCGCTGCCGAGCTCACTCGGGAACACAAAGAGATGCAGGCCGCCCAAACTGATGACGACACACTTAAGCGTGAGCGAAAAGTCGTCATGGGCAACGGTGTGATAGAACGTCTGAGGCTCGATGCGGTCGAGAACGACCTCGCGATCGAGCTTGATCTGGGAAATCGCCTCGGCAAGACCGGTCGAAACGCGCTCGACCTCGGGAATGCCGCGTCCCTGGCGAAAATTGCTGTCGCTACAGTCGCCAGCAGCACCGACGACCATGGCCGGATAGTAACCAAGACTCTGAGCGAGCTTTTTGCCGGTAAGACCGGCGAGTTCGCTCGTGAGCTCCGTGCAGTCGGGTCCGACGCAAGCGGAATGCACCGCCCAGTTCACAAAGCCCGCAAATGGCTTGCCTTCGGTATCGAAGAACGATACGACAATGACCTCATTGTCGGCGAGTTCACCTGGGATGATGCGGTTGTCGTAGAAACCGGTGATGACCTGCTTGCCCAAGCGACAAATCGCGGGCTGTGCGTTGGCGCGGCACTCCTCAAAGCATTGGCAAATGGTATCGAGGAACCAGCGGTAGTAGTTCTCGTCGAATTTTCCCGTCCACCAGCTGCGGTGGTAAGCGACGATTGAAGTATGGTCGTGCGTCGCGGAGAGCAGAACGCAGTCACGGTCGATTCCGTAGCGCTCGGCGAGCATCGTCTTAACCTCCTCGGCCATGCCCTCCTCAAACTCGAGAACATCGGCGTTGAAGAGAAAAACTTCGCGGTCGTCCTGTTGGAAAAGAATCGCGTTGGCGAAGACGTCGTCATGGACGCCTGTCGCAGGCTCCAGACGGTTGGAGAGGTTACGATATCCGATTAGATAGATGTCGCCTTGCGGGGTAATCTTGCGGCGTGCATGTCCGATATTCATGCAAGTTCTCCTTTTTGTCATGCCGCGTTTAAAGCGGCAAGGATGGTTTGAAGGAGGCGCTCATGGGAACCGGCGGCGAAGCCGGAGTTCATGGCCTCATAGGTGATTTTCTCGTACGCATCGGGGGCCGGCAGATACTTTTGCCCTCCGTTGACAAGCGTGGCAAAGAGCACGGGGCAGAATCGGGCGGCGCGCACGGCGGCGCCAAACGAGCTCGAAACCTCGGGCTGGATACCAACGAACTCGACATTTCCCAGCCGAAGTAAATAGACCCTCGTACGCTGTTCGCCTGCCGCATGAAACTCATAAGTTCGATGCGGGGCCAATGAGCAGAAGTCGGCGCGCGTCTGGGCGGGCAAAAGGACGTCGACCGTGCGAGCATCGACGCCGATGGCATCGTCCTCACGCGCCGCACGGACGGCCTCAATCAACGCATCGCTCATAGCGCGACCCTGTCGATGCAGCATGCGATATCCACTCTCGTGAGCATCTAACGTTTGCTTCGCCCCGGTCGAACCGAACGCAACGGTTACGGCGCGCTCCGCCGGACTCTGATCCCCCGCGGCACCGGGTAGCAGCAACACGACTCCGCCCAATTCGCGCTCGAGAGCCATGGCGGCAAAGCCAAAGAGGTCCCCGCTCACCAAGCGCTTCCCCTGAGAATCGTGCGATCCGTCGAGCACGGAAGACTGGACATCAGCCGTCGCAAGCATGGCAACGAGCCCGCCCTCGGCATCCCTCGCGACAAGTACGGGCATCGCGTGGTCGGCAAACCCCTTGGGGTCTACTCCCAGCCACCAGCCGGCCGGTGTCTCAATGTCGCGGTTAACGTTCACAGGACAGTAGCCCTCCGCCGAGGCGAGCGTGACAGAGCGAATGCCCGCAACCGCCTGCCCAACGGCCGCGCGTGTCGCGGCGATGAGCGCGGCACGATAGCGCTCATTTCGATCGCGGGCATCGGTGTCGGCCAGATGCCCAGGGGTGCGCACGTGAGGCGCAGAAAACGTGTGGGTCGGGACCACCCAAGAAAAGGCGCCGTCGCAATTGGAGACATCCTTGACAACCTCACGCAGATCGACGAGTAGGGCCGGAGCGATCGAGGTAACCTCAAGTGAAAGGATGCAAGCGCGCCGCCCCATCCCTTCGACCACGAAGGCACGGGCAAAGATTTCATGACGGAGTGCGTCGAAACCGTCGAACGGCAATACGTCCTCTAAGTTAATGGCCACCCGGGCGGCTCCGGCCTTCATCTCTCCCTTATCCATGGCGAACGCCCTCCTTTATCTGTCGCTCACTCGATGCCGTACAAGCGCTGTGCCGTGCCGCCAAGCATAAGGTCCTTGTCCGTATCACTTAAATCTGTGGCGCGGACGCAGGCGACACCCTCTGTTAGCCACTCGCGTTTAACGGGATAACTCGTACCAAAGACAATATGGTCTGCACCAAGGACTTCAACCGCACAGGCAAGAAGCGTTTCGCCCCAGGGCTGAGCATGGGACATGTCGAAATAGATGTTGTTCTCGAGGCGCCTGGAAACGGTCTCGGTATCGACCTGAAAACGGCCAGAAGCATCAGGGCGCTTGGGACCATGAGGCAGCAGCATCTCCTTGAACGCAAAGTATGCGCCGCCGAGCATGGAGTGGACCATCTTGATATTGGGGTAGCGCTCAAAGAAATCGCCAAAGATCTCTCGGCCGATCGCCGTAGTTTGGTCGACGCAGCGGCCATAAGAGCGGCGAAGGTTGTCGTACGCGAGAAGCGATTCGTTCTCGACCGGCACGGGAACATGGTGCACGTAAACGGTGACATGGCGTTCGTTCAGGTGCTCGAAAAAGCTCGAGAAGACCTGGTCGTCGAGATAGCGCTTGCCGTAGTGAGCGCAGAGCTGCACACCCGCAAAACCATCGTCGAGCCTGCGATCGAGCTCCTCCAAATTCGCTTTGGTGCCAAAGGGCGGCACAGCGACAAGCGGAATCAGACGGCCACTTGACGCCTTCGCGTCAGCAGCCATACCGTCGTTGAAACGCCGGCACATCTCGAGCGACATCCACTCGTGACAACCGGGGAGCTTGAGGATCGCCTTGTCGACCCCCGCCTCATCCATATCGGCCAAGCGCTTCTCGAGGGTGTAGTCGCCCTCAATGTAGTTAAGACCCGGAGAACCGGCGGGCATCTCGATCACGATCTGTCGTTTGCCGGCGGAATTCATGGTCAGATAGCCTTCGGTGTCATAGGCGCGGGGCACCTCGGCCAAAAACTGTTCGCAGAGCGTCTCGTCATGAAAGATGTGCTCGTCGAACCAGTAGGAATTTGCATCGATAATCATTGGTTGGAACCGCCTTTCATCTTGTTGAAAACATTCTAGAAAAGCAGGTACCCGGACATCAATTCCAGCTTAAGCCCACTGTATTCCATTTTGGAATAGAACTTACCGCTCACATGCGAACCTCGCCCGCTCAACGAGACAAGCGCTAACAGCACAGACTTAGACAGAAAACGGTCGGCCCGCATCCGTTGCGGGCCGACCGTTTCATTACAGTCTACCTTTGCCGTTACGCCTGGCGGTAGTGATCGAAGAAATCGGCGAGGTCTTCGAGGGACTCTTTGAGTACTTCCATGCGCGGCAGGTACACGA
>CABULX010000083.1 GCA_902492545.1 uncultured Collinsella sp. | reverse complement strand
ATCGGCGGCTTTGGCTGGAATGCCTACGACTTCGTCGATTTTCTTGCCTCGTGCAAACAACATTACTGGCAGATTCTGCCCCTTACGACGACGAGCTATGGCGACTCGCCCTATCAGTCGTTCTCGGCCCGTGCGGGCAACCCCAACTTCATTGACTTTGCCGAGCTTATCGAGGCAGGTTACCTGGAGCAGCACGATATCGACGGCGTGTACCTGGGCTCCGACCCCAGCAATGTCGACTATGGCGCCATCTTTGGTGGCCGTCGTCAGATTCTCGACCGCGCCGCCGAGCGCTTTGGCGCCGACAAGCCGGCCGACTTCGACGAGTTTGTCCAAACCAACGAAGACTGGCTCATCCCCTACTGCGAGTTCATGACCGTCAAGGAGGAGTGCGGTCTCAAGGCATTTTGGGAGTGGCCCGCAGAGCTCCGTACCCGCGGTGAGGCTTCTGCCAAGGTCTGCGCCGCCCATCCCGCGCGCATGCTCTACCACCAGATGACGCAGTACTTCTTCGATCGTCAGTGGAGCCGCCTCAAGGCCTATGCCAACGAGCGCGACATCCTCATCATCGGCGACCTGCCCATCTATGTCTCGCGCGACTCCGTCGAGATGTGGGCCACACCCGAGCTCTTTAAGATCGACGCCGCCGGTAATCCCGCAAGTGTCGCCGGCACGCCGCCCGACCAGTTCTCGGCCACCGGCCAGTACTGGGGAAATCCCATCTACGACTGGGACGCCATGGAAGCCGACGGTTTCTCCTGGTGGGAGGGCCGCATCCGCGCCGCCCTCAACATGTACGATGTCATCCGCCTGGATCACTTCCGCGGCTTCGAGGCCTATTGGGAGGTGCCGTTCTCCTCACCCGATTCGTCCTACGGTTCGTGGACGCAGGGCCCCGGCCTCAAGTTCTTCAAGACGCTCGAGGAAAAGCTCGGCACGCTGCCCATCATCGCCGAAGACCTTGGCTTCCTCACCCCCGGCGTCATCGACATGCGCGACAACTCGGGCTTCCCCGGCATGAAGATCTTGCAGTTCGCCTTTGAGGGCACCAACTCGTACTACCTGCCGCACAACTACATTGCCAACACCGTCGCCTATGTGGGCACACACGACAACGAGACGGCGCGCGGTTGGTTTGAGGGAACGGCCACCCCGCGTCAGCGCGAGCAGGCAGCCCTGTACACCCATCAGCAAGCCGGCGAACCCATGGCAGATGCACTCAATCGCACCATCGCCGCCAGCGTAAGCGACACGTGCATCTACACCATGCAGGACCTGCTCAACTTGGGCAACGAGGCGCGCATCAACACCCCTGCCACGCTGGGCGGCAACTGGACCTGGCGCATGCTCGACGGCGCCATCACCCGCGAGCTCGAGCACAAACTCACCGACTGGACCGAGACCTACTTCCGCATCCCGTCGGAAGCCGAAATCGAGCTTCCTCAATAGGAGCCACCGCGCCCGACCCCTCCCCACCGTGCGGACGCGCTTGCTTTTCCCGCGCGAGGCCACCCCAATCCCCTCGCGCGGGCTTCTTATGAATTGCAGACATGAAACAACCCATCACAGGAGAAAACATGCCCCGAATTAACCTCATGGAACTCGCCGAGCAGTCTTTTGGCACCTCGCTCGAGCAGCTCGACGACCGTCGCATTTACAAGCTGCTGGTCAAACTCGTGCAGGAGCGCTCCGCCGCCCGCCCGCTCAACAACGGCAAGAAAAAGCTCTATTACATTTCCGCCGAATTTTTGATCGGCAAGCTGCTCATCAACAATATGATCGACCTCGGCATCTACGACGAGGTTAAGGACCAGCTCACCGCCGCAGGCCACGACCTCAACAAGATCGAGGAATTCGAGGTCGAGCCGTCACTCGGCAACGGCGGCCTGGGCCGCTTGGCCGCATGCTTCCTGGATTCCATCGCCACGCTGGGCTTGACCGGCGATGGCGTGGGCCTCAACTATCACTACGGTCTGTTCCGTCAGCGCTTTGTCGACAACCAGCAGAAGGCCGTCCCCGACGAGTGGCTCGGTGAGCAGGACATCCTGGTCGACGATGACCGCTCCTACACCGTCGAGTTCGGCGATTTTGCCGTTACCTCCAAGCTCGTCAACATCGATGTGCCCGGTTACGACCAGCCCACCAAGAACCGCCTGCGCCTGTTCGACCTGGCGAGCGTCGACGACGGCCTGGTCCCCGGCAGCTCCATCGACTTCGATAAGACCGAGATCGCCAAGAACCTCACCTTGTTCCTCTACCCCGACGATTCCGACGAGCAGGGCCGCCTACTTCGCATCTACCAGGAATACTTCATGGTAAGCAACGCCGCCCAGCTCCTGATCGACGAGGCCATCGAGCGCGGCAGCAACCTGCACGATCTGTCCGACTACGCCGTGGTCCAAATTAACGACACGCACCCCACCATGGTCATCCCCGAGCTCATTCGCTTGCTCACCACCGAGCATGACATCGAGTTTGACGAGGCCGTGACCATCGTACGCTCCATGGTCGCCTACACTAACCACACGATTCTTGCCGAGGCGCTCGAGAAGTGGCCGCTCGCCAGCCTACAGAAGGTCTCCCCTGCCATCGCCGACATTATCGTCAAGCTCGATGAGATCGCGAAGGCCGAGCACGATGACCCGCGCGTCGCCATCATCGACAAACACGATACCGTCCACATGGCCCACATGGACATCCACTTTGGCTTCTCCATCAACGGCGTAGCCGCCCTCCACACCAAGATCCTGGAGGACACCGAGCTTCATCCGTTCTACGAAATCTATCCCGAGAAGTTCTCCAACAAGACCAACGGCATCACCTTCCGCCGCTGGGTCCATGGGGCCAACCCCGCGCTCGCCAGCCTGCTCGACGATGTGATCGGCACCGACTGGCGCAGCACCGGCGATCTGAGCAAACTCGCCAATTTCGCCGACGACAAGGACGTTCTTGAGCGCCTGGCCGCCACCAAGGTCGAGGCCAAGGCCATCATGCGCCAGTTCATGGCGCTCGAGCAGGGCGTGACCATTCCCTCCAACGCCATCATCGACGTCCAGGTCAAGCGCATCCACGAGTACAAGCGTCAGCAGATGCTCGCGCTCTACATCATCTGGAAGTACCTCGATATCAAGAACGGCAACAGACCTAAGCACCCCGTCACCATCATCTTTGGCGGCAAGGCGGCGCCTGCCTACACTATCGCGCAGGACATCATCCATCTGATCTTGACGCTGTCGCAGTGGATTGCAAACGACCCCGACGTGGCTCCCTACCTGCAGGTCGTCATGATCGAGAACTACAACGTCACCGCCGCCGAGCGCGTGATCCCCGCTGCTGATATCTCCGAGCAGATCAGCCTGGCCTCCAAGGAGGCGAGCGGCACCTCCAACATGAAGTTCATGCTCAACGGCGCCCTAACCCTGTGCACGCTTGACGGCGCCAACGTGGAGATTGCCGAGCTCGTGGGCGACGAGAACATCTATACCTTTGGTGCCTCGTCCAAACAGGTCGAGCAGCTCTACGCCGACGGCACCTATGACGCCGGCACGCTCTACCGCAAGCCCGGCATCAAACTGCTGGTGGACTTCATCACCAACCCCGCCTTTATGGCGACCGGCAACGCGGAGCGCCTGCAGCGTCTGCACGACGACATCAAGGGCAAGGACTGGTTCATGGCCCTGCTCGACATTGAGGAGTACATCCAGACCAAGGAGCGCGTGCTAGCCGACTACGAGGACCAGGACGCTTGGATGCGCAAGGCGCTCATCAATATCGCCAACGCCGGCACTTTCTCGTCCGACCGCACCATCTCCCAGTACAACGACGAGATCTGGCACCTGAACTAATTTCGCTTCCCTTACCCATCCTCTTGAGAAACGGAGTCGTGGCAACACGGCTCCGTTTTTTGTGCCCGCACGTTACCCTGTGACCCGACTCGACCAAACAATCTCAATCTGTAACAACTACTCAACCAAAACGGTCCCAGCTGTTACAGATTGAGACATACCGGCCCCTCCCCTTGGGTTTATCTCAATCTGTAACATCTAACGTCCGAAATCGGCCCTACCCGTTACAGATCGAGACAAACGACCGGTCAGACAATCCCAACACAAAGAAAGGCTCCCCTCTCGCCCAGTGGACGGGAGGGGAGCCTTATATGTGACCGCGGCAAAAGGATGGCAATACCGCAGTCGCCCAAAGGGAGGGCCTGGATGCACCGGGCCTAGATAAGGTTCTTGCCAGACACCTTATCGAAGAGATGGGTCGCGTTCTTCTCGAACTTGAACCAGATAGTGTCGCCAGCCTTGAGCGCGCCCTTGGCCTCGAGGTCGACGACGGGGATAATCAGAACAAACTGGCCATCGGGAGCGGTCACGTGGACATGCTCGGTCGAACCCATGAGCTCGGTCACCTCGACGGTACCCTGGAGCGCGCCCTCCTCGTCCTTGTCGGCAAGCAGAATCTGCTCGGGGCGCACGCCGGCCGTGATCTCCTTCACGTCGCCGCCGTCCCAGTTGAGAGCAAGCTGAGCGCAGGTCTCGGGGGCGAGCGCCACGTTCATATCCTCGGTCTTGACGGTAAAGCCGTTGCCCGAGCGCACCAGCTGGGCATCGAAGAAGTTCATCTGCGGCACGCCGATAAAGCCGGCGACGAAGATGTTCGCGGGATGGTTGAAGACCTCCTGCGGGGTGGCGATCTGCTGGACGACGCCGTCCTTCATGACCACGATACGGTCACCGAGGGTCATAGCCTCGGTCTGGTCGTGAGTAACATAAATGAACGTGCCCTTGATCTCGTGGCGCAGCTTAATGAGCTCGGCACGCATCTGGTTACGAAGCTTGGCGTCCAGGTTGGACAGCGGCTCGTCCATCAGGAAGACCTTGGGGTCACGCACGATGGCGCGGCCGATAGCGACACGCTGGCGCTGGCCGCCCGAAAGCGCCTTGGGCTTACGGTCGAGGTACTCGGTAATGCCCAGAATCTCGGCAGCAGAGCGAACTTTGCGGTCGATCTCGTCCTTGGGGACCTTCTTGAGCTCGAGCGTAAACGCCATGTTTTCGTACACCGTCATATTGGGGTACAAAGCATAGCTCTGGAACACCATGGCGATGTCGCGGTCCTTGGGCGCCACGTCGTTGACGCGCTTGCCGTCGATGAGCACATCGCCCGAGGTAATGTCCTCCAGGCCGGCGACCATGCGCATCGTCGTGGACTTACCGCAGCCAGAGGGGCCAACGAGGACGACGAACTCCTGGTCGTGAACGGTGAGGTTGAAGTCCTCTACAGCGAGCACACCGTCCTCGGTAACCTTGAGGTTGTGCTTCTTCTCCTCGGTCTTCTTCTTTTTGCCAAAGAAGCCTTTCTTTTTTGACTCGTTGTTGGGATACACCTTCTGAACATGTTTGAGAACGATCTCGGCCATGTCTCTACCTTTCGATATGCGGCGCCGCGCTGAGGGGCGCCGCAGAAACTTGCAAAACAGTTACGGCATTAGCCCTTGACGGCACCTGCCACCACGCCGTCGATGATGTACTTCTGACAGAGGATGTACATGATAACGATGGGGATAACGACCATCATGATGCAGGCCATCATGGGGCCGAGCTCGACGTGGCCGTAGCCGCCGCGGAAGTACTGGATCAAGATAGGAATGGTCTTGTACTTGGTGGAGTCGAGCGTAAGGTAGGGCAGCAGATAGTCGTTCCAGACCCACATGGTCTCGAGGATGCCGACCGAAAGATAGGTGGGCTTCATGATGGGAAGGACGATCTTAAAGAACACCTGGACCGGGTTGCAGCCATCAATCATGGCCGCCTCCTCGATCTCGAGCGGGATGTTCTTTACAAAACCGGCGAACATAAAGACCGCCAGGCCCGCGCCAAAGCCGAGGTAGATAAAGCAGATGTTGAACGGCGTGTTGAAGCCGATGCGGTCCGCCAAATTGGACAGCGTGAACATGAGCATCTGGAAGGGCACGACCATCGAGAACACGAACAGGTAATAGAAGAAGTTCGAGATCTTGTTGTTGACACGAACCACGTACCAAGCGCACATGGAGCAGCACACCAAGATCAGCACGACCGACGTGACCGTGATGATGAGCGAGTACATAAATGCCGAGGCAAAGCCCTGCTCGTTAAGGGCGTGCATGTAGTTTGCGAGGCCGTTGAACGTCTCGGGCGTGAGCAGATCGAATGCCGTGGTGGTGCTGATTGCGGTCGCTTTCTTAAAAGAATTAAGCGCAATCATGAACACGGGGTAGATCCACGCGAGCGACAGGATCGTAAAGAAAATCGAGAGCGCGCGGTTGATAACCTTATCGCGTTTCATTACTGCTGTACCTCCTTGGACCTCGTGGCCTTAAGCTGGATCATGGAGATGGCCACGACCAGGATGCAGAAGATAACCGCCTTGGCCTGACCGATGCCCTGCCATGCGATACCGGCACGCGAATAGAACGTGTTGTAGATGTTCAGGGCGAGCATCTCGGTGGAGTGCGCGGGGGCGCCGCCGGTAAGGGCGAGGTTCTGGTCGAACAGCTTAAAGCCGTTGGTGATGGACAGGAACAGGCAGATGGTGATGGTCGGCATCAGGTTAGGAATCTTAACCTTCCAAAACGTCTGCCATGCCGTAGCGCCGTCGACCTTGGCGGCCTCGATGTAGTCGGACGGAATGGACTGCAGACCAGCGATGTAGATGATCATCATGTAGCCGACCTGCTGCCACAGGGTCAGGATGATAAGGCCCCAGAAGCCAGCAGCAGAGTTAAGAGCGATGAGCTGGGCGCCCACGTTGGAGAGCAGGCAGTTGATCAGAATCTGCCAAATGTAGCCCAGCACGATGCCGCCGATCAGGTTAGGCATAAAGAAGATCGTACGGAAGATGTTGGTGCCTTTGAGCGCCTTGCGGGTGAGCGCCTGCGCAATGGCCAGGGCGATCACGTTGATGAGCACCGTCGACAGGAAGGCAAACGCCACGGTAAAGAAGAACGACGTGGAGAACTGCGGATCGGACAGCGCGCGCACGTAGTTCTCGATACCGACAAAGTGCGCGTTACTAATGATAATAAACTGGCAGAACGAGAGATAGAAGCCCTGGATAAAAGGGATCACGAACCCGATCATAAACGCCAGGCACGTGGGCAGCATAAAGAGCGGCCACCAGCGCTTGAGTGCTTTGCCCATAAAAGGGTCCTTTCAATATGCAGGGGGCGGGCAAACCAACGTCTGCCCGCCCCCTGTCGCTAATCAGATAGCTTGGGCAGCAACTGCTTACTCGGAAGCGGCCTTCTCGGTCTTCCAGCCATCGACGAAGGCGTTCTTGACGCCGTCCCACTTGCTGTTATCGGCAGCGTAGGCAATCAGAGCCTGCTTGAGGTTCTTCTTCCACTCCTCGGAGGGAATGTAGACGAAGTCCCAAGCGACGGTCTTCTTGCCGTCCTTGGCCATGGCAACGGCCTGCTGCGAGAAGACGTTGGTGGTCTCCTTGGCGCTCTTGAACGGAGCGGTCAGACCCATCTTGTCGGCGATGATGCTGGTCGGGGTGTCAGCGGTGACGCACCAATACATGAAGTCCTCGGTGGCCTTCTGGGCATCCTCGGAAGCCTGGGAACTGACGCACCAGTAGTTCTCGCCGCCGGAGCACAGGCCCTGGTTCTCCTCGCCGTCAACACCGATGTAGATGGGCATCATGCCAATCTGATCGTCGGTCATGCCGGCCTTGACGAGGTCAGAGTAGGCCCAAGAGCCGTTCTGGTAGAAGACGGCCTTGCCGGTTGCGAACTCGTTGGTGGCGTCGTCGCCGGTCTTGGAAGCAAGCTGCGAAGGATCGCAGGTGGAGTCGGTGATGTACAGGTCGAAGATCTGCTTGTAGTTGTCGAGGAACTCACCCTTGATCTCGTCGTCCTCCTGGTTGTGCTCCTTCTCGAACTCGTAGTAGAGCGGCATGTTGGCAAGGTGGGTGGTGTAGCGCCAGCTGGAGGAGTCATCCATGCCGGCAGAAGTGAAGGCACCCTCAATGCCAAGCTCGTCCTTGCGGGCCTGAATGTCGTCGGCACAAGCCTTCAGCTTGTCGAAGGAGTTGATGTCCTCGGCCTTGTAGCCAGCCTTCTCGAGCAGCTGCTTGTTGTAAATAATGCCGAAGCTCTCCTGAACCCAGTCGATGCACACATCCTTGCCGTCGGACTGCAGAGCCAGGGAGTCGTCAATGAGCTCACCGCGGAGCTTGGTATCGGACAGGTCGGCGCAGTAATCCTTCCAGTTCTTAAGACCGGTGGGGCCGTTGACCTGGAACAGGGTCGGAGCGGAGCTCTTGGACATCTCGGACTTGAGCTTCTCCTCGTAGGTGTTGGAGGCGGCGGTCACGATCTTGACCTCGACGCCCTTCTCCTTCTTATAGGCCTTGGCGATTTCCTTCCACTCCTTGTCGACCTCGGGCTTGAATTGGAGGAAGTAGACCTCGGCAGCGTCACCAGAAGCAGAGGAGCCGGAGCCGGCAGAACCGCCGCAACCCACGAGACCCAGACCAAGAACCGCAGCCGCGGAACCAGCAAAGCCCAGGAACTGCCTTCTGCTCATTTCGTTCTTCATTACAATCCACCCTTTCACACCGTGGCGGCACCCTTTGCCGCCGCCTTCGGAGATTGCCTCGGGGACTTTGCCCCTTTTGCTGATTTGTACAATACGCTATTTGACTAGTTGTTTGAACAAGTATTACTAGAGCGGTAGAAAAACTTCGGTGAACGGTAATTTCAACTTGATACTTGACAAGTTTTGTATAAACAATTATTTGTTATCGAATGCAGAGAAAACGCCCGGTCAAGCCGATGCATCGTCGGTTTGACCGGGCGTTTTCTCTTTGAGGGCATGAGCCTCGTCAGGCTGCGAGCTAGCCGGCTATCGCTTGGAGTTGACGCGGTAGTGGAAGATCTCAGGATGCGTACGGGCGTGCGTAACCTCGAACAAAATGCCATCCGAGGTGTATGACTGGCTCTCCATGACGGCGACACAGTTGTATTTGCCAAGGTCCAAGTAGCTGCAGTCCTCATCGTTGGCAAGCTCGACGCTCACTGTACGGCGACTCGCCATCACCTTGACGCCGCGTTTGTGCTCCAGATAGTCGTAAATTGACTTTGCGGCGATCTCGGGCGTCAGACCCTTGGCGATCGACTCCAAAAAGTAACCATGGTCTACTTGGCGCGCATTGCCGTTAAGGCTTCGGACACGCACCACGCGAATCAACTCCTCGCCCACCTTAAAGCCCAAGCGACGAGAGAGCTGCTCGGTGCAAATCAAATGCTCAAAAGACTTAACGTCCGTCGATGCAACGGCATTGTTGCGCTTTGCAAATTCGCCAAACGACTCAACTTCCTCGAGTGCGCCCAACATGTCGGTTTCGCCCTTAAGCCAAATAACGCGCACGCCCTTGCCGTGTATGGGCTGCACAAACATCCCGTCGGCCAGCATGCTCAAAGCGCGGCGGACGGTATTGCGCGTGCAGCCAAATTCCGCGGTCAGCTCGGCTTCGGTTGGCAGCATCTCCTGAAACGCATAGGTCCCATTAATGATGCGCGAGCGTATTTCTCGGTAGATTCCTTCGTATATTGCTTTTGGCATTGTTTCACCTCTACATTATTTATTTCCGGCTAGGCACGATAGCATTTCTTAAAGTTGTTTAAACCGAATATCGGTAAAGCGACAGGATTTAACCGTTGACGGTTTCTGTCGTGCCCAAATCGGTTTCGCTCAAAACTGCCGGCACGACAATCGTCTGGTCCTCTACAATGAATCCATTGTTTAAACGTTTCCCCACGCGCAACGCGCCTCGATATTCGGAAGGCAGAACATGCTGCAAAAAATCCAACGCTTTGGCGGGGCAATGTTCGCTCCCGCCATGCTGTTTTCTATATCGGGCCTCATGGTCGGCGTCTCCGCTCTCGCAACGACTGCGGACATCGTCGGCGATCT
>CABULX010000082.1 GCA_902492545.1 uncultured Collinsella sp. | reverse complement strand
AAGAAGAACGCACCGCCCTCGCAACGGTTGGCAAACTCACGCAGCGCGCGTGTCGCCGGGCGCATCTTGTTTGTTTTGAACAGCAGAATCGTGCGGGCGAGCAGATACCAAGGAGAGTTCTCGAGCGCGTCAGCCCCGATCTCTTCCTCGAGCTGGTGGGCTAGGGCAAAAAAGCCGTCCTCGTCTTCCAAGCGAGCAAGGGCGAGCAGCACGGTGCCTGCGGCTCGGGTGGGGTAGCCTTCCGCCTTAAGAACACGGCGGGCGTAGTTGGCGGCAGCGCGGTAGCGGGCGCTCGCCATGCACAGCTGCGAGATGGCATCGAGTGTGTGAAGCCACCCGATAAGAGCCGGCTCGCTCACGGTAAGGTCTGCTGCGGTGACACCATCGGCCAAAACATTATTGGCCCAGTAGTGCGAGGCTTCCATGTCGAACCCGGGCACGCTTTGCTGCAGGTAATCGGCCGTGGTCGCCTCGAGCTTCATCAGGTCGCCTAGGCAGGCGTCAACGGGCGTGTCGGCCAGGATGATGGCGAGCAGCTGCGCGTCGACGGCCAGTGCATCGACGCGGACAATTTTGAGCAGCTCATCGCGCATGTCGTCGAACAGGCGATTACGCGTCTGTTCGAACTCCTCGTCGCTGCCCATGTCCTCGATGCGATGGAGCTCGTCGAGCAGGTGGCGATGAACACCGGCATAGGACAGCAGCGCCTGGGCATGCTCGGTCTGCGCATACTTGTGAGGGTTGACGCTTACGTCGTTATGGACAAGCTCGCGTGCTGCATCGGTGAGTTCGGGGTGCGACGCCAGATAGGTGCGCTCCAGGTAGGCGGGGATGTAGACGCTCGGATCCATTAGAGGTCTCCTCCCTTAAACGGCAAACCCTGCTCGGCCGCCCGCAGGATGCGCTCATCGATTTGGGAACGCACGATATCGTTGGTGGCGACCCAGGCGGCAAAGCTGGCGTTGTCGGGGGCGCCCAGGCCCTCCTGCAGTACCGGCGTCGCCTCGGACAGCGCAAGGACAAGCTCGTCGGTGGAGCCCACACCCACGTTGACGCGGGCATAGACGCCATCGGGAAACTCGGTTTGGAAGTAGAGCGCCTCGGCGGCGTGGGGGCACGAACGCGCAAGGATACGCAGGTAGTGCTCGGCGCCCTCGTAGTCTAGCTCGCGCCAGGCAGCGCTCATCAGCGCGATGAGCGTCCACGGGTCCAAGTCACGCTCCGCATCTTTGGGGCGGCGGCGCAGCGGGGTATTCGCGAGGTACGGCACGGAGTGAGCGGAGCGAAAGCGCTTGAGCTCCTCGGCGGGGTATTCGAGCTTTGCCATGGCGAGCATCGCGGTGTGGCGGACATCAGCGGGGTCGTTGGGCGCAAAGTCCAAGCTGCGATTTGCGGCTTCGAGCGACATGCGGTAGCGGCCGCTAATGAGGGCACGCGATGCCAAGGCGGCAAGCCAACGCAGATAGGGGCGGCGCGTAAGGTCGCCTGCGGCCTCGCGCTCGTAGGGGTCCTGGGCCGAGGCGATTTTGAGCGCCAGGTCGTGCTCGACCTCATCGCACTTGGACACCAGGTACTGTACGTATTCCTCGTTGGAGCCGGCGGTGAGGGCGGTCAGCATGCGCTGAGCGTCCCAGTTGGTCGGGTCGAGCGCGGCTGCCTCGCGGAGCATGTTCTCGGCAGCTGCCTCTTCTTGCTCTGCCTGGGTATCGTCAGGGATAAAGGGAATGCGGTAGTCGACAGCCTCGACCACCTTGGCAATGAGGTGCCCGGCGCGGTCGCGGTCGTGCACGATGAGCGGTGCGGGGTTGCGGGTGAATTGTTCCATCAGACGCTCTACGGCGGCACCGTCGGTGAGCGGGATATTGTCGCGGCGCAAGGCCTCAAGAACGAGGCGATGGCAATCCTCTTGAATGGGATCGAATGCCATGGGGCCTCCTTTGCTGCGGTTAGGGTTCAAATGTTTCTATATAAGGTTCTAGTTTACCCGCATGTGGCACACCGGGGGTGCCGCACTTGGACTTGCACCTTTGCACCACGAAGACGGATGTCGCACAAATGTCGGCACCTCGGTTGCGCGGGTGGTATCACAGTGCCGTAAACGGTCGATTTTTGGCGGCGAACGGGGCACATTTTGGAGGGGCACAGTCCTGCCCGGGATATGTTGTCAACCCTGATAAAACGTTTGCCCAGCTTGGGAGTATGAATGCCCCACAAGGGTCTTCAGGGATAGAAAAAACGTTTCATCATTATCGGCTTTAGGCGAATAACTGACCAACCAGAACGGTAAAATAGTGTTTGTCTGAGCGTTGAGACGTTTAGACATCGCGCATTGTCATCGCCGGCAACGCGAAAACCGGTCCTAACGGAGCCAATTGGGTGCTCCGTTATATACGCAAGTCTAAGAGGGGCTTGTTTAGGAGGCACAGTATGGGACGTTTTACCAATCCTCGCGATCTGTACTTTGGTGAGGGCGCTCGCCACGAGGTGAAGAACCTCAAGGGCAAGAAGGCCATCATCGTTTCTGGCGGCAGCTCTATGCGCCGCGGCGGGTTCCTGCAGGACGTTGAGGCCGACCTTAAGGAAGGCGGTTTCGAGGTCAAGCTGTTCGAGGGCGTCGAGTCCGATCCGTCCATCGAGACGGTCATGAAGGGCGCCGAGGCCATGCGCGAGTTCGAGCCCGACTGGATTATCGCCATCGGCGGCGGCTCGCCCATCGATGCCGCTAAGGCCATGTGGGTCTTCTACGAGTATCCCGAGGAGTCCTTCGATAACATCATCCAGCCGTTCAGCTTCCCCGAGCTGCGTCAGAAGGCTCACTTCTGCGCCATCTCCTCTACCTCCGGTACCGCTACCGAGGTCACTGCCTTCTCCGTCATCACCGACTACGCCAAGGGCATCAAGTACCCGCTGGCCGACTTCAACATCACCCCTGATGTCGCCATCGTCGACCCCGAGCTCACCTACACCATGCCCGCCAAGCTGTGCGCTCATACCGGCATGGACGCTCTGACCCACTGCATGGAGGCCTACGTTTCCACCTGCGCCTCTATGTTCACCGACGCTAACGCTCTGCACGGCATCCGCGAGATCGTCGAGTGGCTGCCCAAGTCCTATGCTGGCGACCATGAGGCCCGTCAGCACATGCACGAGGCTCAGTGCATCGCCGGTATCGCCTTCTCCTCGGGCCTGCTCGGCATCGTTCACTCCATGGCTCACAAGACCGGCGCTGCCTTCGAGAACGGCCACATCATCCACGGTGCTGCCAACGCCATGTACCTGGGCAAGGTTATCCAGTGGAACTCCAAGGACCCGCGCGCTGCTGAGCGTTACGCTTACGTGGCCAAGGAGATCCTGCACCTTCCCGGCGAGACCAACGAGGAGCTCATCGCTGCGCTCGTCCAGAAGATTCGCGACCTCAACGACCAGCTCAACATTCCGCAGTCCATCAAGGATTACGCGAATGGTGGCGTGAAGGTCGACGCCGAGAACCCGCAGATGGTTTCCGAGGAGGAGTTCCTCGCCAAGCTGCCCGAGATCGCCGCGAACGCCGAGCAGGACGCCTGCACGCCCGAGAACCCGCGTGAGACCAAGGCTGCCGACTTCGAGAAGATTCTCAAGGCCTGCTACTACGACACCGACATCGATTTCTAATCGACTCTTGTTATCGTAACGAGGGGCTCCGCACGTATCCGTACGGAGCCCCTTTCTTTTTTCTTTTAGAGAATGGGATAGTTATGGCTGCAATTTTCAATAGCCCCAGCAAGTACATCCAGGGTCCGGACGAGCTCGCCAAGCTCGGCTCCTATGTCGAGCCGCTCGGCGCTAAGGCCCTCGTTATTGTGACGCCTTCGGGCAAGAAGCGCGTCGGTGCCAAGATCGAGGGCGGCTTTGCCGAGGCTAAGGCCGAGCTGCTGTTTGAGGACTTTAATGGCGAGTGCTCCAAGGGCGAGGTCGACCGTTTGGTTGCGCTCGCTCGCGACAACGGTTGCGACATCATCGTCGGCGTCGGTGGCGGCAAGATCCTCGATACCGCCAAGGCCGTTGCCTACTATCTGGAGTCCCCGGTTATCATTTGCCCCACCATCGCTTCGACCGATGCGCCGTGCTCGGCGCTTTCGGTGCTCTACACCGATGACGGCCAGTTCGATAAATATCTCTTCCTTAAGGCAAACCCCAACATTGTCCTGATGGATACGACGGTTATCGCGGCGAGCCCGGTGCGCCTGACGGTTTCCGGTATGGGCGATGCGCTCGCAACCTACTTTGAGGCCCAGGCTACGCATGATGCCGACGGTGGCACTTGCGCCGGCGGTAAGGGCGGCATGGCTGGCTTGGCGCTCGCCAAGCTCTGCTACGAGACGCTTATGGCCGATGGCGTCAAGGCCAAGGTCGCGCTGGAGAAGGGTGCGCTCACGCCTGCCGTGGAGCATATCATCGAGGCCAATACGCTGCTTTCCGGCATTGGCTTTGAGAGCTCGGGTCTTGCTGCTGCTCATGCCATCCACAATGGCCTGACGATGCTGCCCGAGTGCCACGGCATGTATCACGGCGAGAAGGTCGCCTTTGGCACTATCGTCCAGCTGGTACTCGAGGATGCCCCGACCGAGAAGCTCGAGGAAGTCTTGGGCTTCTGCATTGAGCTGGGCCTGCCGGTTACGATGAAGGAACTTGGCGTTGCCGAGCTTACGCGCGAGCAGGCCATGGTCGTTGCCGAGGCCGCGTGCGCGCCCGAGGACACCATGTGCAACATGCCGTTTGAGGTGACGCCCGAGATGGTCGCAAACGCCATCCTGGGTGCCGACGCGCTGGGCCACTACTATCTCATGGATGAGTAAATCAAGCTAAGGAAGGGGCAAAGCCGGCAGATGGCTTTGCCCCTTTTTGCTATGGTGCAAAGGGGTCAGGTTGCTTTGCACCAATTGTTGTTGATGAAAGGGCGGATTCTCGTATGGCGCTTCCCATGGTTTATGGCGGTCCCGGACGATATGTTCAGGGGCCGGGTGAGCTCTCGCGTCAGGGCAAGTATTTGTCATGGTTGGGCTGCGCTGCCTATGTCTTGTTTGACCAGGGCACCGAGGATCGGCTGTGCAGGCAGATTGTCGATGGATTTCTGGATGAAGATCTAAGCGAGCCGTTCTTTAAGATTTACAACGGTCCGTGTACGGAAGAGGCCGTTGTCGAAATGGCTAAGGAAGCCCGGGCTGAGTATTGCGACATGGTGGTGGGTATTGGCGGCGGCAAGATGCTCGATATCGCAAAAGCTGTTGCGTTTTATGCCGAGCTGCCGTTGTGCGTATGCCCCACGGCGGCTTCGATGGACGGTCCGTGCAGCGCGATTTCGGTGCTGTATCACGAGGATGGGTCGTTCGACCGCTACCTGATGCTCGAGAAGAATCCAGACCTGGTCGTGGTCGATACCAACGTGGTCGCGGCCGCCCCGCTGCGTATGACGGTCGCTGGTATGGGCGACGCGCTGGCAACGTACTTCGAGGCGCGTTCGTGCGCTGCGGCGCACGGCGCCAACGAGCACGGTGGCGCGCCGGGACACTTGGCCCTGGTTGCGGCCCGTGTCTGCTACGACACACTTATGGAGTGCGGCGTCGCTGCCAAGCGCGATCTCAAAAAGGGCCGTATATCGCCGGCGGTTGAGCGCCTGATCGAGTGCAATATTCTGCTCTCGGGCGTCGGCTTTGAGAGCGGTGGCTTGGCGTTGGCGCATGCCATCGCCAACGGTCTGACGATTCTGCCCGAGTGCAAGGCCATGCATGGTGAGGCCGTGGCATTTGGCCTGGTGGTGCAGCTGCGCCTGGAGCGTGCGCCAGAGCTTGATCAGGTGCTCGAGTTTTGCCAGCGCGTCGGTCTGCCGACGACGCTCGAGGAGCTGGGCCTTGGCGAGATTTCCGATGCCGACCTGCTGAGCGTTGCGGACGCAACTTTTAAGAACGAGCGCAATATGGCTAACGAACAGGCCAAGGTGACCAAACAAAAGCTCGTGCAGCTCATGCGCGAGGCATAGCTTGGCACTTGATTGACCTTGTGCAATTGAGGTGGCGATAGGCCATAGGCTATTTGCCGCAAAGATGCGCCGCGTGTAATTTGCCCGAGGCGTGGGCCGATAGCGTATCATTATCTCTTGCTTGTTTGCACTGCTCAGGGAGGGGCCGCGCATGGCGCAGGAACACGATCTGTTTGATGACATTATCGAGATCAGCAAGGGTTTCGACTTTCTTAAAAACCCGCTTGGCGGCGTGACCGATGCACTCGATCCGTCGGCGCCGCAGTGGAATCCTGCCGACTACAAGGAGCGCCCGCGCGGCAACACCATTCCGTGCCTGACCTGCAAAAACGAAAAGAGCGGCTGCACCGCGTGCATGGACGTGTGTCCGGTCAACGCTATCGAGGTCGAGGAAGACGCCATTGAGATTCTCGACTCCTGTCGCAAGTGCGGCCTGTGCGCCGCTGTCTGTCCGACCGAGGCGATCATCTCGCCACGCCTGGCGCCCAAAAACCTGTATGACGATATCGTCTCTGCTGCTACGAGCCACGAGACCGCCTACGTCACCTGCACGCGCGCCCTCAAGCGCATGCCGCGCGAAAACGAGGTCGTCGTTGCCTGCGTGGGCGATATTACGGCCGAGACTTGGTTCTCGGTGCTGGCCGACTATCCCAACGTGAGCGTCTACCTGCCGCTGGGCGTGTGCGATAAATGCCGCAACACCGGCGGTGAGGACATTCTGGGCGAGGCAATCGCTACCGCCGAGGAGTGGGCCGGCACGGGCATGGGCCTGGAGGTCGACCCCAAGAGCCTCAAATGCCATAAGCGCCGCGAGTACGAGCGCAAGGAGTACATGGAAAAGATTGCCCGCACCACGGGCCTGACGGTGACCAAGCTCAATCCGGCGACGGCGGCGCTGGCCTCGGTGACGCAGAAGTTGAAGGCTCACCGTCACCAGATCACGCAGCTCGAGCGCACGCTCAACACCATGTGCGGCACCACGACGACCAAGCGTCGCCGTTCGCTCACGCACGGGCGGCAGCTGGTGCTCTCGACGCTGCAGAACCACCCCGAGCTTGCCCAGAATATGCAGGTGAGCACACCGGAATGCGATTTTGACAAGTGCACGTCGTGCGGCGAGTGCGTCAACGTGTGCCCCACGTTTGCCTGCGATTTGGTGGGAAGCGGTCGCTTTGCACTGGAGTCCACGTATTGCCTAGGTTGCGGAGCCTGCGTCAAGGTGTGCCCCGAGCATGCGCTCAAGCTGGTCGAGCACGATGCGTCCAATCTGGTCGTTGTCGACCCCGAGGCCGAGGAAAAGGCCGCTCAGAAGGCCAAGGCCCACGAAGAGGCCCAGAAGGCCAAGGCCGAGGCAAAGGCCAAGCTTGACAAGATGCTCGATCAGGTGGAGAAGCTCGCGGACTAGTCAGCGAGCTCTATCTCTGCTTCATTTGCGCCGCCGCGGTGTCCGGATTCGCCCGGATGCTGCGGCGGCGCTATACTTATACGGTTTGAAGTACCTGTACCAAAAGGAGCTGTCGTGTCCCTTTCCATCGGTATCGTGGGCCTGCCCAACGTGGGCAAGTCGACGCTGTTCACCGCGCTTACCAAAAAGACCGGCCTTGCCGCCAACTACCCGTTTGCCACGATCGACCCCAACGTGGGTATCGTCGACGTGCCCGATAGCCGCTTGCAAAAGCTTGCCGACATCGTTAACCCGGGCCGCATTGTGCCGGCGACGGTCGAGTTCGTCGACATCGCAGGTCTGGTGAAGGGCGCTAACGAGGGTGAGGGTCTGGGCAACCAGTTCCTGGCAAACATCCGCGAAACCGATGCCATCTGCGAGGTCGTGCGCTACTTTAAGGACCCCAACGTCATGCGTGAGGTGGGCCGCACGGGCGAGTTCGTCGATCCCGCCGGCGATGCCGACACCATCATGACCGAGCTCATCCTGGCCGACATGGGCACGCTCGAGAAGCAGCTGCCTAAGCTCGAGAAGGAGGCCAAGCGTGACAAGGAGCTCATGCCCAAGTTTGAGGTCGCCAAGCGCCTGCTTGCCTGGCTCAACGAGGGCAAGCGCGCCGCATCCATGGAGATGACCGACGAGGAGCGTGCCGCCGCCAAGGGGCTGTTCCTGCTCACCATGAAGCCCATCCTGTATGTGGCCAACGTGGACGAGGATATGCTCAACGACGACCTGGCGCCCATCGATGGCGTCAAGCCGTTGCCCATCTGCGCCAAGATTGAGGCCGAGCTTTCCGAGCTCGATCCCGAGGACGCCGCCGACTACCTGGAGAGCCTGGGCCTGGAACAGCCCGGTCTGGACGTGCTCGCGCAGGCGGCCTATAAGCTGCTCGGTCTGCAGTCGTTCTTTACGGCCGGCGAGATGGAGGTCAAGGCCTGGACGGTTCGTCAGGGCGCGACCGCCCCGCAGGCCGCCGGCGTCATCCACACCGATTTTGAGCGCGGCTTTATTAAGGCCGAGGTTATTGGCTATGACGACTACATCGAGCTCGGTGGCGAGCAGGGCGCCAAGGCTGCCGGCAAACTGCGTATTGAGGGCAAGGACTATGTCATGGCCGATGGCGACGTCGTGCACTTCCGCTTTAACGTGTAAGGACGACGCATATGTTTAAATATGGCAAAAAAGCTGGCTACATGGGTATTGCGCTGCTCGTACTTGCGGTGATTCCGCTGGTGGTTGCAGCGTGTGTTATCCCCAACATTGGCTCCGAGGTGGCAACGAAGTTTAACGCCGCCGGCGAGGTGACGCGCTGGGGTAAGAGCTACGAGCTGCTGGCACTGCCGGTACTCAATCTGCTGCTGAGCGTGGCGACGTACTTTACGGCGGGACGCCAAGCCAAGAACAATGACGACTCCGCCGCCATGGCGCGCATCGTGTGCGAGCGCTACCTGCGCAACGGTTGCATCACGGGTGTGTTCCTCAACGTGATCAACGTTTACTTTATGTACTCGGCGATTACCGGAACGGGCTTTGGCTTTGGTTTCTAGCTTGTCCTTTTAGACAACGAGCCTGCAAGCATATTCGATGGCTGCTGCGAGGCCGCCGCTCGATCGTGGTTGAAAGACTGCATCGGCGGCGGCCTCGTTTTCGTATCCGGCGCCGCGAAGGGCGAGTGCTATGCCGGCTTCTAAAAGGAGCGGCAGGCCGCGTTGGCTGGTTGCGATTACGGCAGCCTGATTGAGCGAGCAGCCGTGCGTTTGGCATCGGATGGCAAGTTCACCTCGCGCCGGGCAAGGGACCAGAACGGCGGCGACGCGACTTGATAGCAATGCAAATGCTGTGCGCTCATCGGGCGAAAGGCATTCAGCTTCAACGACGACGAGCTTGGGCGGCGCGCTGTTTGTGCGAAGCGCGGCTCGGTACATGCGGACCGAAGAACCCGACATAGAAAACTCCTGTGTATTCGGGAAAACGTAAACTATAGTTTACGTTTATGTTCGGCTCCATTTCAAACTCGGCTGCATGGACGAACGTGCGAAACAGATTCTTGGCAGGCGGGTCGAAGAGACACGCAGGGACCTTGGTATCTCCAAGGTTGATTTTTGTGTGGCGACAGGAATCAGCCGACCCTACCTCGACCGAATCGAAGATGGGACGGCAAATTTCACGCTCAAGGTTCTATTTAAGATCGCGCCCGCACTCGGCATGACGGTGTCAGAGCTTCTCGAGGGTATCGGATAGGGCGTTCCCCCGCTGTATTTGACGCTCTTTGGGCGGGTCCCCCTGGTTGCGATGTGCAAAATCGCGAGTATTCAGCACCAGTTTGGCCGTAGATGGTAGCTCGAGCGGCTGGCTTTGCCTTTTTGGCAGTAGTTAATCCACATACTAAATAAAAATGAGGAATAAATATTTACTAGACGGAACCCTCGTCCTAAAAGTTCGTCTAACAATCGGTCGATTCTATGCCTCCGGCGGTAGTGTCGAGAAAGTTGGTGTAAGGGCCCTTGCGGCCCCTGTGTCCGATATCC
>CABULX010000081.1 GCA_902492545.1 uncultured Collinsella sp. | reverse complement strand
CGGCCTCGGCAAACGACCAGTACTCGTAGCCCAGCAGCTCGTCGCGATGCAGCAGACGGTTGGTGCAGTGCTCGCACAGCTTGACGATTGACTCGCGCGGATGCTCCGGCAGCGGCGGTACGAACTCCGAGCCGATGTCGGGCTCGGTGTAGCTAATTCCCGGTCCGTTGAGAATCATGGTTGTCCCTTCTCTTGCCACAGCCCGGCGAGACCGCGGCACCCCTCTTTTTTTGCAGGCCGGGCATGCCCCCATGCCGTTCACCCGCCATTGTTGACATTGTGTCAAAAATAGTATTGACGAACCGTCAACAATATTCAAGACTGTTAGGCGAACGGTCAGGCAAAAGAGGATGAAAGGCGGCAAAACATGGGCAACAACACAGCAGATACCTCTGTAGTCGATGCCGTCCCCGCATCCGATAGCGCGGCAAAGCGCTTGACGGGCGACGAACGCCGTCGCGAGATCCTCGATGCCGTGCGCACCGTGAGCTCTGAGCTGGGCGTGTCGCATCTATCCGTCTCGGCCGTAACCAAGCGAGCCGGCTGCACGCGCTCATTGTTCTACCACTACTTTGCCGATATGGACGCCGCCGTCACCGCTGTTATGGACGAGGCAATCGACGGTTTTATCTCCGAGCTCGAGCAGTGGAACGCCGGCCGCACCGTCGGCGATATCGAGGGCGCGCTCGACACCGTCGCCCCGCTCTTTAAGCGGCTGGTCGCCAGCGGCCACGAACTGCCGCACACTCTGACCTCCAACAGCGGCGCACTCTACGGCGGCTTTCTGCACAACGTGGTCCAGCGCGTGGCGCAGTACATCTGCGACACCACCGTGGTGGACTTTGTCGCCCATCACGAGCTGCGCATCGATCATGTCTACGAAACGTTCTACACCCTCATCATGGGTCTTTTGATGTATATCCGCACGCACCCCGATGTGCCCGATGAGACGGTCAAGGAAATCATCGCCTCGACACTCCACATCGAGGGCTATACCGCCAAGTATCCGGAGCGCAAGCCCCAGAACTGACGACATTTGGCCAAACTGCCCGCGATCAGAAGAGGGGCCGCGGGCGTGTGAAAGGAGAGCAGCATGCTGTTCGATGTTTGGGGTAGCGATACCCTTATCCACTGGGCCGGCTGGGCCATGGTCTTTATTGGCCTGATCGTGCTCAACGAGGTCGGCCGCCGCACCAAGCTAGGCGCGGCAATCATCTTTGGCGTGGCTCCGCTGGCCATGACCATCTACTGCGTCGCTATCGCCGTGGGCGTTTCGCAGGGTGCCGAGTGGGCGCTCACCAACCCCACCCATGTGTACCAGAACAGCTGGTTCCACTACGCCAAGGTATACGCTGCGCTGGCCGGTTGCTGGGGCTTCATCGCCATTAAGTATCAGTGGGGCAAGATCGGCAAGGCGCATTGGTTCCGCGCGTGGCCGTTTGTGATCGTCGCCATCAACATCTTGATCGCCGTCGTGTCCGACTTCGAGAGCGCCTATCACTTCTTTGTCCTGGGCCAGTCCACTTGGGTCACCTCCGAAGGTGCTACGCAGCTGGCCGGCTGGAACAACGTGTTCAACGGCATTGCCGGTCTCATCAACATCTTCTGCATGACCGGTTGGTGGAGCGTCTACGCCTCCGAGGACAAGACCGACATGCTGTGGCCCGACATGACCTGGGTCTACATCATCGCCTACGATATCTGGAACTTCTGCTACACCTACAACTGCCTGCCCACCCACTCCTGGTTCTGCGGCTTTGCGCTGCTGCTGGCGCCCACCGTCGCCGCCTTTATCTGGAACAAGGGCGGCTGGATCCAGAACCGCGCCTTTACGCTGGCCATTTGGTGCATGTTTGCCCAGGTGTTCCCGTTCTTCCAGGAGGAGTCCATCTTTGTGACCCACTCCACGCTCGACCCCGGTGCCGCTACCGCGGTCTCGATCGCCGCACTGATCGCCAACGTCGCCGCGATCATCTACATCGCCTACCGCGCCAAGAAGCTCGGCCGCAATCCCTACAAGCAGGATGTCTTTGAGGGCACCAGCGACTGGGAGAAGGCCACCGCTCGCCGCGCCAAGGTTGATTACGCGCACGCTGAGTAACGCGCCTGACGCAAACATCGCTTGAGTACGAAGCCGCATAACCGGCTCCGCGCAACTCAACGCATTGCAGAGCCCCCGGAATGTGATTCGTGAACTGCACCCCAAAACCTGGACGGCTTAAATAAAAACTACGCCGCAAGGGACTGTCTCCGGAACTCCTCCGGGGTCAGTCCCTTCAGTTTAACCTGGCGCCTCCTCGTGTTCCAATGGACCACGAAGTCGTCGAGGTCCGCCTTGAAGGACCCGAAGTCCGGCCACGTCCTTCCGCGGAAGAACTCGTCCTTGATGTGGCCGAACACCTGCTCCGTCGCGCCGTTGTCGATGCAGTTGCCCTTCCGGGACATGCTCTGCACCACGCCGGCCTCCTCCAACCGCCTGCACCAACCGGCCTGCTGGTACTGCCAGCCCATGTCCGAGTGCAGGATCGGCCTGGAGCCCTTGGGCTTCCTGGACACGAGCTGGTCGAGCAGCTCGTGCTGCTGGGCCATGTTGGGGTGCAGCGACGTGGACCAGGCGACGATCTCCTTGCTGCCGAAGTCGTAGACCGGCGCGAAGTAGGCCTTGCCCCAGGGCTGCTTGAACTCGGTGACGTCGGTGCCCATCTTCTCCCACGGCCCGTCGGCGGCGAAGTCGCGCCCGATGACATTCTCGAAGGTCTTTCCGACCTTGCCCCTGTACGAGTTGTACCTGTGGTAGTCGGTCTCGCGGCGGATCCCGCAGCTGATGCCCATCTCGCGCATCATCTTCAGCACGGTCTTGTAGGCTATGCGCGCGCCCCGCTCGGCGCGCAGACACATGGCGATCTGCCTGTGGCCGCACCCGTTGGCCGTGCGCGAGAATATCTCGGCGGCGGCCTCCCAGAGCTCGGGCCTGGTGGGAGCCTTCGGGTGCGACAGCGCGTAGTAGTAGCTCGACCTCGCCAGGCCGGCGCACTCCAGCAGGCGCCCCAGCCCGTGCCCCTCTTCGCGCAGGGCGCTCACGGCCTCGACCTTCGCCCTGGTCAGAGCCCGTCCCTCCCGACCAGGGCACGCAATTTTTTTAGGTAGGCCACCTCGGTCTCGAGCCTTCGGCAGCGCTCCTCGAGCTCCTGCTCGCGCGTGCGCGGCCTCGCCTTGGAACCGCTCGGCCGGCCCTTGGGCCTGGGCCTGAGCGCCTCGGCGCCGCCCTCGCGGTAGAGCGCGCACCATCTCTTGAGCGGCGCCAAGGACATGACCCCGAACGCCTCCATGGCGTCCCGCTTGCCCATGCCGCCGTCGACCACGGCCGAGGCGGCGGCGACCTTCTGCTCGTATGTGTACCTGGTCTGCTTGCCGTCCATGGATAGCAGCACCTCGCTTCCGAACGACCGGTATACGTAGAGCCATTGTCTCACGGTGTCGCGCGGGACCGACAGCGCCTTCGCCGCCGACTCGGAGCCGTGGCCTCGCTCGAAGAGCCCGATCGCCGCCTTCCTGGCCTCGATGTCGTGCTTCACCCTCAAGTCGACACGCATAAAAAGCCTCCCATTTCTCATGTCCAAGAAATGGGAGGCAGTTCATCGTTCGCGTTCCGGGGGCTTTTTGCTGCCGCGAGGATGCGACTGAACGATGCGCTCGGGTTAAATCGGATCTTATATTTCGCATGCGCTTTATATGGCTCCATTTTTGGGTACAGTGTTGTCCCGATATTGAGCTTGGGGGATATATGAAAGATGAGACGATGGGCCAAGAGGATGCGGCCCAAGATGCAGAAGCGTGTGCCGAGGCCCTGGAGAGCCTAGACCAGATCGCGCTGGCCGAGATTGCGTTTGACGATTCGAGCGTTGATGTGCGGGATGAGCCGGAAATCGAGACACAGCCCGATGATCAGGATGCAAAAGACGATGGCTCCACGCCCACCGAAGACGAGGCGGGGCACGAGGAATCCGAATGCGAGGCCGACGACCGGCCCGAATCCGACACGAGCGAGGAAACCATCTTGCTCGACAGCTTGCCGGCCGAAGATTCGCTGACCCGCGAGCTTCCCGGCCTGGGCTCCGCGCCTGCCGTGGACGAGACCATCGCCATGGGCGATATTCCCCTACCGTCCGTTCCTTCGGCACGCGAAGCCGAGGTCCGTCATCGCAAGATGTCGCCCAAGCGCCGCAACCTGATGGTTGCCGGCGTTGTGGCCGTCGCGCTCGTCGCCGGCGGCGCAGGCTACGCAGCCTGGAACGGATACCGGCAAGAGCAGGCTGCCATCACCGCCGCCAATGCCCACACGATGATGTCGGTGCAGATTGGCGTACACGCCGCGGGGCTCGAGTGTTCCGCCGGCTCCAAGATTCCCGTGCAGGTGAGCGGGCAGGATTCCGACGGTTCTTCCGTGAGCGAAACACTCTATGTTGACGAGCACGGCCGTGGCATCAAACTGCTACCCGGTGACTACACGCTCTCCATTGCCGCCTCCCCCATCGCGTCCGACGGCACCGTCTATACCGTGCCGACCACCAAGGCGCAGGTCACCATTAAGAGCGATGGGCAGGATTTGAGTGCCCAGGCCACCTTTAAGCTTAAGGTGCCTTCGGCCGACACGGTGACTGACGACCAAATCGATGCCGCCGCCAAGTATGCCGAGGAAGGCGGCGCGAGCTCCGCCGCCGCGGCAAAGATACTCCAGCAGGCGGCAATTACGCGCCGCGATGCCGCCGCCAACGCCGTAAGCGCAAGCGAGGCACAGTCCGCCCGCGATGCCGACGCTCGACACAAGGCAACGGACCTGTATCAGCTCGATATTCCCGTTGAGTGGTACGGCAAGGTCGAGACTTGGCAAAACGGCAGCACGCTATGCATCTATCTTGCCGGCGACAGCGATACGCCAATTGTGACGCTCGTCACGGTGCGCGAGGGCGAGAGCTTTACGCCCGATGAGGGCGATACGGTTTTGGGTGCGGCCAATCTAGGCAACGGCTACACCGTCTACGCCAGCGGCCCCGTCTATCCGTACGTGGTGCCCCAGACCATCAACGGACGGACGCAGAATCCCGTGTCAACCTACCCCATGGACACGGCCATTGAGCTTGTCGAGCTTACGACCGGCAACCGCTACACCTATAGCCAGATCAAGAACGTACTGGTCGGCAAAGACGGCAAAGCCGACGCCGCGACCAAACTCGAGACCGACTACCTCGCCCAGATTCTCCTGCCGAGCATCAAGGCCCAAGACTAGCCGGGCGCATCATGGTGCTCCCCAACCGTGATGAAGGGGCCAGGAGGTCCTGGCCCCACAGATCCGTAGATGGTTAGGCAAGGAGCCACTTCCATGCGGGCACAACGTGTACCACACCGTGCTCGCATGGAATATCGGCCTGCTCATCCATGGTAACGATTGCCGACTCGCCAAGATCGAACTGGGCCATCGAGGCATCAAGCGCGGCAATTTCGCGCTCGCGCGTTTTCTCACTTGCCATATCCACGCTCACCTGAATCAGGCTATAAGCCCGCATGAGAAGTGCGTCCCCAGCCACAAAGTCCACCTCATGGTTTTTGCTCTTCTCTTTGATCAGCAAGCGGCAGACCGATCCGACCCTCACCGCGGGAGTCCTTCTTCTTAGCGCGTTGAACACTGCGGTCTCGAGCCTCTGGCCCTGGTCCAATGCCGATGCGGGAGAGAATGCTCCAAACATCGCAGGATCGACAGCGTAGACCTTAGACGCAGACCGCATGTTATTTGCCAGTGAACGCGTGAACTCCGGCACGGAGAACAGCAGGTAGGCGTCCTCATAATACTCAAGTAAGTCGCTGAGCGAATTACGACTGACGGGTATCTGCCTGCTCTTGAACTCGTTGTACACTTTGTTCACCGACAGCTCTCGTCCCGAAGATGCCATACACCGCGTTAGGAACAGCGATGCCAAGCGAGGGTTCTTGACGTCGTAACGCTCAACGACGTCCATGGCGACCGTTCGCGAAGCATATTCCTGTAGCAGCTGAATCGCGTCTGCAGGCGTCTGCTCAAGCGTCGCGATGAATCCCCCTCGTTCAAGATATCCGATCAGATGATGTCGAAGCAGCGCTGCATCGCTTGGGGAAAAGGTCGCATCTGGCTCGAAAACGTTCCCCGTCTTATATCGAACGTATTCCGAAAAACTCAACGGAAAAAGCTCCCGTATAAGAGAACGACCCCTGAACTCGCTCTTAAGCTCTGAGGACAGCATCTTAGAAGAAGATCCCGTCACATAGACGGTCGCTTTCTCCGTATCGACTACACGCCGCAGAAACGCACCCCATTCGGGAATTTCCTGGATCTCGTCAAAGAAAATGTAAGCGCCCTCGGTTCGAGCAGCAGGATACAGCGCATAGAACGTGTCGAGCACGTCCGCCAGCAGCGATGACTCATACGGGCGCAAGCGCTCGTCCTCAAAATTAAAGTAAAGCATCCGGTCAAGCTCGACGCCCCGGCCCTGAAGCCGCTGCATCTCCTGATACAGGCGATACGTCTTTCCACAACGGCGGGCCCCCACAACCACATTTACGATGTTGTCGCGCTTTGGCTCCTGTGGGTTTCCCAGATCAAGGTCTCGCTCAAAGACCTGCGGAACCCCCTGCTGTTCAAAGTCCTTTATTTTCTGGGCGATCAAGTCGTTGAATGCCATGATTCTCCAATCTTGCTCTCTAGCTAATCAAAATTATACTGATTCTTGATTAGCTAGAGAGCAAGATTGTGTGTAGTTTGATTAGCACTTAAGCAAGTTTTATCACCGTTATTGCTCCGAAGGATATCGAGTGGCTAAGAGGACAACCGAGCTCGAATGCGACTCCCCGAGCAGTCAATTTGGGACGGGGCTTTTATGACTACCCTCCACCTGTAGAAAAATCCCCAACGCAGTTGCGGTGAAATAGGGACTGTTTTTGCTGGTCAAACCGCAAAACAGTCCCTATTTCACCGCAACTTATTGGTGGCCTTTTGGGTGGCACTCAGCGCCACGGGTCGGCTTCGAACATTGGCTCGCGCTCGGGACGGCGATCACTGTAGGGATCGTAGCCGTCGTCGTCCTCGTTCTCGGCACGGATATAGGGGTCGCGCGGCTTGGGCGCCGGTTTGGACGTGGGCTTGAGCGCCGGCGCGCTTGTCTTGATCTCGTCTTTCATCTGCATAGCTCCTTGCATCGCATCCGTTCAACATTATCGATTGTCGCACGAAAAAGGGCGGCGGACCCAATTGGATCCGCCGCCCTTGGCGTTTAGAGACGGCTGGCAGATTTTAAGGCATGTCCCATAAATCTATTCGGCGTCGGGGACCTCATAGGTGGCCGCCGGCGTGTTGTCGCACACGACGGTAAAGCCGCCGTCCTTGTCGGCATCGACCGTCACCTGATCGCCCTCGCGCACCGTGCCGTCGATGATAGCGGCGGCGATGGCATCCACGACCTCGCGCTGAACCAGACGCTTGAGCGGACGGGCGCCAAAGACCGGGTCCAGGCCGCCCACGGCGAGCATCTGCTTGGCCGCCGGGGTGATGGCAAGCGTCATGCGCTCCTTGGCCAGACGCGCGCGGACGTCGGCGAGCTGGATGTCGACGATCTTCTCGATCTGCGCCATACCGAGCGGATGGAACACCACGATATCGTCGATACGGTTGAGGAACTCGGGGCGGAAGGTCTGAGCCATGGCAGCGTCGACCTGATGGCGCATCTCCTCCTCGTCCTTACCGGACAGATCGGCGATGGCCTTGGAGCCCACGTTGGACGTCATGATGATAATCGTGTTCTTGAAGGACACCTGGCGACCCTGGCCATCGGTCAGACGGCCGTCGTCGAGCACCTGCAACAGCACGTTAAAGACATCCGGATGGGCCTTCTCCATCTCGTCGAGCAAGATCACGGAGTAGGGACGACGGCGCACGGCCTCGGTGAGCTGGCCGCCCTCGTCGTAACCCACGTATCCCGGGGGCGCACCGATCAGACGCTGGACGCTGAACTTCTCCATGTACTCGGACATATCGATACGCACGAGCGCGCGCTCGTCGTCGAACAGGCACTCGGCAAGCGCCTTGGCGAGCTCGGTCTTGCCCACGCCAGTGGGGCCCAGGAAGAAGAAGCTGCCGATGGGCTTGTCCGGATCGGAGAGGCCCGCACGGCTGCGGCGCACGGCCGCGGCAACGGCGGAGACGGCCTCATCCTGACCGATGACGCGCTTATGCAGCTCGCCCTCCAGGCCCTTGAGCTTGTCGAGCTCGCCCTGCATCATCTTGGACACGGGCACGCCGGTCCAGGCACTCACGACCTCGGCGATCTCGTCGGAGGTCACCTGCTCGTTGAGGCCCTCGCCGTCCTGCTGCTTTTGTGCCTCGAGCGCAGCCTCGGAATCCTGAATCTGCTGCTGCAGGCCCGGAATCACGGAGAAGCGCAGCTCGGACGCACGGCCCAGGTCGCCGTTGCGCGTTGCACGCTCCTCTTCGCTCTTGGCCTCGTCAAGCTGGCCCTTAAGCTCCTGCACGTGGTCGATGGCGTTCTTTTGGTTGAGCCAGCCGGCCTTTTGCACGTTGAGCTTTTCCTGGACCTCGGCGATCTCCTGACGTAGGGCCTCCAGACGCTCCTTGGAGGCGTCATCGGTCTCCTTCATGAGTGCCTGCTCCTCGATCTGCAGCTGGGTGAGCTGACGCGTGGTGGCGTCGATCTCGACCGGCATGCTGTCGAGCTCCATGCGCAGGCGGCTTGCGGCCTCATCGACCAGGTCGATGGCCTTGTCGGGCAGGAAACGGTCGGCGATGTAGCGATCGGAGAGGTCGGCAGCCGCCACGAGCGCGCTATCGGTGATATGCACGCCGTGGAAGATCTCGTACTTCTCCTTGAGGCCACGCAGGATCGAGATGGTGTCCTCGACGGTAGGCTCGCTCACCATAACGGTCTGGAAACGACGCGCGAGCGCCGCGTCCTTCTCGATGTACTTGCGGTACTCGTCAAGCGTGGTCGCGCCGATCGCGTGCAGGTCGCCACGGGCGAGTGCGGGCTTCAGGATGTTGCCGGCGTCCATGGAGCCCTCGGTGGCACCCGCGCCCACGATGGTGTGGAGCTCATCGATGAACAGGATGACCTTGCCTTCGGACTTTTGCACCTCTTTGAGCACGGCCTTCAAGCGGTCCTCGAACTCGCCGCGGTACTTGGCGCCGGCGACTAGCGCGCTCATGTCAAGCTCGATAAGGTCGCGGTCGCGCAGGGTGCTCGGCACGTCGCCAGCCACGATACGCTGGGCGATGCCCTCGACGATAGCCGTTTTACCGACGCCCGGCTCACCGATGAGCACGGGGTTGTTCTTGGTGCGACGGGACAGGACCTGGATGGTACGACGGATCTCGTCGGTACGGCCGATGACAGGGTCGAGCTTGCCGGCGCGGGCAAGGTCGCAGATGTTGCGTCCGTACTGCTCCAGCGCCTCAAACTGGGTCTTGTCCTCGGCAGACGTCACGCGGTCATCGCCACGCAGCTCCTCGTAGACTTGCTCGATGCGCTCCTTGGTCACGCCGGCGTCGCGCAGAACGCGGCCGGCCTCGCCCTTGTCCTCGGCAAGTGCCATCAGCAGATGCTCGGTCACCACAAAGCTGTCGCCCATCTTGGTGGCCTTCTTCTCGGCCTTTTCGATGACGCGAACGAGCTCGTTGGAAAGACCCATCTGCTGACCCTCGCCCGAAACCTTGGGCGCGTGGTCGATGGCATCCTGCGTGGAACGCGCGAGCTGGGCCGGGTCGGCACCGATGCGCTCGATGATCACGGAGATGTTGCGCTCGCCGGCACCGAGCAGGGCAGACAGCAGGTGAATCGGCTCCACCGCGCCGGCCTGCGCGTCGGCAGCCGTGCTCATGGCGGTCTGCAGCGCCTCGCGCGACGTCATTGCTAGCTTATCGATTCTCATGGAATCACCTCTCTTGGGGTGGCCGCCCTACGGGGCGGCTTCACGTTGTTCGAGAAGTATTGTTGCCAGCTTTGC
>CABULX010000080.1 GCA_902492545.1 uncultured Collinsella sp. | reverse complement strand
CAGAATGTGACAAACCGGTGGGATGGTTAAACGTTTTATCCCGTCTACCCTGCGGTTTTTTACCACTTGCCTAAATGACGAACGCATAACCTCTGATAAAGGTTTTACTAAAGGAGTACCAACGTTTATCAATGCGCCGTGGTGGCGCCGGGCCAGGAGGTAACATCATGTTCCAGGCTGGAGATGTCGTCGAGACCGACTTCGAAGGATTTCTGAAGCTGCTGCGTTCCAAGACGCGCGCTTTCGTGTCGATCAACGATCACGAGTACTACATCACGCACACCGATGGCTATTGGCGTGTTCAGGATTGCGAGGCCCTCAACGATAAGGGCCACTTTACTGACTGCTCCGAGCTAGTCAACACGGTCTGCGAGGTCGTCGAACTGCCGTGGATCTGCGGCAAGAGCCTGCACGACAGCTTCTCGGGCGCCACGGTCTACGAGGCCGTCGCTGCTTAACAGCCAACACTCGATATTCTCTCGCAACCGCCGGCGCCGCCCCCGCGCCGGCGGTCTTTTTTGTCGATATGCTTATGTAGAGCCGACCATAAACAACGAGCTTGTTGACGATAGTCAAAACTCGGACTAATGTAGAGATATTAATTGGTCAAAACTCGGACTATCGAATGGTGGGAGAGATGAATAGTGCAGTTAGCCCGGTCGATTTCGACCGGATGCTCAACGGGCTTGACCGTATCTATTCGGAGTTCGCGCGCGCCTGCGGTCTTTCGGACTGCGCCTACTGGATGCTCGTCGACACGAGTGCGGCGGGCGGAAGCGTTGCCGTGAGTCGGCTGACGAGTGAATGGTTCTACAGCAAACAGACCATCAATTCGGCGATCAAGACGCTTAGGGCGCGAGGGCTTGCGACGTTGGAGTTTGCCGAGGGCAGTCGTAAGAACAAGGTTGTGCGACTGACCGAAGAAGGCGTGCAGTTTGCCAAGCGCTACGCGTTGCCGGCGCAAAAAGCCGAGCAACAGGCATTCGAGGCGCTCGAGCCGTGGGAACAGCGCGAGATCATGCGCTTGGTCGGTAAGTTCTCCCATGTTCTTAACGAAGAGTGCGAGGCATTTAAACGGCAAGTGGCCGCCGAGAACGAGGCTGACGATAAGGGCGAGGGGGACACATGCGACTCTTAATGAGGTTTATGAGGCCGTACCGCGGTCTGATTGCGGTGACGCTGTTTGCGGTGCTGATAGATAACGTCGGTACGCTGTTGGTTCCCACGATGCTGGCGAACATGGTCAACACCGGTATTACCACGGGCGACATCGACTATATTTTACGCAACGGCCTGTACATGCTTATCGCGACCGGCATGGCCAGCGGCGGCACGGTGTTGGGCTGCTATCTTTCGGCGCGCCTGGCCGCCAACGTGGCCTGCGATATCCGCAATGCCGTGTACGACAAGTCGCTCGAGCTGTCCGCCAGCGACTTTGAGCGCTTTGGCACGGGTTCGATGATCACGCGCTCACTCAACGACATCAACGTGATTCAGCAAGCTGTCCTTCAGACGATTCAGTTGGTGCTGCCGGTGCCGTTCTTGGCCGTGGCAGGCATCATTTTTGCTTGGTTCATCGATCCCGCCATGGGAACGCTGCTGGGCGTGGTGGTTGCGATCGTGTTGGTGGCGGCGGTCTTTACGGTGGCTAACGCCGCGCCGATTTTTATGCGCCTTCAGAGCTTTATCGACCGTATGAATGTGGTGCTGCGCGAGAACATCGTGGGCGTTCGCGTCATTCGCGCTTTCAATAAGGAGCGCCACGAGGAACAGCGCCTGGACGAGGTGTTTAGCGATTACGCCGCCAACGCCATCAAAGTCAACCACCTGTTTGTGGGGCTCGACAGCTCCAGCTTCTTTTTGATGAACATCGCCGAGGTGGCGGTGCTGTGGGTGGGCGGCAACCGCGTGGGCGCCCGTGCCATGCAAATCGGCAGCATCTCGGCCGTACTGGAATACGCGATCCTGATCCTTTTCTTTGTGATGATGGCGCAGATGGTGATTCTGACGCTTCCGCGCGCTGCGGCGTGCCTCAACCGCGCGCAACAGGTGTTGGAGATTGAGCCGAGCATTGTGGACGGCAAGGCTACGCTGGGCGACGGGGCGCCTGAGTTCGCAGATGGGGCCAGCGCGGTGGCCGTGTTCGACCACATGTCGTTTCGTTTCGACGATGCCGACGAGGACACGCTGTGCGATCTGAACTTTACCTGTCGCCGCGGTCAGACGACCGCTATCGTCGGCTCGACGGGCTCGGGCAAATCGACGGTGGCCAAGCTCTTACTGCGCTTCCACGATGCCACCAAGGGCGCCATTCGCCTGGACGGCGCCGATCTGCGCGATCTTTCGCAAGACGAGATTCGCGGGCATATCGCTTACGTGCCGCAGAAGGCGTGGCTGTTCTCTGGCACCGTGGCAAGCAACCTGCGCTTTGGCAACGAAGACGCGACTGAGGCCGACATGCTTCACGCGCTCAAGGTTGCCCAGAGCACCTTTGTGCTCGATCAGCCGCAGGGGCTCGATACCCCGGTGGCGCAGGGCGGCACGAACTTTTCGGGCGGCCAGCGCCAGCGTCTGGCCATCGCCCGTGCGCTCATGAAGCATGCCGATCTATATATCTTCGATGACAGTTTCTCGGCCCTGGACTTTAAGACCGATGCCGCCCTGCGCCATGCGTTGCAAGACGAGACGCGTGACGCTGCGGTGCTCATCATCGCGCAGCGCATCTCGACGATCTTGCACGCCGATCAGATCGTCGTGCTCAAGGACGGCGAGGTTGTGGGCCTGGGCACGCATGGCGAGCTTATGGAAACCTGCGAGGTGTACCGCGCCATCGCGGAATCGCAAATGAAGGGAGGTGAGTAGCATGACCGAGGAGCTCAGGAAACAAGGCGGCCTTGTCGATGCCGTCGCTGCGGACGCTGCCGATAAAACGGTCGACCAGGCTGTCGTAGCGCCCGAGCTGGATGAAGCCGCCAAGGCCGCAGCCGCGCGCGAGGCTCGCCGCCAGGCGCTCTATGAGGAAAACGAGCGCGCGGAGGATGAGCGCGCCCGAGCCGAGGCGGAACGCATGCGCGACGTGGACGATGGCGACGAGGACGAGACGCCTCGGGATACCTGGGCGACGGTGCGCCGCCTGTGGAGCGAGGCTGCCGGCGACCACTGGCGCTTCTATATCGTGTTCGCGAGCATTGTGTTCTATGCCATCTTTAACACCGCTGCGCCGGCATATAGCGCCCGCGTGATCGATGAGCTGTGGAGCCACATTCAGGTGGCGTTTGCCAACGACACACCCTTCAACATCACCTGGGAGAACTGCGGCAGGACCATCTTCATCTACTTTATGATTTGGACGGCCGCTGCCTCGTTCTACGCGCTCCAGAGCTTTTTGATGTCGAGCGTCGCTGAGCGTCTCAATCTGCGCCTGCGCAACCGCATCGCGCAAAAGCTCAACCGTCTGCCGCTTGCCTTCTTTGACGCGCATCGTCCCGGTGAGGTCGTCAGCCGTGCGACCAACGACTTGGACAAGATGTCCGAGAGCATGCAGCGCGGCTTGCTGCAGCTTCTGGTGTCGATCGGTACCGTGGTGGGCGCTGTGATCGTGATGTTCGTGTTTAGCGTGCCGCTCACGCTCGTCTTTTTGTTCTTTATGACGCTGTCGCTGCTGGTGACGAAGGTCGTTTCGCGCCGCACGCACGATGTGACGGGCGAGCGCCAGGAGTGGGTGTCCAAGATTACGAGCGCGGTCGAGGAAGGCTATTCGGGCCGTTTGGTGATTCGCGCATTCAACCGCGAGCACCAGAGCTCTGCCGAGGTGCACCAGGCCTCGGGCGAGCTGGCGCGCGTGAGCACCAAGGCCGACTTTATGATCAATGCCGTCGGCCCCGCGGTGCGCTTTATCGGCCGTTTGGCGCAGATCGTTATTGCGCTTGTGGGCTGCAGCATGCTGGTTGCCGGTCACATGACCGTCGGCGTGTTCCAGGCGTTCTTCCAGTTTATTTACGAGGCGTCCGAACCCATGACGCAGCTGTCGTTTACCTTTAACTCGCTGCAGAGCGCGCTGGCGAGTGCGGAGCGCGTGTTCGACCTGCTCGATGAGCCCGAGATGGAGGCCGATCCGCTGCCGGACGAGGCCGCCAAGCTGCCGGGTCGCGTTGAGGGTCGCGTCTCCTTTGAGCACGTGCGCTTTGGTTATTCGCCCGACAAGCCGCTTATGCGCGACGTGTCGTTTACCGCCGAGCCGGGCCAGAAGATTGCCGTGGTGGGAACCACGGGCGCAGGCAAGACGACGCTCATCAACCTGCTCATGCGCTTCTACGAGATTGACGGCGGGCGTATTACGCTCGACGGCGTGGATACGAGCCGCATGGATCGCGGCGAGCTACGTCAGCAGTTTGGCATGGTGCTGCAAGACGCCTGGCTGTTCGACGGCACGATTGCCGAGAACATCGCCTACGGCTGCCCCGAGGCAACGCGCGAGGAGATTGTTGCGGCTGCGCGCGCCGCCCAGGTTGACTTCTTTGTGCGCACCATGCCGCAGGGCTACGACACGCGCGTGGCCAACGATGCCGAAAGCATCAGCCAGGGCCAGCGCCAGTTGCTGACCATTGCGCGCGTGCTGCTCAACAACCCGGCGATTCTCATCCTGGACGAGGCGACCTCAAGCGTGGACACGCGCACCGAGCTTGCTATCGGCCGCGCCATGGACGCGCTTATGCGCGGGCGCACGAGCTTTGTGATCGCGCATCGCCTGTCGACGATCGTGGACGCCGACCTGATCTTGGTCATGGACCACGGCAACATTATCGAGCAGGGCACGCATAAGGAGCTGCTCGCAGCCGAGGGCGCTTATGCCGACCTCTATCTGAGCCAGTTCGCATAATGTGACAAAGGGACAGTCCCACATGTCACATCGAAAAAAGGCGCGCCGGGGATGAATTCCCTGGCGCGCCTTTGCGTTGATGCCGATGTCATTTTGTGCCGCTTGCGTTCCTAGCGTTCGTCCACGAGCTTGGCGACGAGGGCCTTGAGCTCGGCCACCTCTCGCTCGAGTTCCTTGACGCGGCGGGCATTCTCGGTGATGCCCTGGCGGTTGAGGGCGGACTGCTCGGCGGCGTCATCGGGCATGTACTCGCGATGCTGCTTGGCGTCGAAACTCTCCTCGAACACACGGCAACCGTTGCGCTTGATGATACGTCCCGGCACGCCCACGACGGTGCAGTTGTCGGGGACGTCCTTAACGACGACCGAGTTGCCGCCGATCTTGACGTTGTTGCCGATGCGGATGTTGCCGAGCACCTTGGCGCCCGTGCCCACCGTGACATTGTTGCCCAGGGTGGGGTGACGCTTGCCGGTCTCGTTGCCGGTGCCGCCGAGCGTGACGCCCTGGTAGAGCACACAGTTGTCGCCCACAATGGTGGTCTCGCCGATGACGACGCCCATGGCGTGGTCGATAAAGAAGTGCTTGCCAATCTGCGCGGCAGGGTGAATCTCGACGCCGGTGATGTGGCGGGTGATTTGCGAGAGCACGCGGGCGAGCGAGCGATGACCGTGCTCCCACAGCCAGTGCTCGGGCACGTGGTTCCACTTGGCGTGCAGGCCAGGATAGGAAAGGAAGATGACCAGACCGTTTTGCGCGGCGGGGTCCTGCGCCTGGACGGTCTTGATGTCCTCGCGAATGGTATTGATAAAGCTCACCGGCCGCCCTCCCTTAGCGCCATGGCAATGCGATTCAATAAAGTATAGCGATTCGCTAGGGATTAAAAAGGACAATCTTGGCGGCTTTGCGCTACAAGTGTCAGTTATGCAAACTTGCTGGTAATGGAGTCATGCTTTTGTGGGGTTGCGCACGAGGGGGCACCGCAACCGTATACTGGTCAACTTGGACGTATCCGCGCCCACAACTGAGAGGTTTTACTTCATGGGTTTCATCAATTTTATTGCCGAGCTGCTCAAAGACCCGCGCACCGCGATTGCCAGCTGGATCGCCGCCGGCCCGCTTATGGCCTACGGCTGCGTATTCCTGATCATCTTTATCGAGACGGGCGTGGTGTTCTTCCCGTTCCTTCCCGGTGATTCGCTGCTGTTCGCCTCGGGTTTCTTTGCCCACAACGGCGGCTTTAACATCGTGGCGCTTCTGGCCACCGCATGGGCCGCTGCCATTTTGGGCGATCAGTGCAACTTTATGATCGGTCACTTCTTTGGCCGCAAGATCATCGCTTCGGGCAAGGTCAAGGCCATGACGCCCGAGCGCATCAAAAAGTCCGAGGACTTCTTGGACAAGTGGGGTCACCTGGCCATCTTCCTGGGTCGCTTCTTCCCGTTTATCCGCACCTTTGTGCCCTTTATTGCCGGTATGGGCGGCATGCACTGGCGCAACTTTGTCATCTTTAACGTGCTGGGTGGCATTACCTGGTCAACGCTCTTTACACTGCTGGGCTACTTCTTTGGTGGCATTCCCTTTGTACAGGAGCACTTTGAGCTGCTAATCGTTGGCATCGTTGCCGTGTCGATCATCCCGACCGTGGTCGGTCTGGTCAAGGCTAAGCTGGGCAAAAAGAACGCCTAGCTCGAGCCAGCGCGCAGACCGTACAGTTGAGGCCCGTCACCGCTTACGGTGGCGGGCCTCTTTAGCTTCGGTCAAATGAAAATACTTTAGTTAGTTAAAGAAAAACGTTTTATCCGACGCGCGTGCGGAGTACAATCTCGTGCATGCGAATCGACGTGCCATCGGCTTTGATGCCGTTTGCGTGTCCCGTCCGGCTCTACGCTCCGGGCGTGCGACGTTGCGACGCGGTCGGCCTCGGTCCTTGCGTGCGGGTTCGCGAGTATGCAACTGTGTATGTAAGGAGCGACATATGACTGTCGAGAAGAAGGATATCGATTGGGGTAGCCTCGGCTTTGGCTACATGAAGACCGATTACAGCTACGAGGCTCATTGGAAGGATGGCGAGTGGGACGAGGGCGGCCTGACCACCGACCACACCCTGCATGTCTCCGAGTGCGGTGGCATCTTCCATTACTGCCAGGAGGTCTTTGAGGGCCTGAAGGCCTACACCGCCGAGGACGGCAGCATCGTCTGCTTCCGTCCCGACATGAACGCCGAGCGTATGTATAACTCTGCCCAGCGCCTCGAGATGCCCCCGTTCCCCAAGGACAAGTTCGTTGAGGCCGTTAAGCAGGTCGTTTCTGCCAACGCCGCCTGGGTTCCGCCCTTCGGCTCCGGCGCGACTCTGTATGTCCGTCCGTTTATGATCGGCTCCGGTGACGTGATTGGCGTGGCTCCCGCTCCTGAGTACACGTTCCGTATTCTCGTGACTCCGGTCGGTCCGTACTTTAAGGGTGGCCTCAAGCCCGTCAAGCTGCGCGTTTCCGAGTATGACCGTGCAGCACCGCATGGCACCGGCAACATCAAGGCCGGCCTGAACTACGCCATGTCCCTCAAGCCCACGATGGAGGCCCATCGCGAGGGCTATGCCGAGAACCTGTATCTCGACTCCGAGTCCCGCACCTATGTCGAGGAGACCGGTGGCGCCAATGTCCTGTTCGTGAAAGAGGATGGCACGCTCGTCGTTCCGCAGTCGCACACCGACTCCATCCTGCCCTCTATCACCCGTCGTTCGCTCGTTCAGGTTGCTCAGGACCTGGGCATGACCGTTGACCAGCGTCCCGTCGAGTGGGCCGAGGTCAAGGCCGGTACCTTTGTGGAGTGCGGCCTGTGCGGCACCGCTGCCGTCATCTCTCCGGTTGGCGAGATTGACAACAAGGTTTACGGCGCCGACGAGACCGTGACCTTCCCGGCTGGCTACACCGAGATCGGCCCTGTGATGAAGAAGCTTCGCGAGACCCTGACTGGCATCCAGTCCGGTGCTGTCGAGGATAAGCACAACTGGGTTTACACCGTCGCGTAATTTGTCTTACGGATATGTCCGGCCCGAGGGCGACCTTCCTTTCCGGCGCGTCCTCGGACATGAAAGAGCCTCCGCTGCGCACTTCGTGCGGCGGAGGCTCTTTCGTCCTGCGGAGTGCGCCGGAAAGGAAGGTCGCCCTCGGGCCTGCGTCACCCTGGCGCTGTCGTACGGGCAATATAGATTTGAATTAAAGATGGTGCGCGGCCTTTTAGGCCGCGCTTGTGTTTTGCTTCGCGCCATGTGGGGGTGGTGGCGACGTGCATTTTTGCGAGTATTCTGCAATCGAAGGCCCCTGCATACCGACCTCGGGCAAAAAATCGGGATTTCTCGATGTTTTCTACGGATGATGGGCGGGGTTATGGGCTGACAGCGTTTGATTTGCAGGGACATTCGCGGTCTTTGGCATTTATCGTGGCGCCCGAAGCTCTTGGCTATGTTGAATACTCCTAAAAATGCACGGCGCTTAGAGGGGGACCTTCGCGAAAAAGGAAACCGCCCCGTCGAAGTATGCATTCGACGGGGCGGTTTATGCATTTGGCCGATTAAGGATGCGCTGCCAAACTACTAGAACTTGACGGTCGGGGCCTGGCGGGCTGCTTCGGCGGCCTCGAAGCCCTGGCGCTCCTTAAACTGGAAGATGCCGGCAAAGATGACAGCCGGGAACGTCTGAATGGCGTTATTGTAGCTGAGCACGCAGTCGTTGTAGCTCTGGCGTGCATAGCTAATCTTGTTCTCGGTATCCTCGAGCGATGCCTGCAGCTGCGTAAAGTTGGTGTTTGCCTTAAGATCGGGGTAGGCTTCGGCTACGGCGAAGAGCTGACGCAGCGCACCGGTCAGCACGTTGTCGGCTTCCATCTTGGCCTCGGGCGTGGTGGCCTTGACGGCGGTGTTACGCGCGCTGATCACGGCGGAGAGCGTCTCCTGCTCGTGCTTGGCGTAGCCCTTGACGGTCTCGACCAGGTTGGGGATCAGGTCGTTGCGGCGCTGCAGCTGCGTATCGATGTTCTGCCAGGCGTTATCGATGCGGTTACGCTTGGTGACCATGTTGTTGTAGATGCCGGCGATGGCGCAGACAATCACAATGACAACAACGATGCCGATGATGACGGTAATCATGATGTCTCCGTTTCGAATGGCCGCGGCGGCATGCGCCAGCTGCCGTTGGTATAACGCTACTAGTATACCCGCAACGTTTTGCCGTGCCGAACTTTCCGGTAAGCGTTGTGTTTTCGGCGGGGTTGGCACCGGGGCAAAGCGTGCGAGGTACAGGTGTAAGATATGCGACAGATTGACGAGTGTTGTCTTTGCCCTGAGGATGGCGATACCAGTGGACCTTCGCATTAAGAAAACCTACCGCGCCCTGTTCGATGCTTTCACCGAGCTTCTCGAGGAGCATCGTTTTGAGGACCTGACGGTTGCCATGCTGTGCGACCGCGCCATGATTCGCCGTACGACGTTCTACAAGCACTTTCGCGACAAGAACGATTACTTTGCCTTTTATATCGATGAGCTTATGTCGGGCTTGCCGCAAAAACAGCCCGATGAGGCCGGCGCAGTGTCTGCCGAGGACGTGCGCGCGCTTCGGCACGCGATTTTGGACGATGCCATGGATTTGATTCTGGCGCACGAGCAGCTCATGGATAACATTTTGGCAAGCAGCATGTCGGGCATGTTGACCAACGTTATTTGCGACCGCATTGCCCGCTCCATCCGCGAGCGTGTGATGAACGTGCTTGCCGAGGATGCCCTGGCCCCCGTGTCACTTGAGACGACGTCTGAGTTTGTCGCCGGCGGTATTATTCGACTTTTCACGATATGGTGGGAATCGGGCCACGATCTTGAGCGTCGACCTGAGATAGCCGACGTGGTCGATGCACTGTTTGAGCGGACCATGACACCGGTGGATCACTAAAGTGGCGGAGAGAGGGGGATTCGAACCCCCGGAACGCTCTCGCGCTCAACGGTTTTCAAGACCGCCGCATTCAACCGCTCTGCCATCTCTCCGTGAGTCGTAATGATAGCATCGTTTTGAATTTGCAACAGGGAAGGCGAACGATGACGATCACCGAAATCGACGAGAAGTTCATGCGCGAGGCGCTGGCCGAGGCGCGCGCCGCTGCTGCGGTGGGCGAGGTGCCCATCGGAGCCGTAGTGGTGCGCGACGGCGAGATTGTCGCGCGGGCGCATAATCGTCGCGAGCTCGACCAGGATCCTTCGGCTCATGCAGAGTTCGCGGCCCTGTGCGCTGCCGCTCGGTCGCTCGGTCGCTGGCGCCTTTCCGACTGTACGGTCTATGTGACGTTGGAACCCTGCTGCATGTGCGCAGGCCTTATGGTTAACGCGCGCGTGGGGCGCTGCGTGTATGGCGCGAGCGACGCCAAGGCGGGCGCGTTGGGATCCCTATACGATTTGAATGCCGACTCGCGCCTGAATCATCGGTTTAACGTGACGGCTGGGGTCCTGGCGGATGAATGCCGCGAGCTGCTGAGTAGCTATTTTGGCGGTCT